>JAFOIY010000090.1 GCA_017420505.1 Solobacterium sp. | reverse complement strand
CGCCATCATGGCTGAAACAACGGCACCTTTGTCATCGGCCGTTCCCCTGCCGTAAACGGTGTCTCCGATCCTCTGCATGCAGAACGGATCGGTGTGCCACCCATCTGCTTCAGAGGCCGGTACAACATCCAGATGACCGATGATCCCGATCACCTGCTCGCCTTTCCCCATCTCGGCATAGCCGGCATAGTGGTCCACATCAACGGTCCGGAAACCGTCTTCCTTCAGCATCTCCAGGGCACAGTCCAGCACCTGGCGCGGTCCTGCACCGAACGGTGCATCCAGCAGCGGTTCCGACCGGACACTCTTGATCCGTACCAGTCTGCCCAGTCTGTCCAGCAGCTCTTCCTCACAGTTCACTGCCATCTCATGAATCGTCATAGTGCCTCCGTTCCATCAAATACCAGTCCGACAGGACAATGGTCCGACCCCGTTACATCACTGTAGATCATTGCGTCCCTGACCCGGTCCATAAGGCGTTCAGACACCACAAAGTAGTCAATACGCCATCCCGCATTGTTCTTCCGGGCATTGAACCGGTAGCTCCACCAGCTGTACTGTACAGTATCCGGATAGAGCGTACGGAATGTATCCTTGAATCCCGCTGCCAGAAGCGACGAGAAAGCCTCCCGCTCTTCATCCGTAAATCCAGCATTGCGCCGGTTGGATGCCGGATTGCGCAGATCGATCTCTTCATGCGCTACATTCAGATCACCGGTGTAGATGACCGGCTTCACCGCGTCCAGCTTCATCAGATGCGCTCTGAGCATTCCTTCCCATTCCAGACGGTAGTCCAGCCTCAGCAGGCCTTCCTTGGAATTGGGCACATAGGCACAGACAAAGTAATGATCCTCGAACTCCAGGGTAATGACCCGGCCTTCCTTTGACACATCACCCTCGATTTCATAGCTGACGCTGATCGGCTCCTTCTTCGTCCACACCAGCGTCCCGGAATATCCCTTGCGCTCAGCGCTGTTCATGTACATGTGATAGCCGTCGAAATGCATTGTATCCGTCAGCTGGTCCGGCTGCATCTTGGTTTCCTGTACCGCGAATACATCCGCGTCTGCTTCCCGGAAGAAATCCGCAAAGCCTTTCTTTTCACAGGCCCGCAGCCCGTTTACATTCCACGAGATGTACTTCATGCCTCGATCCTGCGTACTGCGTGCGCCAGCCATTCCCTTTCCTCTTCGTCAAGACGCGGCGCCAGCGCGCTGTAGATACGCTCATGGTAGGCATTTATCTGTTCGATCTCTTCCTTGCTCAGCAGGCTCAGATCCAGCGCATCGATCTCGTACGGACAGTAGGTAAGATCCTCAAAGCGTAGGAACTGGCCGTAGAAGTTCTTTCCTGCCTTTACCACCAGCAGTTCATTCTCAATCCGTACACCCAGCTCATCAGGCAGATATACACCCGGTTCATTGGTGACGATCATGCCCGGCTCCAGTACCGCATTCGGCCTGGCGGCTGTCGGTACACCCCAGCGGATTCCCTGCGGGCCTTCATGCACACTCAGTACATGCCCCACACCATGGCCGGTACCGCACTGATAATCGATCTCATCCTTCCAGACCGGCCCCCGTGCCAGAATATCCAGGTTGTAGCCGGTCGTCCCGTACAGGAAGACCGCGCTGCCCAGTGCTAGATGCCCCTTCAGTGTCAGTGTATAGTACCGCTTCTCCGCTTCACTCAGCGGACCCAGGGCAATCGTACGGGTGATATCCGTTGTGCCGTCACGGTAGGTGCCGCCGGAATCCACCAGCAGGAAGCCTTCCGGCTGAATGGCCGCGTGCTTCTCTTCCGTAGCGCTGTAGTGCAGCATAGCCGCATTGCCCTTGTAGGCGGAGATTGTCGGGAACGAAGGCTCGATATAGTCCTCTTCCGCTTCCCGCAGTTCATACAGTCTGTTCTGGGCATCCACTTCCGTCATCGTAACCGTGCCCACTGTTTCCTTCAGCCAGTGAATGAACTTCACCATGGCTGTACCATCCTTCAGATGCGCATTGATGGTATTCCTGATCTCTGTTTCATTCTTGACAGCCCGCATCAGACCGACCGGTGACTTCTGCCGGATATAGCGGTTCTTGCCGCCCAGATGCATACCGATCCGGGTATTGATCGTATCGTAGTCGATCCAGATCTGCCTGCCCTGGAAATCCGAAAGGTCTTCCTGCAGTTCTTCATAGGGCTTGATCTCCACCCCTGTCTGTTCAAAGTGCTGCTGCACCTCAGGAGTTACCTTCTCCTCGTCCACGTAGTACGCTGCTTCATCCAGCGTAATCACTGCATATGCATAAGCCACCGGCAGGCACGGAATATCGTTTCCGCGTACGTTGAACACCCAGCAGGGATCCTCCAGCGCACTGAGCACGAGCACATCCGCTCCGTTCTTCACCATTTCTTCCCGTACGCGGGCAAGACGCTCCTGTACGCTTTCTCCGGTGTACTTCTCATCCAGGACGAACAGCGGTTCCTTCGGCAGTGCGGGACGGTCTTCACCCCAGATCTCTCCGGCCGGATCATCCGTTACATGGATCTTGACGCCTCTGAGCCTTGTCAGACGGGAGATCCGCAGGGAGGTCTCCATGGAAACCAGTTTCCCGTCATAGCCGATCAGTCCCTTGTCCGGTGTATGTTCCATCAGGAAATCCAGCGGCTCCGGCACCCCTTCCTGGCGCATCCGCATCAATGTAACGCAGGTATCCTGCAGTTCCTTCTCTGCCTGCGTAAAGTACCTTCCGTCCGTCCACAGTCCGGCAAAGTCCTGCGTTACGATCAGACAGCCGGCATCCCCGCGGAAGCCGCTCATATATGACATTGTTCTGTAATGCGGTGCCACGTACTCCTCCGACAGATGGTCATCCGCATTCGGTATGTAGAAGATATCGATTCCCTTTGTGCTCATCCACTCGCGCAGACGGGCAATCCGTTCATTCACACTCAGCATATCCTAACCTCTCACAACAGCTATTATACCCTATCCACAAAGGAAAAAGGGTATCCATGATACCCTCTTATGCCATATCCGAGATATAGTCCAGCACCCGCTTCCGCTTCCCGTAGATCAGGGAAACAATGTAGCGGAACCAGAGATCGGCGTTGAATGCCCACCATACGAATATAATGTCCAGACGCAGGATTTCACCGAACAGGATGACCAGCGCAACCCGGAGCACAATGCCCAGGAAGCTGATGATCATCGGCACCTGCTCATGGCCGCTGGTACGGATGAATCCCGAAATAACCTTGGCCATGTGCTGAGGAATCTGTGAGAACACCATCGCAACGAGATAACCCATCGCCAGCATGATCAGTTCTTCCTTGTCCGTCAGGATCCGCAGGATCGGACGGCCGCCGAAGAACAGGAAGCTCATGGTCAGGAAGCAGACAATCAAACAGTAGTAGTTCAAACGCTTGAAATACCGACGGTACAGCTGATCATCCATGGCTCCGATCGCCATGGAGGACAGTGTCATCGCACCGGTCATGAAACCGGCGGACAGTACATCGCAGAAGCCCTCTGCCTGAAGTCCGAGCTGGTAGGCAGCGTAGTAGCTTGAGCCGTAGAACAGAATGACCCGGCTGATGTATACCGTGGCGACATTCCAGTAGGAGTTCTCCAGCGCAACCGGAATGCCTGTCCGGTAGATGGTCTTTACGTCTTCCGCGTCCGGTTTTGCCAGCAGAGGATGCGCCTCGCCGACGCCTTTATAGAGCCCCTTCGGACCGTAGATCAGATACAGACCGATCAATGCCATGCCTGCCCACGATACAATCTGGGCCATCGCAGCGCCTCTCAGGCCGAAGCCGCCGAAGCCGCCGATGCCGAAGATCAGTACGATTCCGGAAATGATGGCGATGACATTGCCGGCACCGGCAATCAGCATCGGTGTTTTGGTATTGCCGAAAGCCTGGAAGGCAGCCGTATTCAGACCGATCAGCGCCTGCAGCGGCATGAAGACAAGCATCAGCTTGAGGATAACCACACCGCGGTCCAGCAGCATCGGATCCTTGGTCATGATGGACAGCAGCGGTCTGGCGAAGATCCAGGCAATGACGGCCATGATGATCGCCGGCGGCATGATCGTTTCATAGGACTGGTGCTGCAGCCATCTGCACCGTTCAATGTTGCCCTGTCCGTAGGCTTTGGCCGACAGAATCATCAGACCGACACCCATGCCCCGGAACAGCGCAAAGTAGATATTGGATATTCTGGTTGACAGGCCGTAGATGGAGATTTCATCCACTGCCAGACGTCCGATAAAGCTTGTCAGAATAATGCTGGAAACCATCATCAGTGCATATTCGCACATGATGGGAAACAGGATTCTGACAATGCGCCGATCAATCTCTCTGTTGGTCATCTCTTCCATACAGACCCCCTGAAACCATTCACAAACACAACAAACATTATAGGTGCAATCTTTCCCGGAAACAACACAATCAGTACATGCT
>JAFOIY010000008.1 GCA_017420505.1 Solobacterium sp. | reverse complement strand
TATCCCCTGGTGGTCCTGAATGTATCCATGGATCCCCACCTGCTGGATGTCAATGTCCATCCTTCCAAGTGGGAAGTGCGCATCAGTAAGGAGAACCAGCTGGCAGAGCTGATCACGCAGACCCTGTACAGCGCTCTCCATCAGACCGTGAGCGCACCGGAGACAAAGCTTCAGGAAACACCGCACTACACAAAGCAGCGCTTCGATGAAGACCTGCCTGTGGTCCGCCCGTTCATCTAGGCACAGGAGCCGGCAGTACCCTATACCGTACACAAACCGGAGGGATTCCCGCCCATGGAGGCCATCGGCATCCTGCACGGCAGATACGGACTGTGCTCGGTGGAACAGGGACTGGCCGTGCTGGATCTCACAGCCTGCCGCAAACGCATCCACTATGAAGCGATCCTGAAGAACACAGAAACCAGGCAGGTACCGCTGCTGATCCCTGTATCCCTGCAGTGCGGTACGGACACTGTGGAACGGATCGAAGAACTGAATGCCTGGGCAGAAGCTGCCGGAATCCGCTTCGAACCGTTCGGCAGCGATACCGTACTCGTGCGGGAACTGCCGGAGACAATGCTCGGACTGGAGGAAGAAGTATTCCTGCGGGACCTGATCGACCGCTTCCGGGAAGAAGAAACCGGCATGCGCATGAGTGCAGAAACGGCAGCGAAAGCAGCCTGCGACCATATGGTCCTGCCTGCCCTCACACGCGAAGATCTGCAGCGGATCGCGGACGATCTGTCCCATTGTGAAGAACCGTACTTCGGCATCTACCGGGAACCTACCTTTTCCATTATCGATGAAGAGTCCCTCGCAAAGGAACTGAAGCGATGAAGAAAGTACTGGTAGTGGCCGGCCCCACGGCCAGCGGAAAGACAGCGTTTTCCGTACAGGCAGCGCAGGCGTTCAACGGCATCATCATCAGCGGTGATTCCGTACAGGTCTACCGTGGCTTCGACATCGGATCCGGAAAGGTCACGGAAGAAGAAAAGCAGGACATCCCGCACTATCTCATAGATGTCCTGGACCCGAAAACACCGTACAGCGCCGCAGATTTCCAGCGCGAAGCCCGGGCAGTCATAGACCGGGAAACCCGCCTGCCCATCATCGCAGGCGGCACCGGTCTCTATCTCAAAGCCTGCCTCTATGACTATGTATTCCACGAAGAGGACGGTCCCGCCGCGGACAGTCAGCTTGAAGTCTATACAAACGAAGAACTGTACACGATGCTCAGGGAAGCCGATCCCGTACAGGCACAGAAGATCCATCCGAACAACCGCAGAAGACTGCTCCGATCGCTGACCATTCTGCGGAGAACAGGACAGCGGCAGAGCGACCAGGTCGCCCTGCAGAGCCATGAACCGGTCTACGATGCATTGATTGTAGGCTGTACCATGGAACGTGCTGTACTCTATGAACGGATCAATGCCCGCGTACATACCATGGTACAGGAAGGTCTGCGGGACGAGGTCGCTTCGCTCCTGGAGCAAGGAATCACCTTCGATGACCCGCCTATGAAGGGCATCGGCTACAAAGAATGGAAACCGTACTTTGAAGGGGAATGCAGCATCCAGGAAACAGAAGACCTGATCGCCAGGCACTCCCGCCAGTACGCAAAGAAACAGTATACATGGTTCAATCACCAGATGCCCGTGCACTGGTTCAACGCAGCAAGCGAGGAAGAAAAGAAACGCATTATGGAGGTAATCCGCACATGGCTGGAACAGTAAACAATTCAAAACGCATCCGTGCTAAATTCAGAAGAAGCGCCTTCCTTTGGGCAGCCCTGCTCGGCGTACTGGCGGGCATCGTGACCGCTCTGCTCGCCCGCGGCCTGTTCTTCGGCAGAGTGCTCGTCCGGGCAGCGCTGCTCATCACAATCGCCGCATTCGCACTCTCCTTGATCTTCTGCCTGCTCATCGCCCGTTCCCGGGCAAGCCGGATCCTGAAGCAGGTCACCGACCGTGCTTCGTTCGACAGCGACCGGCTGTCCGAAGCCGGCCATAGCCAGTACCTGTTCTACGGCAGGGACTGGTTCGTCTGGAACAAAGGCAATCAGTTCATCATCCTGCCCCGTACAGAGATTGTCGGCGCAGAGATGTATCCCGGACAGCAGGAGGGAAACGATCTCGGCCTGCTGGTTCTGGAAAAGAAGAACGGAGAGACACTGCATCTGGCCTATGACATCGTTGAAGGAGAAGATCCTGCAGCTCAGATCAGCGACTGGTGCGCAGAAACCGAGGATTTGACTTCCGGTCAAATCGAGCTATGATTATAGTTGATCCGGAAGGAGGTATTGCAACATGAGTGAATATGGATACACACAAGCTGGAAGCGAAAGCCTTCAGAACTACATACTCAAAGTATTTACAAAGATGAGCACAGGCCTCAGCCTGACAGCGGTCATCGCCTTCCTGGGCTACCGCAGTCTGGCTTCGGGCGGTGCAATGGCGTCCTTTTTCTACCGCATGCCGATGATGTCGCTGGGCATTCTGGTCGTACAGCTGATCCTGTGCGTACTGCTGACAGCGAAGCTGGCAACCATGAGCACAGCCATGGCGGAAACGATGTTCTATGTCTACGCGGTACTGACCGGTGTGACCTTCAGTGTCCTGCCGTACGTCTACGGTGCCGGCAATGTATTCGCCGCATTCATCTACACAGCCGTGATGTTCGTGTGCTGCACGATCATCGGACATACAACACGGACGGATATGACGAGGTTCTCCGGAATCTTCATGGGCGGTCTGATCGCCCTGATCGTATGCACAGTGCTGAGCTTCTTCATCCCGGTCCTGCGCGACAACATCGTCATCAACTACCTTGCTGTGTTCCTGTTCATGGGCCTGACGGTCTATGACATGCAGCGCATCAAGCAGTTCTACTACGGCACGGTTCCGGGACAGCAGATCCGGGAGAACCTGGCTGTATTCGGAGCGTTCGAACTGTATCTGGACTTCCTGAACCTGTTCCTGCGGATTCTGCAGATCATGTCCAGAAGCAGAAGGCGTTAAACAATACCGGTTCATACCGGTATTTTTGAGGATTGTATGGCTGAATACCGAACCATTGACTACCGCTGTCCCTACTGCGGACATACCTACAGCGTCAGAATGTATGACGTCATAGACGCTGATACCGAGCCGGACCTGAAGGAACGCTGCCGTTCCGGAGATATCTTTCATGTGTCCTGTCCGCACTGCCGCAGAGAGTACATGATCCAGTATCCACTGCTGTACATTGACCGCGGCCTGCGCTTCGCTCTGTTGGTGAGCGAGAAGGAAACAGCACCGCTTAGCCGGCTGGGCAGACCTCTGGCAGAACAGGGATACCGCCTGCGCAGATGCACGTCCCTGCAGGAATTCACGGAAAAGATCGCTGTCTTTGAAGACGATATGGATGACATCATGGTGGAGCTGGCCAAGTATGATACCTTCATTGAATACGTGGACAACCGGAAGGGAACCCCGGAGGATATCACTTCCATCGAGTATCAGCGCACCGAGAACGAAGTCATGAAGATCAATGTCCGGGCAGACGACAAAAGCATGTCCTTCCTCATTCCGGTATCCATGATGCAGGAAGAGATGGACGCATCGCCGGATCTCTACCGGGTGCGGGAGGAAGACTTCCCGGTTGTGGACAGCGCCTGGGTGATTTCCCTGTTTGCACCGGAAGACGGGACAGCGTGAGTTTTTCCGTCCCGCACGGGAAACTGTGCTACAATAGCACTGTAAACCGATGATTGAGGAGAGTAACCGGATTACGGAAGGATCAGAGAGCAGTCGGCGGTGGAAAGGCTGTACGGATGATTCCGGTGAATGGGCTTATGAGGGCAGTCCGAAAGGGAACGAGTAGGCGCTGACGGGTTTCCGGCCGTTATCCGGAACATGCATGATGGTGCATTGTCCAAAAGGTGGCATAGCAGATACTTCTGTCCTTTTCGGACAGAAGTATTTTTCATGGAGGGAATATGGAAAAAATCATACTGACGGGGGACCGCCCGACCGGAAGGCTGCATATCGGCCATTATGTCGGCTCACTGAGAGGCCGCGTACAGCTGCAGAACAGCGGTGAATACGACAAAGTATTCATCATGATCGCCGATGCGCAGGCCCTGACGGACAACTTCGACAATCCGGACAAGGTCCGCTCCAACATTCTGCAGGTAACACTGGACTATCTGTCCTGCGGCATTGATCCTAAGAAGACGCATGTATTCATCCAGTCCCAGATCCCGGAACTGCCGGAACTGACGCAGTTCTATCTGAACCTGGTGACAGTATCCCGTCTGGAACGGAATCCTACGATCAAGTCGGAAATCCAGATGAGAGGATTCGACCGGGCAATCCCGGCCGGATTCCTGTGCTATCCGGTCAGCCAGGCAGCGGACATCACCTTCTGCAAAGCGACTACCGTACCGGTCGGCGAAGACCAGATTCCGATGCTGGAGCAGGCAAGGGAGATTGTACGTACATTCAACCGGATCTACGGAGAAACGCTGGTGGAGCCGGAAATCCTGCTGCCGGACAATGAAGCGAGCCTGCGTCTGCCGGGAACGGACGGCAAGGCGAAGATGTCCAAGTCTCTGGGCAACTGCATCTATCTCTCGGATGAACCGGAAGTGACCAAGGAAAAGATCATGACGATGTATACCGATCCGCTGCATCTGCGTGTCAGTGATCCGGGGCATATTGAAGGAAACACGGTATTCACTTATCTGGACGCTTTCTGCCGGCCGGGTGACTTTGAACGCTTCCTGCCGGAATACTCCGGTCTGGATGAACTGAAGGACCACTATCAGAAGGGCGGACTCGGCGATGTCAAAGTCAAGCGTTTCCTGAATGCCATCATGCAGGATACGCTGGGAGAGATCCGTGCACGCCGCAGGGAGTATGAGAAGGACCTCGACTATGTCTATGACGTCCTGGTGGAAGGCACAAAGGTGGCCAGGGAAGCCGGAAAAGAGACCATGGCGGATGTCAAGCGGGCGATGAAGATCGACTACTTCGACAATACCGACTGGCTGAAGCTGTAAGTATGGAGATCAGGAAGACCAGGCCGGAGGACGTAGATGCGGCAGCCGCCATCTACGACCAGGCCAGAGCGTATATGAAAGCCCGGGGTGTCCGCCAGTGGCAGTGGGGATATCCCGTACGGGAAACCGTACTCAGCGACATCGAGGACGGGAAAGGATATGTTGTGACCGACAGCGGACGGGTCATCGGTGTGTGCTATATCACCGAGGCACCGGAACCGACCTATGAAGTCATTGAAAACGGTGAATGGCTGAACGATGATCCGTACGTCAGCGTCCACCGTACAGCTGTAGCCAACGACTGCAAAGGCAAAGGTGTGGGGAACCTGTTCTTTGAAGAAGCCGAACGCTATGCGCGCAGGATCGGATACCGCAGCCTGCGGGTGGATACCCATCCGGACAACCTCTCTATGCAGAGGCTGATCGAAAAGAACGGGTTCACAGCCTGCGGCACCATCTACATCCCGAGCGAAGAGAACGGTCCGCGCATTGCGTACCAGAAAATCATTGAAGACTGAAAAAGTGAGGAACCTTGGTTCCTCACTTTCAGTAGGTCAATCCTTTTGTCTGCGGCTTCTGCCGTTTCAGCATCACTCTGCCTGCCAGGAACATGACCGTATAGATCAGCACCATAACACCGGCCCAGCCGAAATTGGCCAGTGTACTGCCGTTCTCCAGCAGGGAGTAGTAGATAGGGGATGTCAGCATACTGACGATGGACATCAGGGCAAAGCCCATGGAGAAGTCGTTCAGAGCAGGGGAACTGTAGTCCGGATCACAGATCTTCAGCAGCATCATGCCGTTGATGGTTACACCTGTGTTGACACCCCAGCTCATGATTGCCCGTTCAAACGGATAGTCGTATTTCCCGAAGCACCAGCGGTAGAGCGGGAAGCACAGGAAATAGGTCATGACAAAGCCGATCAGGGAAATGATCAGGATCGGTACAAGGTAGACAGCGACCGCCTTGATGGGCATGGACGCAATGGCAGCCGTGATGGCAAAGTCGGACATGGAACCGACGATCCGGGCTCTGACCCGGGTATCGATCAGCCAGTTCAGCTTCAGCTTCTTCAGAAGACCGTTTACAGCGTACATGAGCAGCAGAGCGTAGAACCAGACCGGGATCGATGTCAGACCGGGTATGTTCCACTGCCGGATCAGTGCCAGCAGCCGGTAGGCAAGCGCACTGACGCCGATGATGATGCTGAGATGCACGGTAATGGTCTCTATGGAAGAAGAATCCGTCGTCTGTCTG
Organism: Solobacterium sp.; assembly: GCA_017420505.1. Classification (GTDB taxonomy): domain Bacteria; phylum Bacillota_I; class Bacilli_A; order Erysipelotrichales; family Erysipelotrichaceae; genus Bulleidia. The sequence continues at coordinate 3,031 of JAFOIY010000008.1, read as the reverse complement.
CCGAAACTGCGCTGTTCTTCCGTATTCCTGGTGAATCCGTAGGATACAGCAGCCGGTATATCCGAAGGCTGTTCCAGGATCATCGTGTCTCCTCTGCGGGAAGCACGGTTGATGAAGAAGATCCCCAGCAGCATACCACCGATCAGGCCGATGGTAGCGTAGGTCGTCGCAATGCCCTGGGATGTTTCCCAGTAGTCCAGTCCGTATCCCTGAAGGATCGCTCCCCAGCCGGCTGCGGTCCCGTGTCCGCCGGCAAAGCCCTGGGACATTTCCATCCCGAAGATCCGGTAGAGGTGCAGGGAAGGAAAGAATGAAGCAGCAGCCAGCGTAAAGCCCAGTCCAGCCAGGGTCTGCATACAGCTGGCAGCGCTGAACAGTCCGCAGGAAACCAGCACCTTGGGCAGGTTTTCCTTAAGGCCGGGGCTCTTTTCATTCAGCCCTTTTCCCAAGGGAACAGAAGCAAAGATCGGTACAATCAGAATGCTCGGAAGAAGGGACCAGAGAGAGACGGAGGATCCGGAAATCAAGGATCTTTCTCCCCATATATTCGGTCCGATCAGCATGGCCAGGAATCCGCCGATGACGGATGCCGGCAGCAGCATCTTCCGGAAGAAGGGAACTTTGGCTCTGAGGAACATTCCGATCAGAAGGAATCCGCCCAGCAGAGCACACTGCATCAACAGCTCCTGCAGCAGGCCTGATGTCATACACATCACCCCTTTCCCGTACAGTGCAATTGTATACGCTCTTGTTTTCCTGTTTCAAGACGGCAGGAAAAACTAACGGGTGAAAACAATCAGGATACCGGTACACCGGGTGTTTTCCGTACCGGTTTTGCACATCGGCTTCCGATGGATTATCATGCTTATGAAGGAAAGAGATGAATCCTATGATCATTACAGACAGAGTAAAATGCCCGGTGCACAAAGGAATGTTTGGTTTGTTCCTGGAAGATATCAACTATGCACTGGACGGTGGACTGCACGCGGAAATGATTGAAAACCGCAGCTTCGAGTTCTTTGCCAGCGGCGGAGAACGGTATCACTGGTTCAAACGGTATGATGGCCTTTACGGCTGGCAGGGTAGCGACGGTGCCCGGCTCTCCGTCTGCGCAGACAGGCCGCCGTTCCGCATCAATCCGCATTATCTGCAGCTTGACGCAGAGAAGCCCGGCAGCAGCTTTACCAACAAAGCGTATGACGGTATCTTCCTGCAGAAGGGCAGGCAGTACCGCCTGTCCTTCTACGCGTACAGTGAGGAGAGGGTAATCCCCGTTACAGCAGAAATACGCACGGAAGGGCAGCCGGTCTGCGCACAGGAATTCATGATCCAGCCGGGAGAGTGGCGGAAGTACGAAGCAGTGCTCGAAGCACCGGAAGACGTGGAAAGAGGTGTATTCTGCGTTATGGCGGAGGCGGCGGGCATCCTGTATTTTGATTTTGTCTCACTCAAGCCGGCGGACGCTCTGTTCGGAGTATTCCGCAGGGATCTTGTGGAAGCGCTGAAGGAGCTTCACCCGGGTTTCCTGCGCTTCCCGGGCGGCTGTGTCGTTGAAGGCAATACGATTGACAGTATGTACCGCTGGAAGCTCAGTGTCGGCAGGCCGGAACAGCGCAGGGCAAACTGGAACCGCTGGGCAGTGCAGGCAGATGATCATGGGAAATATGACCATTACAATCAGACACTCGGTGTAGGGTACTATGAGTACTTCCTGCTGTGTGAATACCTCGGGGCAGAGCCCCTGCCGGTCTGCAATGTGGGAATGGCCTGCCAGTTCCAGTCCGTAGAGAGATACGAGATCGAAGACAGCCTGTTCAAGGCCTGTGTGCAGGATGCACTGGATCTGATTGAATTTGCAAACGGACCGGCGGATACGGAATGGGGTGCCCTGCGTACAGCAATGGGTCATCCGGAGCCTTTCGGCCTGAAGATGCTGGGCATCGGAAACGAACAGTGGGAAACACCGGAATCCCGGTTCTTTGAGCGCTACCGCATCTTTGAAGAATCCATCCACGTAAAGTACCCGGAAATCCGGCTGATCGGTTCTGCAGGACCGCGCGTACTGGATGAATACTATGAAAAAGCCTGGGATCATTACCGTGGCCAGGGGAAAGAGAACTATGTCTACGCAGTGGACGAGCACTACTACGTGCCTCCGCAGTGGATGCTGGAGCATACGCACTTCTATGATGACTATCCCCGCAGCATACCGGTATTCGCCGGTGAATACGCTGCCCATGAAGCAATCACCGGAAAGACACCGGCCAGGAATACACTGAACGCAGCGATCGCGGAAGCCGCGTTTCTGACCGGGATCGAGAAGAACAGTGATGCGGTAATCATGGCTTCCTACGCCCCGCTGCTGGCAAGGGAAGGCTATGCGCAGTGGGCACCGGATCTGATCTGGTTCAACGGCACAGATATCTGCCGGACACCCAGCTACTACGTACAGCAGTTCTTCTCGGTCTATACCGGCGAAGAAGAACTGTACCTGGAGGATACTGTGGAGGCGGAAGGAAGAGGAATCTTCGCATCCGCTTCCCGTGACAGCGCACATGCGTATGTAAAGATCGTCAACGCTTCGGAGGAAGAACAGCCGCTGGTCCTGCAGAGTGCCTGGAAAGCGGATACGGAGGTTACCGTGGTTATGCTTTCCGGCTGCGGTACGGATTCCAACAGTCCCGGACAGCCGGTGAAGATTCGTCCGTCAACGAAGCGGAAGAAGCTGCAGGAGATCAAGCGCCTGCCAGCCAAAAGCATAGTCGTTCTGATCATCGGGTGATGAAAAAACAGCTGCAGATGCAGCTGTTCCTGTTTATTCTTCGCTTTTGATCTGGTCCGGATATTTCCACTTCCGGAAGTCTTCCGGTGTGAACAGTTTGCAGTCCTGCCCGTTGTTCAGCGTCAGGATCGTATAGTAGATCTTTGCCAGTTCTTCAATGTAGTCGGCGTTTTCATATGCTTCGTTCAGGTTCCCACCGACTGCGATGGTACCATGCCGCTCCATCAGTACAAGGTCCGAACGCTTGAC
>JAFOIY010000089.1 GCA_017420505.1 Solobacterium sp. | reverse complement strand
TCCTTCTCATCCGCATAGCTGCGTTTACCGTCACCGGACTGAGTACTGTCCAGAATGCTGTACTTGTTCTGTCCGTAGATGGCGTACAGTTCTGCGCTGATGGTATTGTCCTGCGGCATGTCGAGATAGATCTCGAAGGAAGGCTTCAGGGGCAGGTAGGTATACGGGTCGAAGCCGCTGCTGGTCAGTGCTGTTTCTGCTGAGAGCACCGGCCAGAGCCTGCGGGTGAACGCCGCAATGTCCCGGGCGGCGATATATACCGGTTCCGTACCGTGTGCGTCGGTATACTGCAGAAGCTTCATCAAGGACTCGCTCCGGGGCACACGGTTCAGTACCCGGTTCTCTTCATCGATGAAGTACAGCCAGCGGGTACCTTCCATACGGTCCGGTACATTCAGAGTGAACAGCCATCCCCTGTCTTCCTGCCGGATTCCGGAAGAGACCGGGGACGGTCCGTCCTGGATGTACCACAGACCGGTACTGCCGTTCCTGCCGTTGTACAGGGAACACTCCGGCAGGGAGGTGCCCAGCAGCTCCAGGAAGTCATCGAGGAAGCGTCCGCTCAGGACCAGTTCCCTCGCTATGTGGGAGTTTTCCTGCCGGCTGGAACTGTAGGACCACCAGTCAGGGCTTTCCCGGTAGGAGCTGCTGACCATATCAAGGCCGTAGAGCCACTGTACCAGCGGCAGAGAATCCTCCGTGAAGGACTCCAGGGAAGGAATCAGGGAAAGGTCCTTGCCGTAAATGATTTCTTCTCCCGCCTGGATGGCGGAAAGCAGCGTATGGATATTCTTGAGCACATAGCTCTTCTGCCCTGTCCGTCCGATACGGAATTCTGCGTACAGGGAGTGTGTGCGGGGATCAATGTTCAGTATGGGACGGACAAGGACGGAATGCGAAGTATCCGGTCTTTTCTCCTCGGCCGGAAACTGTTCGATCAGAGAGAGCAGGGAGGGATCGCTTGGTCGCGGACCGTTCCGTCCGATGCGGATCCGTCCGCTCTGCCGGGCATCTGCGTACATGATCAGTGCCGCCGCAATATGCTCGCATACCTCTTCTGTCTTCCGGAACGCTGTACAGCTGCATTCACAGTTCATCAGAAAACCGGTCCGATCATTGAGGGAGGCCCGGGTATGGTAGGTATGATGGTCGGACGGGTCGTAAATATCCGCAATCAAGGAGACGGTTCCGCCGCTTTCAAAGTACTGCAGGCGCCGGTTCATCTCCGAACGCCGCAGGATCATGGCTCTGCGGTAGGTCTCATAATCGCAGACGGTCAGTACATCATCAATCGTATACATGCTTTTCTCCGTACCTTTCATCATATCATGAAGAAGAAAGGTACAGAAAAAGAAAACAGCCTTGGCTGTTTTCGATGTCTTTTGCTTTATTTCATACCGGCAAGAATGAATGCCCGGAGATCCTTTGCCAGCATCGCTGCGGAATCATCACCGACGTAGGCCATATGTCCGCCGGGGTATTCATGGATTTCCGTCCGTGCCGGATCCAGGTGCGAGCGGGCAACGGTGAAGCGTACATTGCCGGCAACGGTGCACAGATCGTACAGACCGTTTGCGAACATGATCCGCAGGTCCTCATTGCGCCGCTGGGCATTCTCCAGGGCACCGAGGCTGGTACGTGAACCTTTCCGGTCCCAATCGGTGTTTACAACACAGTTGAGGAGGTCATACGGTACTTTCGGCAGGCCGTATTTCTCTGCCAGGAGGTAGGCACCTGCAGTGTATGCCGGGATGAACATACCCATGCCGGAATCGTCTGCCAGTACGTCGTAGTCTTCATCCTGGATATGATCATTCATCAGGTAGCGTCCGTCATAGAAGCCGATGATCCGGTCAGGGATGGCCTTCTTCATGAAATCCATCATGGTGAAGTTCAGATGATCCTTCAGCAGATCCTCGGCATCCAGTCCGGTGCAGGCAGCAATCTTCTCTGCCGCGGCCTTCCGTTTCGCCAGAGAAGCGTTCCGCCCTTCAAACAGCAGCTTTACGTATTCAGGAGTAAAGGCCCAGGCTTCCTCCGCGGCCTTGTAGGGATCCTTTCCTGTGTGCAGCGCGTAGGTGGCTGCGCAGGAGAGCAGGTTCAGAGCCGGTTTGATGGGCTGGGAAGCCCTCTCTTCGGAGGTGCCGGTAGAGAAGGCGGTACCCAGCAGGATGACACCGCTCAGGGAAAAGCCGGCAAGATGCTTGTTGCCGAGGACCGCTCCGCCGTACAGTGCTTCCAGAACCGCCGGTGCACGCACCGTGCCATAGCTTTCACCCATAAAGTACAGGGGACTGTTCACCCGTCCGTGGGCAGCGATCCAGTTCTGGATCCAGAGCCCTACTGCTACGGCATCGCCGTCAACGGATTCATACTCTTTTTTGGTTTCGTCGTTCAGCCTGGAGTATCCTGTGCCCGGTGGATCGATCAGAACGATGTCGGCGATGTCCAGCAGGCAGAAGGGATTGGTCTCCAGTGCATAGGGAGGGGTCACGGGCGGGTGCATGATGTCCGGGATCCGGATCCTCTGCGGTCCGAAGAAGCCAAGGTGCTGCCAGACCACACCGGATCCAGGACCGCCGTTGGTCACAAAGATCATCGGATGATCCTTTCCTTCCGTATTGATGTATGTAAAGGCAGTGATTTCCGTTGAATCCTTGAAGGTTCCTTTTTCAAAGAGGAAGCGGTAATGAACCTCCCTGCCGTTGATGGTTGTGCTGTCTTCCTTTTCAACAACCGTTTCGAGTTTATCGAATTCCATGATATTTCTCTCTTTCTTTCGACCATCATACCATACAATGGAACTGAGTCAGGAGGCAGGGGCATGAAGTATGATTTCGAGACCCGGATTGACCGCAGGAACCGGGGAAACCTGAAGGATATGGTATTTACACCGGAGATTCTGAAAGAGAAGAATATACCGAGCTACAGCGGTGCGGAATTTGAATTCCGTCCAGCGCCCTGTGTCATGAAGGCGGTGAGCGAGGCGGCATGGAACGGCTGCTTCGGATTCACGCTTGCGGACGGGAACTACCGCAGGCACATTGCCTGGTGGATGAAGAACGTGCGCGGGGCGGACGTACAGGAAGAGTGGATTACACCTGTACTGGGCACTATCTTTACCGTGGCCTCCATGATCCGCATGGTCTGCGGGGATGACGGACGGATGCTGGTCATGACACCCGGCTACAACCGCTATGATCAGGCAGTGCGCCGGATGAAGAAGACACCCTCGTATTTCTCGCCTATGATGCGGAAGGAAGGACGGTATGTACCGGACTATACGGATCTGGAAGAGAAGATGAGCGACCCGCAGTGCCGTCTGTTCGTCTTCAGCAATCCCAACAATCCGACCGGACAGATTCTCGATGAAGAAGATCTGGGCAGAATCCTGGAACTGTCCAGGAAGTACGGAGTCACCCTCATCAGTGATGAAATCTTCGCGGATATTACACTGACGGACAGGAACGTTCCTGTACTGGCAGCGATTGCCGAGGAGACTGACAGTGTGATATCCACCATAGCCCTGGGCAAAACCTTCTCCTTTTCCGGCAACAACGCCAATGCAATCATCCGGAATCCAGAGCTGAGGCAGGCCTTTGAAGAACAGAAGTACGCGGATCACTTCGGCAGCATCGATCCGATGGTGTACGCCGCCCACATCGGTGGATACTGCGAAGAAGGAAGGGAGTGGTTGCAGGAACTGAAGGAGGTCATCCGTACGAACAACCGGCTGTTCATGGATCTCTTCGACAGGTACGGGATTGTGTATACCGTACCGGAAGCCGGCTATGTACTGTGGACGGACTTCACATCACTCGGTATGGAAGAGAAGGAACTGTTTGCGTTCCTGCTGGACAGGGCGTACTTCTTTGTGGATCCGGGAGAGGAGTACTACGGACTGCCGTGCAATGCGCGCATCTGCACCGCAGTACCGGCCAGTGAAGTGAAGAAGACAGTGCAGCGGCTGGAAGAAGCGCTGGAGAACCGATGAAAAAAGCCCCAGGGGAAGGGGCTTTTTTCAAATGATTAATCAGAGGGATAATATTGACCTACTCAAAGGGGGGTGGGTAGTTCGATATACAGTTGCTTTACTGCAAATACAATATATAAAAACTATATGGCTGAAATATCGGCAGATTGTGTTAAATTATGTGAAATGCAGAACAAACGTTTTCTGTCTTCCTCGGTAATAACCGATAATGCAGAACGTGTAGAATAGGATACAGAAGGAGTACAGAAGCATATGAGTATTCGTTTGCAGGATATTGTCGACGCACTGGAGCGTACGGACCGTGAACATTCATTCTTCTACGACGTCCGGAATGATCGCTTGATCCGTGAGGATGAAACAAGTGCAGGCAGTGAGGAATGCATACCGCTGCCGGATTACCGCCGGATTGATGACTACGGGATCATGGAGGACTATATTGCCCAGGTGAAGGATTCCGAGGCCAGGGAATGGCTGGGAAACGCGATCAAGGGAAAAGGTGCGTTCCGGATGTTCCGGGCTGTATGCGACCGTTTCGGGCTGACAGAGGACTGGTATACGTTCCGGGAAAGGGAGTACGAGGACCTTGCGGCAGACTGGTGCGTAGAGAACGGACTCGCCTATGAGGATGAAGTCAGACAGGAAGAACCGGAAGACTTCTATGACTATGAAGAGGAAGAGGATGAACCGGAGCCGGTGCAGGTCAGAAAGACCATGAAGTATTCACCTGTAACCAGGAAGAACATGCTCGGGGTGACCCTGCTGGTACGCGATTACCTGAAGGAGACCGGCAGGAACCGCGATGCGGATGTGATGGACGGTCAGAACATGCTGGAAGAAGCACTGAAGGATGAGTGCGTTGTATACCAGGCGGCGGAGAACGGCCTGCCTGCCGGCTTTGCGGTCGGAAGAAATGACTGCCTGATCGATCTGTATGTCCGTCCTGAATACCGGCACAGAGGCATCGGTACCGCTTTGGTGAAGCAGCTGGAAGCGCAGGGTGTACATGCAGCGGACCTGCGTCCGGACAATCCGGCAGGGGAAGGGTTCCTGCAGGCCAACGGCTACGTGAATGTGGAGTACATCCGGCTGGGCAAAGGAGAGCAGTCATGAAGCGGATGGTCCGGCTGACGGAACGGATCTATTGGTATCCTTGGGAAGAAGAGCGGGACCGTCCCGTCCTGGGCTATATCAAAGGGGATAATCTGACTATGGCGGTGGATGCCGGGCATTCCTCCGCCCATGTACAGGACTTCTATGAAGCTCTGAAAGCCGAGGGATTGCCGCTGCCGGATGTGACCTGCATCACCCACTGGCACTGGGACCATACCTTCGGAATGCCCTTTGTCCATGGACTGACAACGGCAGAGGAACGTACGGACCGGATCCTGAAGGGGATCGTGGAGAAGATGGATGCGGACTATGCACGGTCCATGATGGACATGGACGAGCATATCCGGGCAGAGTACGCAGAAGGACAGGAAATGCGTGTCCGGCAGGCAGATCTGGTGTTCCGGGAGGAACTGGTGCTGAACTGCGGGAACTGTACTGTACAGCTGTTCCACGGACCATCGCCGCATACCGATGACTGTGTATACGTATACATTCCGGAGGGAAAGGTCCTCTTCCTGGGCGATGCACCGTGCGGTGCCTGGCCGGACTGGCATGTGGATGCCGGGAAGGCGGAGGAGATGATCCGGTTCCTGCAGGAGATAGACTTCGGTACAGCAGTCAGCGGACACTGGGATCCGCAGACAAAGGATGAGCTCATCCGCTTCATCCGGGAGAGCATATAAAAAGCTTCCTGACAGCAGGAAGCTTTTTGATACACCTCACTTCAGGTATTTCACTGCGTAGGCAACGAAGAATTCCACCACCGGCAGGAATCCTTTTTCATTCAGGAAGAACCGGCTGTTGTGATGGGCCGGAAGGGTACCGGGTTCATTGGACATACAGCCGAACTGTACGTAGACACCCGGATAGACCGAGGTCATGAAGCTGAAATCATCGGAACCGGTATTCGGCGTAGGCAGTTCATAAAGCCCGGTACCGATCTCCTGGATGACTTCCCTGGCCATGGCGGCACTGTCTGCGTCATTGACGACCGGCGGACAGTAGGCGATCTTTTCCAGCTCTGCACTCGCTCCGAAGGCGGCCGCGGTGTGCTGGGCAATCTCCGTCATCCTGGCCAGGACTGTATCCAGGTCCTCCAGGTTGAAGTAGCGCAGATTGCCTTCGATGGTGCAGGTGTCCGGGATGATGTTGTAGGCAGTTCCGGCATGAATCATGCAGGGACTGATGACCAGGGTACGGAACGGATCGAAGTAGTTGGAAGGGATCATGGTGATCTGGTTGAGGATCATCGCTGCCGGACGGATCGGGTCAATGGCCTGGTCCGGGCGGGAGCCGTGTCCTCCTCTTCCTTTGATGGTCAGTTTCCATTGGCAGTTGCCGGCGAACTGGGTGCCTGTCATTGCAATGGCCATACCGACCGGCAGCGGTGCAGCGACGTGGTTTCCTATGATCCTGTCCACACCGCCCTGGCTCTCCAGGTACGCTACGATGTCCTGAGGCCCGTTTCCGCTGATTTCCTCGGCAACCTGGAAGCACAGGTAGATTGTACCGGCAAGCTCTTCCTTGATCTCCATCAGGCATTTCGCGGCAGCCAGCAGAGTTGCCGCATGGGCGTCATGCCCGCAGGCATGCATCACACCGGGTACGGTGGACTTCGCTTCCCACTCCACTTCTTCCTGGATGGGCAGGGCGTCGATATCAGCCCGGATCGCAAGGCGCTTCCCCGGCTTTCCACCGTCAATGCGGCCGACGACATTCCGGCATCCTACGACTTCAAAAGGAATGCCCAGGGCTGTCAGTTCCTCCTGGATCTTCCGGGAGGTATTCTCTTCCTGCAGGCCCAGTTCGGGGTGCATATGGAAGTATCTTCTCATTTCAATGGTGTAGTCTTCATACTTTGATGCCAGTTCATGAATGTTCATAGCGGTCTCCTTCTTTACTCCTCCAGATCCGGCAGGACGCTGCAGTAGTTGCTTTCATAGGCATGGTGCTTGACGGAAGCCTTCTTGATCCGGTTGACTTCCTGGGCTGCTTTGGGAATCAGCTGTACCGTGCCGGCACCGCCGATGCAGCCGCCGGGGCAGGCCATGCCTTCCAGCAGATAGCCGTTCAGCTTGCCGGCCTTCGCCCGCATCAGCATCTTCCGGCACTCATCCAGACCTTCCGCATGTTCTACATTGACTTCCCTGTCCGGATAGAGCTCCTTGATGCAGTTGACCACGGCCTGTGCGACACCGCCGCTGACCGAGAAGCCGCGGCCGTCTCCGCTTGCCTCATTGGTGATATCGATCGCCTCCAGGGCAGAGAAATCCACTTCCTTGGCTTCGAACATGCCCATGACCTCTTCAAAGGTCAGTACAAAGTCCACGTCGCTGCGGATGGACCGCCGGCTGGCTTCCAGCTTTTTTGCCGCACACGGGCCGATGAAGGCAACCTTGCAGTCGGGATGTTCTTTCTTGATCAGCCGTCCGGTCAGTACCATCGGCGTCAGTGCCATGGAGATGCAGTCTGCGTAGTCCGGGAATTCCCGCTTCGCCATGACGGACCAGGCCGGACAGCAGGATGTACCCATAAACGGGAGCTTGTCCGGTACTTCCTTGATGAAGTCCTCTGCTTCCTGCAGGGTGCAGAGGTCGGCGCCGATGGCCACTTCCACCACATCTTCAAAGCCGAGCAGACGGAAAGCTGCCCGCATCTTGTCCGGACCGAGATCCTTGCCGAACTGTCCGGCAACAGCAGGCGCAATCGCTGCGTATACCGGTGTATCGCTGCGGATGGCCTGGATGCACTGGAAGATCTGTGCTTTGTCCGCGATGGCGCCGAACGGGCAGTTCGCCAGGCACATACCGCAGCTGACGCATTTCTCCTGGTCGATGTCCGCTCTGCCGAATTCATCGCTGCGGATCGCGTTCATGCCGCAGGCTACTGCGCACGGCCGGCGCATCCGCAGGATTGCCCCGTACTGGCAGACGTTCATGCACATGCCGCATTTGATGCACTTGTCCGGATTGATGTGAGCCTGTCCGTGCTGGAAGTCAATGGCGTCCTTGGGGCATACCTGCGAGCACGGTCTGGCCAGGCAGCCCTGGCACTGGTCGGTGATGACCACCTGATTGTCCGGGCAGGCATGGCAGGCAAACTTGATGATGTTGATGAGGGGCGGCTGGTAGTACTTCTCCGGATAGACCGCTTCCTCGGCACCTGTGGATACCGGTGAATGCTCGGCAGCAGTACGCAGCGGCAGTCCCATGGCCAGACGCATCCGTTCCTTGACGATTGCCCGCTCCAGGAAAACACTCTCCCGGTAGTTGGATACTTCGCCCGGGATGATCCGGTAGGGGATGTTCTCCATCTCCGAGAGGTCTCCGGGTTCATAATTGTACGAAAGCTTGGCGACTTCCGCGAATACAGCCTTGCGGATGTCATTGATCGATGTATGGATTCCACGCATTCCCATAGTGGTTTCCTCCTGTTATTTGTATTAAACCATGTATTTTATCCAGCGTGAAGATTATCATGGGAACAGAGGAACAGGCTATGAACAAAAAAGAACCATTCATTTCAGCTCATACCGAAGAAGCCGTCCGCCTGCTGGAGACGCTGGGCAGAATACCCGCACCGAGCCATCAGGAGGACAAACGCGCTGCATTCATCAAGGACTGGTTTGCGCAGGCCGGTGTCAAAAATGTATCTATCGATGGCGCAAAGAATGTGATCTGCACCTTCGGACTGGACCGGTATCCGGACATTGCTGTCATCCAGGCGCATACGGATATCGTCTTCCCGGATACGGAAGAGCTGCCCATGGTCCGGGACGGGAATATCCTCCGCGCCCCCGGCATCGGTGATGATACAGCCAATCTGGTGAATCTGATGATCGGTACAAAGTACTTCCTTGCCCATGAATCCGGACTGAAGACAGCAGTCATCATCGCTGCCAACAGCTGTGAAGAAGGATTGGGAAACCTGGACGGAACGAAGGAGATCTTCCGCGTCTACGGAGACAGGATCAAGGAATTCATCTCTCTGGACGGCAGCACCGGCTGGCTGGTGAACAGCCCTGTCGGCTCCCACCGCTATGCCATCGATGTAAAGACAAAGGGCGGCCATTCCTACGGGGATTTCGGCAATGACAGTGCAATCGGTATCATGGCGGAGATCATCCATGACTTCTACAGACAGAGCCTGCCGGAACAGGCGTATACGACCTACAACGCAGGCGTGATCGAAGGCGGATCCACCGTCAATTCCATTGCTCAGGAATGTACACTGCTGTACGAATACCGGTCGGAGAACGATGAATGCCTGGCTTATATGAAAAAGCAGATGAACGGTATCCTGGAGCGGCACAGAAAAGAAGGAATCCAGATCGAGTGCCGCACACTCGGCATCCGTCCCGGACTCGGAGACCTCGATCCGGATGCACAGGCACGTCTTGAAGAAGACGTGAAGGCGGCTATGGGTACGCCGATGAAGATGTCTGCGGGATCCACGGACGCAAATATACCGCTTTCGATGGGCATTCCGGCTGTAACAGTAGGTACAATAGTCGGCGAAGGCGCCCATACCCGGGAAGAGTGGGTGGACCTGGCATCCATACCGCAGGGTCTTGGAATGGTGCTGAATCTGCTGGACAGGTATTTTGATTCCGGTCTGTAAGAAGTTTCATGTGTATGTGTACGGACAGTGCAGAGCACAGCCCGTATACAGATCAGCTGGCCTGTATGGATGAAAATTCAATATAATAGTAAAAAAGAAAGAGAGTGAACAAACTATGATCAGTATCTCTGTTCTGCTCGACATGTGCGTGGCGTTCGTCATCACGGTCATCAAAGCGCTGCTTGTCTACCTCATCGGCAAATGGCTGATCGGCCGGATCCTCGGCCTCATCAGCAAGACACAGTTCCTGGCGAAGCTGGACGCGTCCGCTTCCAACTATCTGCTCAACGCGGCCAAGGGTGTGCTGTACATCGTCCTGGGCCTGGCAGTCATCAATGTCCTGGGTGTGGAGACATCGTCCGTCCTGGCGATTCTGGCTTCGGTCGGTGTAGCGGTCGGTCTGGCGCTGCAGGGTGCGCTGTCCAATCTGGTCGGCGGAATCATGCTGCTGGTATACCGCCCGTTCAACGTCGGCGACTACATTTCCGCTTCCGGCGCAGAAGGTACGGTCAAGGACATCACGTTGTTCTATACGCAGATCCACACGGTGGACAATGTTCGCATCTCTGTACCGAACGGTGCGCTGATGGATACGAGTGTTTCGAACTTCTCGGCAGAGAAGACACGCCGTGTCGACCTGACGTTCAACCTTGCCAAGGATGAAGATGTGGACAGGGTCGTCGGTATTCTGAAGGACGCAATGGCTGCGGACGGACGTGTGCTGCATGAACCGGCACCGTTTGCAGCATTGCTGACGGAGACCAACGAAGCGCAGACCTTTGTACTGCGTGCCTGGGTTGCGGGCGGCGATTACTGGGATACCCGGTTCGCGCTGCAGACAGCCGTGAACAAAGCGTTCAAGGAAGCCGGTCTGAAGGCACCGGCTGCCCGGATCATCACTGAAAAGTAATCATGGAGGAACAGTACAGCCGTACAAAGCAGATCTACGGTGAACGGGCGATGGACATCATCCGGAATGCCCGTGCTGCGGTCTTCGGACTGGGCGGTGTCGGCGGCTATGTCGTAGAGACGCTGGCCCGGACCGGAATCGGTACGATCGATATCATCGATCATGATACCGTGGATCCCAGCAATCTGAACCGGCAGATCATCGCCCTGCATGAGAACATCGGCAGGCGCAAGGTCGATGTGTGGGAGGAGCGCATCCATGCGATCAACCCGGACATCACCGTGAACAAACACGCTGTCTTCTACCTGCCGCAGACTAAGGATCAGTTCGACCTGACACAGTACGATTATGTCGTAGACGCGATCGATACCGTTACAGCGAAGCTGGATCTGGCGCAGGAAGCCGAGCAGCTCGGTGTGCGGATTGTTTCCAGCATGGGTACCGGGAACCGTACGGATCCCTTCAGACTGGTCTGTACGGATGTCTATGAGACCAAAGGGGATCCCCTGGCGAAGATCATGCGCACCGAACTGCGCAAGCGCGGAGTGAAGCACCTCAAGGTCGTATATTCGGAAGAGAAGCCGGTGAAGCCGATCAAGGGACCCGGCGAGGATCCGCGTACGCCTGCCTCAACAGCGTTTGTTCCGGCGGCTGCGGGAATCATGATCGGATCCATTGTCATCCGTGACCTGATCCATTACGGTACGGAACACATACAGTAACCACAATGTGCAGCAGTACACATTCCATGTGCAGCCGCTGCACTTTGTCTGTTTACAGGAGGGGAGAGAATATGTTCAGGAACAGAACCGCAGTCATCACAGGCGGTGCCAACGGCATCGGCAGGTGCATCGCCGAGGAATTCCGCAGGAACGGTGCAGACGTGTATATCATCGACAAAGTGCCGGGAGAGCATTACGTCGGTGATATCGCAAAGAAGGAGGTCCTGGAGGAGTTCGCCCGGTATGTCATTGACCGTGCAGGGCACGTGGATTTCCTGGTCAACAATGCGCTTCCTTTGATGAAGGGCATTGATGAATGCAGCTATGAAGAATTCCGATACGCACTGGATGTGGGGGTAACCGCACCGTTCTGGCTGTCCAGACTGCTGGCACCGTATATGCCCGAAGGCAGCTCCATCATCAATATTTCATCATCCAGGGACCGGATGAGCCAGCCGCAGACCGAGAGCTATACCGCTGCCAAGGGCGGGATTGCGGCACTGACGCACGCTATGGCGGTCAGCTTTGCCGGCAGGATCCGGGTCAATTCTGTCTCTCCGGGCTGGATCGACACGGACTTCAAAGTGTATGAAGGACCGGACGCTGTGCAGCAGCCGGCGGGCAGGGTGGGGAATCCGCTGGACATTGCCAGCGTCGTCCTGTTCCTGTGTTCGGACAAGGCCGGATTCATCACCGGAGAGAACATCTGTGTTGATGGCGGCATGACGAAGCAGATGATCTATCACGGAGACCATGGATGGCATCTGGACCTTTAGCAGTATCATTCCTTGAGTGCAACAGTTTTCAATAACCAGCAGGTGATTAAAGAGCCGGTATACAGTATTTATGTACGGGCTCTTTTCAATTAGCACTCTATGTGATAGAATGCTAAAGAAAGAAGAAAGGCGGTGATGCCATGTCGGTAATCATTCCTATTTACAGAAGCCTGGTGCTTCCGGACAGCCGGATGAACCTGCAGAATGATCTCTACCGCAAAGCAGCCGGCAGGGATCCGGAGACCGGTGAGCGGGCGATTTTTGTGATGGCGAAAAAGGAGAAGGAACCCGGAGAATACACCAGTGATGACTTCTGGCCGATCGGTGTATCCGGTACGGTCAGGGATGTCAGCAGCTCCGGCTTTGCGATGTTCAATATGGAATCCCGGGTGGACGTAGAATCCATGCGCATGGGGCCTGACGGTGTGCTGGAAGCCAATACGGTAATCCGCAGGCCGGATATAGATGATCTTCCTTTTGAAGAAGAGAAGAAGAAGCTGGACGGTCTGAAGGGTGCCATCCTGAAGATGACGGAATCCTACCAGTGGGGAACCATGGCCAGAGGATGGATCATGCAGTGGCGTTCGGTCAGCGAAGTCATGACCGTGATCTCCCAGTGGCTGAATCTGACAAGCCGGGAAAAATACAGCATTCTGGAAGAAGACTCCAAGCGCAAGCGTGTGGAGATGATGGAGAAGATTCTCTACGAGTACATTGAAATCACCACACTGACGAATGAAGCTACTTCCGAACAGGAAGAAACGACCCAGAAGCTCTACCGTGAACAGGCCATCAAGAAACAGCTGGAATACCTCCAGCGCCAGCTCGATGAGATGCATCCGGAGAATGTATCGGATGTACGGATGCTGGAGAAGAAGATCCAGGATTCCGGAATGAATGAAACGGCCAGGAAGGAAGCGGACAAGGTGCTGTCCAGAATGCGGCAGGAGGGGCAGAACAGCCCGGAATACGGCAATCTGTACAACTATCTGGATTTCCTGACCAGCCTGAACTGGAAGAAGGCCAGGATGCCGAGGATCGATATCGACCGGGCAGCCCGGATTCTGGATGAAGATCATTACGGACTGAAAAAGGTCAAGGACAGGATCCTGCAGCAGATTGCGGTCATGGACCTGAACCGGAAACAGTCCGGTTCCATCCTGCTGTTTGTCGGCGCACCGGGTACCGGAAAGACCAGCATCGGCCGTTCCGTTGCCAGAGCGCTGAAGCGGGAGTATGTACGTGTCAGCCTGGGCGGTGTGCGGGATGAAGCAGACATCCGCGGACACCGGAGAACCTATATCGGAGCGATGCCGGGCAGGATCATGGACGGAATCCAGAAGAGCGGGGCTTCCAATCCGGTTGTTGTACTGGATGAAGTGGACAAACTCGGCATGTCCTACAACGGCGATCCGGCAAGCGCCCTGCTGGAAGTGCTGGATCCGGAACAGAACAATACCTTCACAGACCACTACATGAATGTGCCCTATGATCTGAGCGATGTACTGTTCATCTGCACAGCGAATACAACGGACTCCATTCCGGAGCCGCTGCTCAACCGGATGGAGGTCATTGAATTCAGCGGCTATACCGCCAGCGAGAAGTACCAGATCGCTGTCAAGCACCTGCTCCCCAGAGCGCAGAAGGCCATGGGAATTCCGAAGGACAGGCTGGAGATTACGGACGAAGCAGTCCGGGCGATCATCAGCGGCTATACGATGGAAGGCGGTGTCAGAGGACTGAAGAAGCGCTTTGATACACTGTGCAGGGCTGCGGCAGTGGAGTTTGCAAGAGGCAGGAAGGAACCGCTGGTGATCGGTCCGGAAGATCTGGAAAAGTACCTGGATATGAAGCCGATGAGGCATGAACATGTACTTGCTGAGAAGAAGCCAGGTATTGTTACAGGACTTGCCTGGACGCAGTCCGGCGGTGAGATCCTCTTCATCGAAACCCTGTTCACGAAGGGAAGCGGCAAAATCACCGTGACCGGACAGCTGGGCGATGTGATGAAGGAATCCGTACAGATCGCGGTGAGCCTCGTCAAGAACATGTTCCCGGAGAAGGTAAAGATGTTCGAGGAGAACGATCTGCACATTCACGTACCTGCCGGTGCGGTGCCGAAGGACGGTCCGTCCGCAGGCATTACGATCACGACTGCGCTGGCTTCCCTGGTTACAGGCAGAGCGGTCAGCCCGGAATTCGCGATGACCGGGGAAGTATCCCTGCGCGGTGTCGTGATGCCGATCGGCGGCCTGCCTGAGAAGCTCATGGCAGCGGTGCGCTCCGGCGTAAAGACTGTGTTCATTCCGAAGGAGAACGAAAAGGATCTGAAGGATGTTGCGGATGAGGTGAAAAACCAGCTGAACATCATCCCTGTCAGTGAAGTACAGGAAGTTCTGAAGAAGACGAAAGTCGTAGGAACCCGCAGGAAATTTGCATAAACCGGTGCTGAGCATCGGTTTTTTTCAGGCAGGGGTTATGCTACGATGTATACATGCTTGATGTATTTCTGCTGGGTACAGGAGGGACTTCTCCGGTTCCCGAGCGCTGGCTGACGTCCTGCTATATCCGCTGCGATGGTATGGCAGTCCTCATCGACTGCGGGGAAGGGACGCAGATTGCGCTCAAGGAACAGGGACTCTCCTTCAAGAACATAGACGCGGTGCTGTTTACACACTACCATGCGGACCATACCGGCGGACTGCCGGGGATGCTGCTGTCCATGGGGAAGGCGGGCAGGACAGAACCGTTGGATCTGTACGGACCGGACGGTCTGGAGAACCTGGTCCGCGGGGTGATGTACATCGCCCACCGGATTCCTTTTGAACTGCGCCTGCATATCATCGATGGCAGAGAAACAGGCTTTACATTAGGAAAGCTGCAGATTAAGGCGTTCGAGGTATACCACAGTGTGAAGTGCTATGCCTACCGGATCGATCTGCCGCGGAATGCCCGCTTTGATGCCGCAAAAGCCAGAGCACTGGCGGTTCCCGTACGGCTGTGGGGAAGACTGCAGAAGGGGGAAACGGTGGAGCACGAAGGAGCAGTGTATACACCGGAGCAGGTGCTCGGGGAAAAGCGCCGCGGTATCAGGATGGTCTATGCAACGGACACGCTGCCGGTCCGAGCAATCCCCAGAGAGGCAGCCGGAGCGGACCTGCTCATCGCCGAAGGCATGTACGGTGATCCGGAGAAGAAGGAGAACGCGCTGAAGCACAGGCATATGATGATGCAGGAAGCAGCGAAGATCGCAAAAGAGGCACAGGTAAAGGAACTGTGGCTGACGCACTTCAGTCCTTCGGTGCACGATCCGCTGTACTGGAAGGATCATGTAGTGGAGATCTTCCCGGATACGGTCATCAGCAATGATTGTATACACAAGGATATTCCGTTCCCGGAAGATCCTGAGGAATAATGGATTCTGTTGAAGGAGGAAAATGAATATGGCAGAAATCATTCGCAAGAACGGAAACGGACGGTATTCCGAAACAGTGGAATACAACGGAACACTGTATCTCTCGGGCATCGTCGGCGATACACCGTACGCAACCGTAGAGCAGCAGACAAAGGAAACGCTGGCAGAGATCGACCGGATCCTGGAAGCGAACGGAACGGACAAGGAGCACATCCTGAAGGCGCAGGTCTTCCTGGCTGACATCGCAACGGTAGCCGAGATGAACAAGGTATGGGATGCCTGGGTTGTAAAGGGACATGAGCCTGTACGAATCTGCTCGGAGAGCCGTCTGGTGAGCCCGGCGTGGCGTGTAGAGATCATGCTGGAAGCGGTCGTAAAATAACGGACGGCTGAAAGCATTTTCATCCAGCAGGAAACAAGACAGGAAAGCAGTGCAGAATCCCGGCCGTTGATAACGGATAATTATACATTGTATAAATTCTGTTTATTGATGATAAAGGAATTATGTCATCACACAATGTGAAAACTGTGTAAAAACGTGATGATGTACGGACGGGTGGACACTGTTTTTCTCTGGCGCTGGAGCCGGAAGACTGCCTGAAACACAGAAATGAGAAATAATTTCTCAAATGAAAAAGTTTTAGTAAAATGTAAGGGGTTTACATCCGCCGGAGCGGTTGAATTATTTCTCAATGAGACTAAAATAGAATCATAAATAACACAAAAATCACATATTTTTGATGTCACTTTGATGCGGAGGAAAAGTATGAAAAAGATTGTAGCAACACCCAACGCACCTGCAGCGATCGGCCCCTATTCCCAGGGTGTCGTAGCTGTCGGAAAGCTCGTATTCGTTGCCGGCCAGACTCCTGTCAATCCTGCTACAGGCAAGATTGAAGCTACGGAGATCAAGGGCGCAGCGAAGCAGTGCCTGACAAACGTCAAGGCGATTCTCGAGGAAGCCGGACTGACAATGGATGACGTTGTCAAGACCACCGTATTCCTGCAGGATCTCAAGGATTTCAAGGACATGAACGAAGTGTATGCTACGTTCTTCACCGGCGACTATCCTGCAAGATCCGCTGTCCAGGTCGCAGCACTGCCGCTGGGCGCGCTGTGCGAGATTGAAGCGATCGCAGTAGAGAAGTAATCATTGAGGCTGTAACGGGCCGCAGGGCCCGCGGCAAAAGAAATCAAACTTACAAGGAGGAAAAATCTAAAGATGAAGTACGATTTCACACAGTTTATCGACCGTATGGGAAAGGACGCAATAGCAGTCGAATTCCCGCCGAACGGCAACCTGACGAAGCCGGAGTGGAAGGACAAGCAGATCCCGAT
>JAFOIY010000088.1 GCA_017420505.1 Solobacterium sp. | reverse complement strand
CCGATCAGCGCGATCTGGATACCCTGAAGGAATTCGGAAAGCTGGAGACCGGACGCAGTGTTACGGACAAGCCGGAAATCCTCTTCAAGAGACTGGATGAGAAGGAAGTCATGGCGCAGGTTGCGGCCATTGAAGCAAAGCAGAAAGCTGAAGCCAAAAAAGCAGAAGAGAAGAAGATTCCGGAAATCGATATTGAAGAATTCGGAAAGATGGACCTGCGGGTAGGCAAGGTCGTATCCTGTGAGAAGCATCCCGATGCAGATACACTGCTGATCATGAAGGTCGATCTCGGCGAAGCAGAACCCCGTCAGATCGTCTCCGGTCTGGCAGGAAGCTATACAGCAGGCCAGATGATCGGCAAGTACATCGTTGTCGTAGCGAATCTCAAGTCCACCGTACTGCGCGGTGTAGAGAGCCAGGGCATGCTGCTGGCAGGCAAGGACAACGGGCAGTACGCCGTAGTCGAAGTGAACGGTCTGAAACCCGGCACAAAGATCATGTAATGAAATGCGGGCAGCACAGGCTGTCCGCATTTTCGGTTTTAATACTGCTTCAGGAAAAGGCTATAATACGAATAGGCCGATCCGGAAGCTTTTGTGGAACAGATAAAAGAATCAGTCGCAAACGGGATCAACAAGAAAGAAAAGCAGATCATTGCGCATAAGGATGCACGAATAAAACGGTAAAGAGAGATATAGCTATGTCTGACCGGAATACAAGCAAATACATATCCCTGATTCTGCGTCATAAACCGGAAACCATCGGAATCACACTGGATGAACATGGCTGGGCAGATGTAGAAGATCTGATTGCCGGTGTGAACCGAACCTATCCTCTTGATAAGGAAGCGTTGGAAAGGATTGTTCGTGAAGATGAGAAGCAGCGGTATTCCTTCAACGAAGACCATACTCTGATTCGCGCCAACCAAGGGCATTCGGTTCCCGTAGACGTGGAACTGGAGGAGATGGTTCCCCCGGACGTGCTGTATCACGGAACAGGGGAGAAGTACGTTCCTTCCATTGATGTACAGGGTCTGGTTCCTAAGAGCCGGCTGTATGTACACTTGTCTCATGATTACGGTACAGCCGTCAAAGTCGGACAGAGGCATGGAAAACCAGCAGTCTACTGTATTGACAGCATGAGCATGTACAATGACGGCTGCCGGTTCTACCGGTCAGTCAACGGTGTCTGGCTGACCAAGGAAGTACCGGCGCAGTATCTCCGCAAAATGCAGAAAGGAGATCTATGAGTACATATACAATCATCGACCGTCAGGACGAAGGTTCCCGGATCCTGGCGGATAAGATCCGGGAAACACTGAACAGCGCAGGATACCGGGAAGATACGGGCGTCCCGGATACGGTATTCGTCGTCGGCGGAGACGGTACATTCCTGTATGCGGTGCACCAGTACCTGGAGCACCTGGACCATGTACGCTTCTACGGCATCCATACCGGCACGCTCGGCTTCTTTACAGATTACCGTGAAAGCGAGCTGGATGCGTTTCTTGCGGCTTTTCTGGAAGGGGATGTAAAGGAATCTGTCTATCCGCTGCTGCAGATCAGTGACGGCCGGAATCTGATGTACGGTCTGAATGAAGTACGTGTAGAAAACATGACCAAGACCCAGGTGATCGATGTGTACATCAACGGTACGTTCTTCGAGACGTTCCGGGGCACCGGTCTGCTGGTGTCGACACAGCTCGGCAGTACAGCCTACAGCCGTTCTCTGGGCGGTGCTGTCATCGAGGAAGGCCTGGATGTGATCCAGCTGTGCGAGGTCGCCGGCATCCACCACATCAAATACCGCTCCCTCGGTTCTCCTGTCATCCTGCACGGTACAGCCGTAATCGAACTGCGCAGCGGGAACTACGAAGGGGCAGTCATCGGTGCGGACTCTTCCGTGCTCTCCCTGAACGATACAGAAGTGCTGACGATCCGGATGTCCGACCGCAAGGTACGGATGCTCAAGGGAAGGGATGTGTCCTATTTTCGCCGACTGCAGAGTCTGTTCTGAGAGAATGTGGTAGAATGGAAGAACCATGAGAAACTGGCATTCTTTGTATGAAATACTGAAATTTCCCATCGGTGTGCTTCTGTTCGCCACTTTTCTGACGGGAATCGGCAATCTGCTGACGAACACAGCGTTCGACAGCCTGTTTGTCATCGAGAATACATATGTACTGCGTACGGCAGAAGCTCTGCAGCGTACAGGTGCGTTCCTGATTGTCAACTTCCCGGTACTGTTCCTTCTGAGCATGGTTGCCCGCCGGAACAACAGCAGTACGACGGTACTGTCCGCAATGGCCGGGTATGTGTCGTTCGCTCTGTTTACGATGTACTTCTCCCGCAGTGATCTGCCCAGCTGGGCCTACAGTTCCCTGCTCGGCATATCCGCCACCAGCACAAAGATCCGGGAGATGATGAACGGGGTATACTATCCGCTGCAGACCGGTCTGATCGGTGCTATGGGCATTATGCCGATCACCCAGTGGTGCTGGCACAGGAGCCGTGTGAGGAACGATTACGGCATGTTCTCCTACATTTCCAAGGAGGTATCTGCTGTCATCAGTACGGTGTTCTTTTCTGCCCTGTACGGTGCTCTGCTGGCTTCGGTATGGACATTCCTGGTTCTGGGCGTGCAGTATATGATCCGGTTCATTGCCCAGGATACGACCAATCCGGTCAAACTGGCAGCCTACGGCATTCTGGACCGGGGTCTGAGTGTACTGAATCTCGGAACCTATATCCGGGCACCGTTCTGGTACAGTGCGTCCGGCGGTACATGGGTGACCATGGCCGGTGCCAGTGTAGCCGGTGATGTCAATATCTGGCGTACACAGGCTGCGGCTTCTTCCCTGGGAGGCGCAACCGGCAGATTCATTACGCCGTACTATATTCTGAACATCTTTGCCATACCGGGCATGATGTGGGCAAACTATACCCTGCAGACGGATCCGGTGGAAAAGCGCCGGTACCGGCTGTACTACATCCTGATGATCCTGATGTCCGTTCTGCTGGGTACCCTTCTGCCGGTGGAACTGATCCTGCTGTTCCTTTCACCGCTGCTGTTCGGCATGCATCTGGCCTATACGGGTCTGTTGTTCGGTGCCCTGCAGGCGATGCATACGTATCTGGGCTTCAACTACGGACTCTCGGGAACGATGGCTGTCAATCCGGGTACACTGGTAGAACTGCTGACGTATCTGCACTATCCTTCCCTGACCCCGACCATCATCCGGATGGCGGTTGTGGGTCTGGTTACCTTTGCGGCGTACTTCTTCATGACGCGGCTGTACTACAAGCGTCTGGCAATCGATATCTTCCGTACGGATGCGCTGGAGCGGATCGTAAACAATGTGATCGACGCAGTAGGCGGCATTGACAACATCAAGATGACAAACTCTTCCCCGTTCCGTCTGGCCCTGACACTGTTCGACCCGGGAAAGATGAGCGCTTCGAAGATCCGGAAGATCGCTGCTGTACGGATCTATGAGACCAAAGCCGGCTATGAGATCACCTTCGGCTCCGCTTCCACAATGATCCGCCAGGGCATTGACGCAAAGATGCGTTCCTATGTACGTGAAATCTGATGATTGGCAATTGCTGTCACCTGTGATAGAATGAAATTCCCTCACTTATGAAGAAAGTAACAGGAAACACGAAATACCGTCTGCTGGCAGGTCTGCTGACAATCGCTCTGCTTGGTTTCAAGTCGGATGAATTCTCTCTGACGGATCTGAAGAACTATGAGCGGGAGTTCAAGTCCGAGTCCATCGGTGCCTGCTCCGTCTCCAGTACAAAGACGTATGAAGACTACCGGGCAATCACGGATACCTCTTCGCGCCAGTACCGGTTCATCCAGGAACACATGACGGTGGATGAGACGACCGGCATGCTGTATGACGAAGACGGATTCATCGGTGTTGCGATGGCCTGGAGCTTCGGGGAGATCGGTACACGGTACTATGTGGTGCTGGATACCGGGATCATCATTCCGGTGGTCAAGATTGATGCCAAGGCCTTTGTGGACGCGCCGAACGGGTGCAGCCATGCAGCGGACGCGAGCGTCATTGAATTCGTCATTGATTCGCAGAAAGCACTGGAATACTTCGGCGGGGGGAACGGTCTGGCGCTCAACGGCAACTTCAACAACTATGAATTCCTGAACGGACACATCCTGGACATTGAACTGGTTCTGGATGAACGGCTGGAAGAAGGCGTGGTCTACGAAGTGGAGCTGGTCGACACGGTCAAGGAAACAGAGACCGCGGACGGTGTGGAAGTCGTCAAGGGCGGCTACTGATCATACACAAGGGTGAACCGGAAGGTTCACCTTTTTTACTGTCAGGAGGGTATGAAGTATAATACGGATATGAATCTGCCGGAAGCCTATTGCAAACAGATGCAGGAACTGCTGGGTGAGGAATACACCGCCTACCTGGCTGCGCTGGAACAGCCGCCCATGGCCGGACTGCGCGTGAATACAGGCAAGGTCTCTGTGGAAGAGTTCCTGAAAATCAGTCCGTTTTCACTGCGCCCGGTTCCGTGGTGCAGCGAAGGTTTCTACTATGACCGGCAGGAAAAGCCCGGCACGCATGCGTATTACGCTGCCGGTCTGTACTATCTGCAGGAACCGAGCGCAATGATTCCCGGATCCCTGCTGCCGGTGCAGGAGGGAGACCGTGTGTTCGATGCCTGTGCCGCACCGGGAGGAAAGAGTACCCAGACTGCCTGCCGGATGAAAAACGGACTGCTTGTGTGCAACGATCTCAGTGCGTCCCGCCAGGCAGCGTCCCTGCGCAATCTGGAACGTGCCGGTGTGGACTTTGCCTATGTGACCTGTGAAGATGCGCTGGATGCGGCAGGGAAGTACCGCGGCTGCTTCGACGGCATTCTCCTGGACGCTCCCTGCTCCGGAGAAGGCATGTTCCGGAAGGATCCTTCATTGATCCGTTCCTGGCATGAAGGAATCAATGAAGAATACGCTGCGCTGCAGAAGGAACTGATCAATGCCTGTGCGGATATGCTGCGGGACGGTGGATACATGGTCTATTCCACCTGTACGTTTTCGGTGAAGGAAGATGAGGAGGTCGTGCTGGACCTTCTGGCACGGCATCCGGAATGTACGCTGATCCGGACCGCGGCATATCCTGGTTTCCGCCCCGGTGTACTGCCCGGTACAGAAGCCTGTATCAGGCTGTATCCGCACTGTGTGGAAGGAGAGGGACACTTCGCGGCGGTCATCCGCAAAGGCAGCGGAGAGAGGGCAGAAAGGGCTGTGAGGCAGTATGTACATCAGCTGCCTGATTTCTTCCGCATGGTAAAGAAGGATTTTTCCCACCGGGAAATCATCCGGAAAGGGGATAAACTGTACGCGCTGCCGGAAGAGCCGCTGCCGGGAAAGCAGGTGCGGGCTCTGCGGACAGGCCTGTACCTGGGGACGATGAAAAAGAACGGCTTTGAGCCGTCCCAGGCTCTGGCAATGACACTGGACAGGGAATCCTTCGGGCAGTGTGTGTGCTTTGATGCGGAGGATGAGCGGGTGATGCGCTATCTGCGGGGAGAGACTGTGTTTGCGGACGAAGAAAAAAGCGGCTGGGTGCTGGTCTGTGCAGACCGCTGGCCGCTGGGTTTCGCGAAAGCGTCCGGGAAAGCGCTGAAGAACCGGATTGATCCGGGATGGCGCCGGCAATAGCTACTTTCTCTGTGCGCGCTGTTTGGACTCTTCAGCTCTTTCGATCAGGAAGTCCTGGTTGTGAAGGGCTGTTTTCAGACCGGTGTAGACTTTATTGACTGCGTCGGTCTGCAGGGTGTATTTTGCCTGGTCGCTGTATACTGTGTTCCAATCAAACAGCTCCGCCGCGGAACCGCTTCCCAGGAAAATCCGGATGATGTGATCCGCCAGGATGCGGTAGTCTTCTTCGCTCATGTGGTGGATATGCATTCTGTCCGCATCATCCAGCAGCGGCTGGATCTCAATGTCAGTCAGTTCCGCTGCCGGCAGTCCGGTATTCCGGTCTGCCTTTTTCTTCACATTCAGCGCTGCTTTGATCTTGGTGAGCATGTTTCCCTCTACAACCGTTTTCAATGCAGCGATGATGGATTCCCTGAGCAAAGCGGAAAGCCGTGCCTTCTCGGCAGGATCCAGGACCGTATTTGTGCGCAGTTCCTTCTCCAAAGGATCCAGCAGGAGGTCAAAAGCCAGACCGAGCGCTGCTTTCTGCAGGGTACGGTCGTTCACTCTGTCAAGATGCAGTTCTCCCAGAAGATCGATCAGTTCCATGATTACTCCGATACCGTTACATTATATACCCTGCATCCTTGATAGAATAGAATCAGCACGGAGGATTTCGTCTATGAAGCCGATCACAGGAGAGAACAGCCGCTTTTCCACAACTGAGAGGAAACGGTTCACCGACAGGATAGATGCCCGGAATACATTCCAGGGTCTTCTGAATGATGCAGAAAGGGATCCGGAGGAGTTCTTTGTACTGTCCTGCTATGGAATCGCCGGCAGCGGGAAATCACGGCTGCTGCAGGAGTACCGAAGGATGCTGGAGGAGGACCGGCCACACAGCTATGTGTACGCATCCTATGATTTCGAGAACGGAAGCGATCCGGCACAGGTCATCCACCGGCTGACCCATCAGCTGGAGAAGAACGGGCTGGTGTTTCCGCTCAGTGCTGCGGCAGAGCTGACATTCAACGAAAAGAGCGGCATTCCGGTCTATGAAGAGATCAAGGAAAAGGATGTACTGGATAATCCGATGCTGGGAATTCTGGGTGATTTTGTACCGGGTGTATCGGACCTTGTTTCTGCGGTGAAGAAGGGGAAGGAACTCTGGGATACCGTAGAGGGCTATTACCGGAAGCTGAAGAGAGTCTGGGATGAGGATGAGAGGAAACTGGCGGAGGAGCTTTCCCGCATCAAGGGAATGGACAGGAGGGAGCTTATGTATCTGATGCCGGAATTCTTCCGGATGGATCTTCTCCGGAATATCCGTTCCTTCCGGAAAGAAGGGATCTCCTTTCCGCTGGTCATCTTCTTTGATACATTCGAGAACTGTGTGAATACCTATGAAACCAGGGGATTCCCCGTAAAGGCAGACCAGTGGCTGAAGAACGATGTCGTCAAGCGGCTTCCGGGAATCCTGTGGGTGATTGCCGGAAGGGAGAAGCTTTCCTGGAAGACGGATGATCCCCTCTATGAAGGGATCGTAGAGTGCAGCCTGGATGAATTCACGAAAGAAGATGCCGTATCCTTCCTGCAATATGCCGGTATACCCTCCCAGCTTCATGATCATATCTGTACCGTGTCCAGGGGCATGCCGCTTCTGCTGGATGTCAGTGTTGACACCTATTATGAAGTATCCTCCACCGGCAGGATTGTAACAGAGCAGGACCTCGGTCTGAACAGCGAAGATCTGATCCGTACGTTCCTGCGCTGGATGAGCAGTGAGTACCGGGAGATTGCTTTTGTCCTAGCCCTGCTGAACAGGTGGAAAGACGAGGACGCGCGGAAAGCACTGCCGGAGATTCTCGGCACCTCCTTCCGTATGAGTGACTATGATCAGTTTCTGGAACATACCATAATCCGGAAGGACAAGGATGAACGCTTCTACATCCATGATGCGGTGCGCGAAGCCATTCTGGACTGGCTGAGGAAGCAGGAGAACACCGCTTTGGTGAAAAAGGTAAGGGAATACCAGGCAAAGCAGTACACACTGTCCGGGACGGCTGTACTCCAGGAAACACTGGATATGAAGAATGATCTGGAAGACCTGAAGAAACAGAACATGGCCGGCAGTGAGGTACTGGACGAAGCAGAGAGGAAATTCCAGGAACAGTACAGCAAGTACGAGTCACTCAAAGGCGGCGGCTGGGGGCCGAAAAGAACGATGTATACGATGCAGCGTCCTGCAGCTGTGCCTGCCATCAATTCCATACAGAATCACCCTTCCCTTGGAAACGAAAAAGCCTTTACCAGGATCCGCACAGCGGACTCCGGGCAGAAATACGGTATCAAGACGAAGATCTATCCGGGAGAAACCTATGAGATCTATATGTATTTCGGCAATGCCTGCTCACCCGGCCTGAAGGAAAAGGGGACCATTACCGGCCTGCGGGCAAGAATGTCTGTACCGGGAGGGATTCTGAAGCCGGGCGAACTGCGTTCCTTCCAGGGAATGTTCATCACAGACAATACCGATCCTTCCCGGGTATGGAGCGACGCGTACATCTGGGTGGAAAGCCCTGTATACTTCCACTATGTGAAAGACTCTCTGAAACTGTTCCATCAGGGTTCATTGACAAAGAATCCGGTTCTGCTGGATCCGGCACAGTTCTTTTCCAAAGAGGGTGTACAGATCGGGTATGATGAGCGTCTGAGCGGTGAGCTGCCGTGCGATGATGAACACTCGGGCGGTTATCTGGTCTTCCGCCTGGAAGCGATGCAGGCTGATAAACAAGGCTGAGCCAGACTGCGTTTGTCCACAAAGCCAACGGAAACGGCCGCTGATTGAAACCAGCGGTCATTTTCCTGCCGCAGATCATCAATACATTCAATGAAATCCACACAGGCCCGATGAT
>JAFOIY010000087.1 GCA_017420505.1 Solobacterium sp. | reverse complement strand
TATATGACGATCCGGACGGAACAGCAGAGATCGTGGATATCCAGGACAAGTAAAAGGCATGATGCCCTGCCGGGCGCCATGCCTTTTCCTTTATCCGAGAATGGATTTGATTTCTCCGTACATCAGGTCTGCCATCCTGGCATGTCCTTCTTCGTTCATGTGGACGCAGTCAGCCGGATCTGCTGTGATCAGAGCACCGGTGTCCACGTAGTGCACACCTGCCCGGGTGGCAGACTCCTTGTAGCAGCCTGCAAGCTCTCTGTCCTTCGCTACGGAAGTACGGTCAAACTCAGTGCATGACCAGGTCTCTTCGATGGTTTCCCCGAGATGCGGCGGGGCAGCGATCAGAATCTCCGGATCCGCACCGTCCGGTCCGTATCCTGCGCCTTTGATCTTTCTGATCAACCGGTCGATGCCGTGCGCTATGACATAGGGCGGCAGATTGATGGTGAACTTGGTATCGTTTGTCCCGAGCATGATAATGACAAGGTCCACCGGGGTCTGGATTTCCAGGCAGATTCCGATCTCCTGAAGACCGCTCCGGTTCTCCTCCATCGGGCACTCAAACGCTGTTGTGCGTCCGTTGAGGCCTTCCTCTACGATCCGGTATGCCGGACCCAGTTTCTCCTGCAGGACACCCGGCCACCGGACATTCCACGGAAAGCGGTTGGCAGCTGTGACGAACGGTTCTTCTTTCTTCGGCATATATCCCCAGGTATTGGAGTCACCGAAGCAGACAATGGTTTTCATACGCCTCTCTCCTCAATGCATTCGGCTCAACGGTAGGCACCGTTGTTGTAGTGGCTGTCCGTGACAACGGAGAAGTGGAAGATCGGCTGATCCGCACGGTGAATATGGATGGCGTGCGGCAGACCCGGCGGTACAAAGATCAAGCAGGAACGGTTGATCCTGTGGGGCTCTCCGTCGAGATCGACCTGTACTTCACCATGAAGATCGTTGGGATGGTCCGGATCCGTACCGAAGAAGCCGATGATCTCTGCGCAGTCATGGGAATGCTCAGGAAACACGGGATCCTTGTCCGGTACACTGCAGTACCAGGATGTATTCATCTGGAACGCACCCGGTACAACATCGTCATCAATCCACAGAATCCGTTTGGCAAAGCTGTTGTAGAGTTCCCGGAATTCCGGAGTCATCTCCGGTTCCTTTTTCAGTTCCGTTACGATGAGATGGGAATAGTGCTCAGTCATGATGGTCCCCTCCTGGTTCCATTATATCAGGAGCGATGCGATCGAATCTGTATCCAGTGGATCAATCTGTGAACGGAAGATACCGCCCGATACAGATACCGATGGCATCGGAATGAAGTTCCCTTCAACCATCGGTCGGAAACAAGGATCCGCAATGACATTGTCATAGCGGGCAAGGATGGCACGGATTTCGTCCTCATCCCGTGTATGGTACTTCGCCGTTCCTTCACAGGAGAAAAGATCCAGCGCGTCAGCGTTTCCCAGCGCATCCACCAGGCTCTGCGCCCGGATGTCTTCTCCGACAACCAGCAGGGACCCGTGATCCTTATGCGCCTGCTTCAGCGGCAGACCGACCGTGTACGGAATGCCGTATTCTTTCTCCAGGTAGCGGGCAGCCGGCAGTCCGCAGGCAGAAACAACAACAGCATCCGCGGCATTCTGGGCATCCTTCAGATCATCCATTGTACAGTCAAAGCTGAGGCAGGCTCTGAGGTCCGGAAACAGTTCCTTGACCCTGCGGGTTTCTTCCACACCGTTGTCATCCATCGGCAGAAGCCCCAGCACAAGTGTTCCATTGCTCTCTGTCTTTTTGCCGCAGAAGCGCTGCACCATTGCCAGCATAGCCCTGGCAGCTCCATCGCTGTACGTGCCGATTCCATTGCAGTCGAAGCCGAAGGAAGGGATGCCGCTGCGGGCTTCCGTCTCTGCCGCAATCCCGGTGAAATCCGTACCGACGATCATCGGCACGGAACTGCCGACATAGGCAATGAAGGAGGGATGCAGCAGGTCGGCAGCCTTCAGCGCCTTATCGATCAGCACATCATCATTGCCCATAACGGCATCGATTTCATTCAGCCCGCTGCAGAAAACATACCCCGGCCGTTCATGCCACCGCGGTTCATCAAATGATACATAGTTGACCGTGCAGCCTGTGGCATCGTGGATGAGTACCAGACCGCCCAGTTCATACATCACTTCACAGGCACCGGCATAGTCCGGAGCCAGAGGCGGCAGGGTCAGATAGAGGTCCTTCATTTCCTTGCCTCCTTTCTTACCTGTGCAGAGGATTTCCGGCTGTGATAGGCATCCAGGATCCGCTCCGCAAGTTTCCGGAGTCCGTAGTGTCCCCATTCTCCGTTGTCATAGAACATATTCACCGTGGCACAGGCCCCTTCGAAGGAAGAGGACACCATACCGATGGCAATGACGTCTTCATCCGCTGCATAGCTGCGTTTACCGGGCACCAGAATACTGCCGCTGTCCGCATCAGGATCCCTGCGCTGGATATCATCCGCGTAGACTCTTCTGACGTGGAAGCCGCAGGATACCAAGGTATTCCGCAGGGCATCCGGGAAAAGGGTGGCAGAGGAGTCGATGACGAGTTCCGTACCGTGGATCTGATCTGCACACTGCCCGAGGATCTGACGGGTTTCTTCTTCCATGGTGTCCAGATCAGGCACCGGGATGTCCAGTGCACTGCACATGCCGGTGATCACGGAACGGATATTTGTGAAGTCATACTTCAGCAGATAGGGAATGAACGGAGTACCGTAGCGTTCCTGCAGCAGTTCTCCGGCGGATCTGCCGAAGGGCATCATACAGAGATTCAACGAAGAAGACCGTACAGCCAGATAGTCTTCATAGCGGTCACAGGCCTGGATATGCAGTGCGCGGTACCCGTTGTCCTCCAGGATCTGTACCAGTTCACACTGAGGGTCCGGCGCAATGTTCGTACCGATGAAGGCCGCAAGCTTCTGCTTCGGTACACGTGCTGCGGGCAGTGCGGCATACATATCGTGCTGCAGCTCGGTCAGCGGCAGATCACCGCTGAAGCGGGTGATCGGGCACATCTTCAGCACGAAGCAGTTCACGTCCGGATACCGTGCCATGATCTCTTCCGTCTGATAGGTATGATCATTGCCCAGCATCGCATCAATGCAGCTGACATACAGGATCAATGCCTTCGGCCGGGGTGCCGCCGTATCCAGTACGTGGCACGCCGCCGCCAGTGTCTTTTCTTCATAGTTCCCGGATACGATGTCGTCTTCGCTCAGCGCGAGAACATCGATCCGGTCCTTGTAGTTTCCCTTGTACGCATTCAGGCAGATGTTCCTGGCGCAGGAGACAGGACAGACGAAAAGGATGCGGCTTTCCGGGATATCCAGCGCGATGGTGGCCACATCCCAGTCTCCGTGATAAGGATGGCAGTAGCGTGGCAGTCCGCCGGTATTGTCAGTGATCATCTTCACAGACCTCCAGCACCTGGTCCGCCATCTTCCGGTAGATCTGTGCCATTTCACTGTCCGGGAAAGCCGCAACCACAGTCTTTCCCAGGTTCTCCGCCTCCTGAATGATATTGCTGCGGGGAATGACGGATATAATGCGGCTGTCGATGTCATCCGCGAACTTCTGTACTTTTTCCAGTTCGTCTTCGACATTGCGGCAGTTGAGAAGAATGCCGCGCAGGCGGGCATAGCCTCTTGCCTTGAAGTTGTCCACGGCTATGGCGATGTTGCCGGCTGCGTACATAGCCATCTTTTCCCCTGACGTCACTACGAATACATTCCGGGCATAGCCATTGCGGATCGGCATGGCAAAGCCGCCGCAGACCACATCCCCCAGAACGTCGTAGATCACAATGTCCGGACGGTACTGTGCAAAGGCACCGAGTGCCGTCATCTTTTCAAAAGCGGTAATGATGCCTCTGCCGGCACAGCCGACACCCGGTGTCGGTCCGCCTGCTTCGATGCAGATGACACCGCCGTCCCCGATGGTTACGATGTCTTCCAGAGCAATATCATTGCCTTTCTGCCGGATGGCGTCGAGGACAGTGGTGATTTTCCTTCCTCCGCACAATGCACCTGTGGAATCCGCTTTCGGATCACATCCCACCTGCATGACCCGGTATCCTTTTTCACTGAGCGCCATGCTCAGATTGGCAGCTGTCGTGGATTTGCCGATGCCGCCCTTGCCGTATACTGCGATTTTGATCATAGTTTGTCCATCTCCAGGATTCTTCCTCCGACAATGGCCTGTTCCTCCGGTGAATGGGTGGAGAGAATGACAGGGACTGTTAGGCTTTGAATCAACGGGGCAAGACGTTCCACCAGAGGAAGGTCCATCCCTTTGAACGGCTCGTCCAGCAGGACCAGATCTCCGTTGTAGGCCAGTGCTCTTGCCAGGGCAATGCGTCTGCGCATTCCGCCGGAAAGGGAAGAAGGCATGCTCAGGGCTTCCTGCTCCAGTTCCACGGCTTTCAGGTAGTGGATTGCCCGTGATTCATCATCACAGACAATGGTGATGTTCTGCAGGGCATTCATCCAGGGGAAAAGCCGGTCATCCTGGAACATCAGGGCAACCTTGTCCGGCCGGTCCACAATCCTTCCGCTCTGCGGCCGGATCAGTCCGGCAATGGTATGCAGCAGGGTGGTCTTGCCGTATCCGCTGGGTCCCGTCAGGCAGGTAATGCCTTCATGGAACTCCGCACTGAAATGATCCAGTACGGTCTTGTCACCGAAGCTGACACAGAGTTCTTCCACTCTCATGACTGCTCCTCCTTGCCCGGCATGAACCGGTGCATCAGATGCTCGAACAGGAAGCTGAACGCGACAACGATCACCGTCCAGGCAAACAGATCGGCTGTTTCCAGATACAGTCTGGAGTAGTACATACCGCTGCCGATGGCGTTCTTCGGCAGAGCCAGTACTTCTGCCGCAATGCCGGCTTTCCAGGCCAGGCCCAGGGCTGTCAGAGCGCCTGCCCGGAAATACGGCAGGACCGACGGCAGGTAGACCCAGCGTAGGGTCTTTCCTTTGGTGAACCGGTAGATGCCGGCCACTTCCAGCAGGGAAGCATCGGTCTCCCGTATTCCGGTGCGTACATTGCCGAAAACAACCGGTGTTACCAGCAGAGCCGCAATGAATACAGGCACATAGGTGTAGGGAATCCACAGCATGACCAGGATGATGAAGCTGGTCACCGGGACAGCGCTGATCATCCGTACAAACGGATAGAGCAGGGCATTCAGCACTTTGGATACACTGCAGAGCACGGCGAGTACAATGCCGGAAAGGCAGCCGAAGAGGAAGCCGCCCAGCACCCGCATCAGCGAGGTACTGACGATGCGCAGGAAACTGCCGCTCCGTACAATGTCATAAAGGTGCAGGGCGACTGCCTGCGGGGAGGGAATCAGGAGCTCCTGATCCACTGCCCGGGAAGCAATCACCCATACACCTGTCCAGAACGCTATGACTGCTGCAGCAACGATGAATCTATTCCGCTGCCGGGACATAGTAGAAATCGTCCGCGGGCATCGCGCCGCCTACCGAAGCAGGATTCGCATCAAACAGCACCTGGAAGTATCCCTCCAGCGCAGGCTTCAGATCCTCTCCGGTAATGCATACGATGCTTGCGTCAGGAATGGCCAGCTTCGCAATCTGCGCACTGCCGGTAATCTCATACTTTGCGATCAGCTCCGCAGATGCGTCGACGTCCGCAAGTACTTCAGCGATGGATGCTTCATAGTTCTTCAGGAAGGCATCGACAGCTTCGGGATTCTCTTCGATGAAGGCTTTGCGGGCGACGAGGCATCCCATAGTCAGTACACTTCCGTCATTGGCGGCAGCTGCATATTCCTTCGTCATATCCAGCGCCTTGTGTACATCCGGGTTCTTCATCATGATCGTTGTGACCGCCGGTACCGGCAGCATGCACAGGTCGATGTTTCCCTGGATCATGTTCGCGGAGATAACGCTGGCTTCATCAAATACAACGGTAACGTCTTCACCCGGTGTGAGTCCGTTCTGCTTCAGAACATAGTTGATGATGTACTCGGGGTTGCTGCCCTGGCCGTTGCAGTAGATGGTACGGCCGCGCAGGTCTTCAACGCTCTTTACACTGTCGCCGTTCTCAAGGATGTAGAGAACACCGAGGCAGTTGATCGCAATGATCTGTACGCCGCCGTTAGTCTTGCTGTAAAGGTTGGCAGCGACGTTGGTCGGCAGGGCACCGATGTCCAGGTCCCCGTTGGATATCCGGGCAACGACGTCTGTCACTTCCGGTGTGAGGGTGAAGTGGTAGTTCGGATAGACGCCGTTCTCTGCGTCATCCATGAGCTTGATGGCACCCATGCCTGTCGGCCCCTTAAGGACACCGACATTGATATCCACCGCAGTGACATCCACGGGTTCTTCCGGTTCTGTTTTCTCTGCACACCCGGTGAGCAGGGATACGCTCATGGCCAGAGCCATGAACATTGAAGTGATTCTTTTCATGTTTCTTTCCTCTTTTCTTTCAGAACTTCTTCAATATACAGGGGAAAGAAAAAGATGTACATTGCAATTGCAACGCACATCGGTATCAGAGGATTTCGAAGCGGTTTCCCTGGAAACGGATGATGCCTTCTTCCTGCATACGGCTGAGCTCCCTTGAGAGTGCGCTCTGGTTGGTGCCGAGATAGACTGCCATCGCTTCCCGGCTGAAGGGAAGGACAATGGTTGTACCGTCCTTGGCAGCATACTGGCTGAGCAGGGTGATGACCTTCTCCCGGATCGTGAGCTTGCTCAGAACCTGGATCCGGTCATTGAGGCGCAGAAGGCGTCCTGCCAGCATGCTCATGAAGCGCCGTGTGAGCTCTGTGTCCAGCGGCTGCTGCGGCGGGGTGCGCATGGATGCAGTATCCATCATCAGTACCCGGGCATCCGTGACGCTTTCCATGGAGACCTGGGTGTCCGTGCCCAGCCAGCACAGTGCTTCGCCGAAGGTGATGCCGGGGGTAACCGTTGCCATGAGCAGCTGGTTGCCGTCAAAGTCGTCCATGGAGACATGAATGATTCCCTCCAGTACCAGTCCGAACTGGGGGAGAGGATCGCCTGCCCGGTGCAGCTGTTCACCGCGCCGGCAGGTACGTTCCTGGGCATGGAAAAAGTGCAGGGCGTAGTCCAGCTCCTTCCCGCGCAGGCCTTTGAAGAGTACACACTGATCCAGTTCTTTTCCGTCCATCGGTACCATCATAGCAATTCCTTGATAAAATAAACAGTATACGGAACGAGAGGTAAAGTATGAGCAGTAAAATTTATCGCATCGGCATCGTCAAGTATACAGATCATGCATCCCTGAACCGGATCGAAGCAGGCATCAGAACCGGTTTGGACAGGTTGGCAGAACAGCAGAATATTACAATCGACTACGATGACCTGGTCTTTGACGGACAGGCGGACATGGAACGTATGAAGGAGATCGGCAGAATCCTGGCAGGGGAAAAGGTGGATCTGGTCATCAGTATCGCTACCCCGCCGACAGTCGCTATGAAGGAGATCCTGGAGGCGGCAGAAATCCCGATGCTGTTCCGGGCAGTATCCGACCCCATCAGTGCAAAGGTCATTGATTCCTATGAACATCCCGGCAGATACATTACCGGTACATCGGATTCTCTGGACGGCAGGGAACTGGCGGGCGTTATGCTGAAGGCAGTCCCGGAGATCCGGAAGGCCGGTCTGCTGTACAATACAGAGGAATTCTCTTCCAAGGTTCCTGTACAGGAGGCGAAGGAGTTCCTGGATGAACACGGAGTGGAATGGGTGGAAGCTACACCGCATACAGAAGATGAAGTTCCGGCAGCCGTCATGGAACTGATACACAAAGGGGTACAAGCAGTGCTCACACCGACGGACAATACTATCATGAGCGCGGAGATGCAGATCTCTCCGCTGTTCACTTCCGCCGGCATTCCGCAGTTTACAGGCTCCCATGCGTTCACCATCAATGGTGCGTTCATGGGACTGGGCAGCTACTACCGGGATAGTGATATCCGGACCATGAGCCTGGTGGAAAATCTGCTGATCAAGGGGAAGAACCCGAATGATATGCCGGTCATCCGTGACCCGCATACCTTTGCGGCCATCAACAACCAGGTGTGCGATGCGCTGGGATTCGACAAGGATCTGCTGAAGAGCAGGATTGCGGAGCTCGGTATGAACACGATGTTCCTGGATTCCCAGGAAGAGTTCGACGAAGACAGCGATCTGTAATCATAAAGAAAAGCATCCGGGCGTATACCTGGATGCTTTTTATTTATTCGTTTATTCAACCCTTCAGCTTCACAGAAAGGATATGCCTTGTGGGGAAGAACTCATACAGGTGCAGGGATGATACGGTTCCCTCAGAAGCAGCGAAGTTCTGCACGATTTCGGGCAGAGCTTTGAGGATGATGCCCGGTTCATCGATCAGCATCGTTGT
>JAFOIY010000086.1 GCA_017420505.1 Solobacterium sp. | reverse complement strand
GTACTTCCTTCCCAAACGTACTGTAGTACCGGTAGCCGGTAAAGATGCCTTCCCGGTACTGTACCTGCAGAAGGTCATTGTCATAGTACGGTTCACAGGGTACGTCCTCTTCCCGCAGCGGGAAAGTCTCCGCCAGTTTCCCTGATGGATTGACTTCCCCGTACAGCAGCCGCTTCAGCGCCTTTCCGCCGCGGCAGCCGGACAGATACATCAGCAGGATGCCCTTGACATCCTCCGCCCACGGTACCGTGACCGGTGCTCCGCACTGCAGTACAACGATGACATTCCTGTTGACCTGCAGAATATGTTCCACCAACCGGTTCTGATTCTCCGGCAAAGACAGATGCGGACGGTCGAAGCCTTCCGCCTCCTTGCCGTCCGGCAGTCCCAGCATCATGACCACGGTTTCACACTGTTCTGCCGCTTCCAGCGCTTCTTTGATCAGTACCGGATCGCTGTCATCGCTGTCCGTACGGTAGCCTTGGGCATAGACAAAGGGAAGACCCGCTTCCTCCAGCGTGCCTTTCAGGGAATCCACCGACAGACAATGGACCTTGCTGGAACCGGCACCCTGGTAGCGCGGCTTTTCCGCAAAGGCACCGATGAGCGCGATCCTCTCCTGCTTCAGCGGCAGAACATCCTCATTCTTCAGCAGTACAGCACTGCGTTCGGCCAGTTCCTGGGCGAAGGCAAAATGATCCACTTCCGGATCACGGTCTGTCTTATGGCTGCACCGCTCCACCAGCTTCCGGATGTATTCCGTGCTCTCCCGCAGCGCAGCTTCGGACAGCGTTCCTTGTTTGATTCCTTCCAGCAAAGCGTCCGCGGTACCATGATCCGGACCAGGCATTTCAATGTTCAGACCGTTCTTCGCTGACTGCAGCGGATCACTCACCCCGCCCCAGTCGGAAATCACGGTACCGTCATATCCCCACTGCCTGCGGAGAGTATTCCGCAGCAGTTCTTCATTCTCACAGCAGTACGCACCGTTCAGCTGGTTGTAAGCCGCCATGATCGACCAGGGACGTGCCTGCCGGATGACCCGTTCGAACTGATACAGATAGATTTCCTGCAGTGTACGTTCATCCACCACACTGTCCTGCACCAGTCTGCCGGTCTCCCGGGAATTGGCCGCAAAATGCTTGACGCAGGCCGCGATGCCGCAGGACTGCAACCCCTGGATATAGCCGGATGCCAGTTCTGAAGACAGGATGGGATCTTCCGAGAAGTACTCGAAGTTCCTGCCGCATCGCGGGCTGCGTTTATGATTGATGCCCGGACCGAGCAGGATATCCACACCGTCCCTTATGCATTCATCTGCCAGGACCTGCCCGAACCGGTACATCAGATCCTTATCGAAGGTACAGCCCAGTGCGGACAGTGTGGGATAGGCTACTGCCGGTGCAGACGGACGGAATCCCAGGCTCTCCCCGGTCTCGATGCGCAGTCCGTTCGGACCGTCTGCCATCTTCAAAGACCGCAGACCGGAATCCTGGATCTCCTTTGTCCGCCACTTGTCCGCTCCGATGAACAGTTCTGCCTGTTCCTGCAGAGAGGGTTCCCTACTGCTCATATTCCTCCAGGCTTCTCCTGAGATTCAGATAGACCCTTCTGTTCAGATCCTCTGCCATTTTCTTCTCTTCCTCCGTAAAGTCCTTCATACAGAGATTCATCAGATCCAGTACAGCCTGATCGATGTCCGCACTCAGGGCATCCGCGTGCTTCAGGAAACTGACCTGGATGCCCTCTGTTGAATAGTGCACCCGGATGTATCCCTCCAGACTCAGCTTCTGCAGCGACAGCAGCACCATGGCATGGGAGATCCCGGTATAGTCCGAGAGATCCTTGTGATGCGTATCCGCTTCCGTCTCACGCAGGGCATGGAAGATCTGCACATCCCGCAGCCCCAGATTGTATTTCAGCGCAACACTGCTCAGAAGATGATCGAACGCTTTCTTCATGTAGTAGGACGAGGAAATCCGGCTGTCCGCGTCCGCCGCGTCATACAGCACTGAAATCTGCTCGCTGCCCAGCTTCTTCGTTC
Source organism: Solobacterium sp. (assembly GCA_017420505.1). Lineage (GTDB taxonomy): Bacteria > Bacillota_I > Bacilli_A > Erysipelotrichales > Erysipelotrichaceae > Bulleidia. The sequence goes on along the minus strand of JAFOIY010000086.1, from coordinate 1,763 downwards.
CCGGCATGAGCGGAATGACCGCACCGTCCGTGCCGGCACTGACCAGATAGCGGGCAATGTGCATCCGTTCCTGTTCATAGGTTTCTTCATCCAGCAGGGTGCGGAAGAACTGATCGTAGTAGGCATAGATGGAGGTCTTGGACTGGATCAGCCGGGGCAGGTTCAGATTCTGGCTGACCAGCGACCCTTCCGTGCGTACATAGTAGTAGACCGGTACCTGCAGCGGGAAAATGCTCCTGCAGCGCAGGATGTACTCCAGGTTGAACACGAAGTCTTCACAGAAGCTCAGTTCCGGATCCATGCGCAGACCGAACGTATGGATCAGATCCCTCTTGTAGAGCTTGTTCCAGAGCACCCCGTAGTAATAGTCCGCCGGGGATTCCATCATCCAGGAAGCGTATTCCTGCCGGGTCAGGACTCTGTTTACAGTAATGCTGCCCTTGCGGGAAACATTGTCGCCGACCACCCGGTAGAAATCTCCTACCACCAGGTCGCAGTCATTGTCCTCCATCGCCCGGACCAGCAGCTTGATGGAATCAGCAGGCAGCCAGTCGTCGGAATCAATGAACTGGATGTACTCGCCCTGCGCTTCCTCCAGACCGCGGTTGCGGGTGCTGGATACTCCACCGTTCTCCTTGTGGATGACCTTGATCCGGCTGTCCTTTGCGGCATAGTCGTCCAGCATGGCCGGAGAACCGTCCTTACTGCCGTCATCCACGGCAATCAGTTCCAGATCTTCGAATTCCTGCGCAAGAATACTGTCGATGCAGTGCTGCAGGTGCTCCTCTGCATTGTATACCGGCAGAATTACGCTTACTTTTACCATATATCCTCCTTGATGCCGATCAGGGCACCGATATTGCCGCGGGCATTGCCCATCAGCCGGTGCGAGAACAGATAGTCCGGATTCTCCATCGTACAGAGATCCGGTACCAGAACCGTCTTCACACCGCATTCCTTCAAGGAAGCCACACACGCTTTCCTAAGATCGAGCAGCTGGTGCCCGTTGTGCTTGTCCACCAGGAATCCCGGCGCCTGGCCGGGGTAGCCTTCCATGAACCGATGCGCGATCTCATCGTTGATTTCGTAGCATTCCCCGCACACCGACGGACCGATGCCGCACACGATATCCTCCGGCCGGCTCCCGTATTCTTCCTGCATTCTCCGGATTACTTCCCGGGAAATACGGCCGAGTGTGCCCTTCCATCCGGAGTGGCAGATACCGACGGCTTTCTGCACCGGATCCGCAAACACCACCGTCAGGCAGTCCGCAGCCAGTGCACACAGCACGATCCCCGGCACATTCGTCACCATGCCGTCATACCGCATATCCAGCGGCTCCGATTCACCGGGACCATCGATCCGGATCACATGTGTCCCGTGTTCGTGCCGTGTGACAACCACGTGATCGGGATCGCTGTGAAACAAGCGGGTGATGCGCGTGTAGTTCTGCCGGACGTGCTCAGGGTCATCACCCCGGGACCAGGAAAGGTTCATCGAGGCATAAACGCCTTCCGAGACACCGCCCTGGCGCATTGTAAAGCAATGCTCGGCAAACGCCAGCTTTTCCAGTTCAGGGTACTTCAGCACTGGAAGTTCGCTTCCGTCTTCATTCTCATAGGTACGGATCTGCAGGGTATCGTATCCCGCATTCCGCTTCAGTCCGTATTCATCCATGACGGTTTACCGCCTTTCTCAGCAGGAGCGACGTTCCCAGTGTCACCAGGAAGATAATCAGCAGTACGAACGGCAGTGTCTGAATG
>JAFOIY010000007.1 GCA_017420505.1 Solobacterium sp. | reverse complement strand
TGGCCGGAGAGAAGGACCTGATCCTTGAATCGCAGACCCTGCAGATCGCTTCCGGGATCGAAGGCGCTGTATGCCGGATTCTGAAAGGAGAAGGACACGGCAGCTACATCGTTCACTCTTCGAAGATCGGTGAACTGATCCGGAACTGGCTGAAGCGCGGAACCATAAAGGTGCCGGAATAGAAGAAACTATGTATGAAGCAGAGATCCGCTTTGCGGAAGAATACATCCGGAAGGAGCGGAAGGACAGGATCCTGCATGAACTGACGGATCCGAAGAAGCGGTACCGGGGTCTGAGCCGCTTCTGCCATGAGGCAGAGAAGTACATTGATCCGAGGACGGTGGTAAAGGATACTGAACTCCCGGACGGAATGTATACCATACTGTCCCCGGATCCATCCGTGGATGGCCTGGTTCTTCCGCTGCAGGAAGCGCTGGAAGTGTCCAGCATGTGTCTGGACGCGACCATCCTGCTGGGGGAGAAATACGCAGCAGTAACCGAAGAAGCAATGAAGGGCAGCCGGACCCGCTTCGTGCTGCGGGAGGCCGTAAATGAGCGAAAAGAGAAAGCTTACGGAAAAGGAACAGAAAAGGCTGGACCGGTTTGAACAGACCGCAAAGGAGCTGCAGGAGAAAGGATACCGCCGGGTGGATCTGGTGGTGGATATTACCAGGGCCAATGCGTTCGGTCTTGCAATGATGGTGCCGCTGTTCATCGGTGGCTTCCTGCTGTTCTGGAAGCTTCATCCGGAAGGCATACAGCAGTTCAATCCGGTTGCGTTCCTGATTCTGTACCTGGTGCTGATTGTGGTGCATGAACTGCTCCACGGCATCACCTGGAGCCTGTTTTCGGAACACCACTGGCAGGACATTGACTTCGGAATCATGCTGAAGCTGCTTACCCCGTACTGCACCTGTGCTGTACCGCTGGCCGAAGGACCGTACATTGCCGGCGCACTGATGCCGCTGATCGTCCTGGGCATACTGCCGACGATTGCCGCGCTGGTGAACGGGTCGACGCTGATGCTGCTGACCGGCCTGGTGATGATCGTCTCCGCTGCCGGGGATATCCTGATTGTCCGGAAGCTGCGCAGCCACCGTACTGAAGCGACGGAGATCATCATCCTGGACCACCCCACGGAAGCGGGAACGGTCATCTTTGAAAGGTAAACAGCGATGACCGGCAGAGAATGGAATGAAGCAATGATTTCTGCACCGGCAGCCTGTACCGGAAACGACGGAAAGCCGTTCCTGGTTTTTCCGCTGTATACCGGCAGGGAAACCATCCTGCCGATGGATCCTATACGGATGTACCGGGTGGATGATCAGGAGGTCCGGGACTGCCGGCTGTCATTCTACAGCAGTGAGGAATCCTTCCTCGGCCAGCTCCCGTTCTACTCGTGCATCAAAGCGCTGTCGGCATATGCGCTGGAATTCCGGGAGCCGCAGGTGCGCATCCGGGCACTGAGCACACAGGAAGCGGAAAGGATCCTGCGGGAAACCGAACGGGAGATCCAGGTCAGGCAGGGCTGGAACCGGCTGTTTGAAAAGAACCTGGAATTCATCGGGCTGGATGGTACAGACAAGGATACCGTGGGCAGGGTTTTCCACGGACCCAATGTACGTACCGTGTCCTTTGAAGTGGATTTCCCTACCGGGATACTTGCCGCCGCGGATCCGCTCTGCTATCTGCCGGATCCCGCCTCCATATCCTGGTTCCACGATACGGTATTGCCCGGGAAATATACCATAGTGGTTTCGGTGGTGAGTACAGCGTCTCTCGGCACCCGGGTCTCCGGCATGAAGCTGCAGATCTCCGGCCGTCCGTGTGTATCCTACGTCCCGGCCGAGTCGTACTTCCAGGAAGAAAACGCCCGGAAGGACGTACTCGGGTTTCCGGTGGAAACCGGTATGGCGTCTTTCTGTGACCGAAAGACGGTGGAAGCCTATCAGAAGTGGTTCCGGCAGTGGCGTGCCGAGCATCCGGACGGCAATTTCTACAATGATCACCTTGCCCGGCTGTTCCGGGAAAGCTATGAAAAATACCCCGGACTGCAGCGGGAAGGCGGGGATTTCATCCAGTACACGGTTCCCGGTACAGAACTGTCATTCGTCATGGCTGCCAGCGGTCTGGGCGATGGCTGGTACAGTGTATTCCGTGGACTCGACGCAGATGGAATGACGGCGGAGTTTGTCATGCTGTTCATAGATCCAGCCCTGACGGAGGCGTGATGCAGATAAAGAAACAGCAGCTCCGCAGGAGGCTGAAGGAGCGCGGGAAGAACCTGTCACAGACGTACACGGACCGTGCGGGTGAACGGATCGCAGAGCGGGTGATCGGTTCAGATGAATACCAAAACGCGCAGACCGTGTTCGTCTATATCAGCACCCCGCAGGAACCGGATACCTCCCGGATCCTGCAGCGTGCGTTCGCTGACGGAAAGACGGTATGTGTGCCACGGTGCTATGAATACGGTGTGATGAAGGCGGTGCAGGTCCGACCGGATGCTGAATACCGGGACAATGCTTACGGCATACCGGAGCCGGTGGATGATGCCCGGATCATTGCACCGCGGGATGTTGATCTGGCCATCATACCCTGCCTCAGTGCAGATGATGCAGGGGTCCGTCTCGGCCACGGGACAGGCTATTATGACCGGTGGCTCGAACAGACCGCTGCCGTAAAGATGTGTCTGTGCTATGAGCGGATGAAGGAAGCGGGTATCCCGCAGGACGAGCACGATGTACGTATGCAGTACGTTGTCAGCGAGGCCGGAATCCACAGTAACAGCGAATGTAAGAGGCCGGCATGACCGGCTTTGTTTCATTTACCCTGACACCTACAAAATATCTAGTTTCTGGTTTCTTATCAGGGCAGACATTCGTCTGTGCGGACACATTTTCGGAAAAGGATTCTCTTACCGGAGATCCAGCGAAACGGCATTCATACCTGTGCGAGGAGAAAACAGGAACTCTTTGTTTTGGAAAAAAGGCTGGAAACAAGGAAGAAAAGACAAAATGGCATTGAAGAAAAACACAAACAATGGGATGTACGTGGTCCGGCTCGTCATGACGATGGTGCTGGTCGGGTGCTGATCAAAATCATAGGTAGATAGCAAACCGACCGCCGACAGCAAAGGGCAATTATCCTGACTGTCGGCGGTTTTGTGGTATTACATATGTCCATATATAATATAAGCAGTTGTTCTGAAAAATAAAATAATGAAGGAGATAAGTCCATGGCATTTTCAATTCCGGACGGGGCAAAAAGAATAGACCGCGCGGCGTTTGCACTGAATTATG
>JAFOIY010000085.1 GCA_017420505.1 Solobacterium sp. | reverse complement strand
GACTTCTGGATGGTACGGAAGTTTGTCAGGGTACCGCCGAGCCATCTCTGGTTGACATAGAAGCTGCCGGAACGGATCGCCTCTTCCAGGATGGTCGCCTGTGCCTGCTTCTTTGTACCGACGAAGAGAACCTTGCCTCCCTTTTCCGTCAGATCACGGATCGCAGCGTAAGCCTCTTCCAGCTTCTCCGTCGTTCTGTTCAGATCGATGATGTACACACCGTTCTTCGCCGTATAGATATACGGGCGGTACTTCGGGTTCCACTTACGGGTCTGATGACCGAAGTGTACACCGTTTTCCAGCATTTTCCTCATTGAAACAACAGCCATTATTATTAACCTCGCTTTCCGTTGTTTTCCGCCACAGTTTCCGACCCTGCCAACATCGATGATGCACGGGACAGGGAATCCGCTGTGTGAGAAGTACACCTCCTGTGCTTACGCACATAAAAAGAGATGCCGTGTTCTATCGTAGCACAAACATCTCCTCCTGAGAAGCGATCTTTTTACTTTTTCGCGTACGGATGGGCCTGGTCCACTACCCTGCGCAGCCTGTCGGCTGTGACATGCGTATAGATCTGGGTCGTGGACAGGTTTTCATGTCCGAGCAGTTCCTGTACGGTACGCAGGTCCGCACCGTTGTCCAGCATATGCGTCGCAAAGGAATGGCGGATCATATGCGGGTGGACATGCATGGTCAGCCCTGCCCGTTCGGCAGCCTGGATGCAGATGTTTTCAATCGAGCGGGTACTGATCGGCTTCCCTCTCCGGTTGACGAACAGCTTTCCGTGTTCCGGTACGTTCTCCATGTAGAGCGGCCGTACTTCTTCCAGGTAGTAGCGGATCAGCTGGGCGCATCTTGGATAGAAAGGTACCTGGCGTTCCTTGGATTCCTTGCCCAGTACGGTGAGGAATCCCTCAGAGAGCTCGACCCTGTCCTTTTCCAGCCCGGCGCATTCCGATACACGCAGCCCGCAGGCATACATTACCTCCAGTATGCACCGGTCACGGACATCCGCCGCGTCGCTCAGGTCATAGACATCGAACAGACGTTCCATCTGGTCAAACGTGAGGAATTCCGGCAGTTTCCGGTTTCCCCGTACAGTATGGAACTGGCGTACCGGGTTGTTCTCCACCCCTTCGTATTTGTTGAGGTAGCGGAAGAAGGAGCGCAGCGCGGACAGATTCCGGGAATAGGAACTGTTCGACAGCGGCTTCCCGCCGATCTCTCCCCGGCGCAGCGCGGTAATGTAGTTTCCGAAGTCTGCCTTGGTCAGTTCTTCCGGGTCGTCGATCCCGCATTCCTGCAGCCAGTGTATAAAGCGGCTGACATCGCGGCGGTAGGCGTCCTCGGTATCCTCGGAGCCTGTCCGGGACATCCGCAGATGGGCCAGGAAGCGTTCCAGGGCTTCATCATAGTTCATGGCGTTCCACCATCTCCCGGATGATCGCCAGGGACTGCGGTGCATAGGCTTCCTTGCGCTCGTTCCTGCGTACGCTGCGGTCCAGGCGCATGATGCCGAAGTTCGCGTTCATCGGCTGGAAGTTCTTCGGATCCGCGTGAGTAATGTAGTAGGCCATGGAACCGATCATTGTCGACCGTCCGGGCATTGCCAGCGGTTCTCCCTTGATCCAGTGTGCCAGGTTGATGCCTGCAAGCATGCCCGACGCTGCGCTTTCAATGTAACCCTCTACACCGGTCATCTGTCCGGCAAAGAAGAGATCCTCCCTCTTCCGGCACTGATAGGTCTCCAGCAGGCACTCCGGGGCATTGATGAATGTATTCCTGTGCATCACACCGTAGCGGACGATCTCTGCGTTCTCCAGACCGGGAATCATATGGATGATCTCCTTCTGGGCAGGCCAGGTCAGATGTGTCTGGAAGCCGACGATGTTGTACAGGCTGGCTTCGGCGTTGTCCTGGCGCAGCTGGACGACAGCATACGGCCGGGAACCGTCCTCCCTCTGCAGTCCGACCGGCTTCATCGGACCGAACAGCAGGGTCTGCGCTCCGCGCCTGGCCATCACTTCGAACGGCATACAGCCTTCAAAGTACACTTCCTGCTCAAAGTTCTTGAGCGGTGCGCATGGTGCCTGTATCAATGCATTGTAGAACGCTTCGAACTGCGCCTTGTCCATCGGACAGTTGATGTAGTCTGCGTCTCCCTTGTCATAGCGGCTTTTGCGGTAGGCTTTGGAAAAGTCAATGGATTCTGCAGTAACGATCGGTGCTGCCGCATCATAGAAGTAGCAGTCCTTCCCGTCCAGGAATTCCAGTATGGACTTCATCAGACCGTCGGATGTCAAAGGACCGGTCGCAATGACCGTCGGTCCTTCAGGAATCCCGGTAACTTCTTCCTCAATAACGGTAATGTTCCGGCAGGCACGGATCTTCTCCGTAACAGCTGCCGAAAAACCATCCCTGTCGACTGCCAGCGCACTGCCAGCCGGGACACTGTTCGCGTCTGCGCATTCCATGATCAAAGAACCGATGGTGCGCATTTCTTCCTTCAGCAGTCCGCAGGCATTCGTCAAGGCATTCGAACGCAGGGAATTGGAACAGACCAGTTCTGCGAACCCTTCCGAATGATGCGCCGGAGACATCTTCTTCGGCTTCATCTCCACCAGTGTGACATCCACATCCCTCTTTGCCAGCTGCCACGCTGCTTCCGCGCCGGCAAGGCCGGCTCCGATGACCGTTGCTCTGCTCATTTCGTCTTCCTTCTGCCGCTTGTTTTCCGGCTTCCCTTTCCCTTCGGGACAATCGGCTCGCCCTCCAGCGTTTCCATATGCTTGCAGGACGGATAGTTGGAACAGCCGAGGAAATAGGTATTGTACCGGCTTCTGCGCTTCAGCAGCTCACCGCCGCACTCCGGGCATACCTTTCCGGTCGGCTCCGGCTTCTCCTTCGGTGTTTCCTCGATGTTGCGTGTATACCGGCATTTCGGGAAATTCGAACAGGATATGAACTTTCCGTATCTGCCCTTGCGGTAGACCAGTTCACCGCCGCATTCCGGACAGACTTCGCCGGTCTTCTCCGGCGCAAGCTTCTCCATCTGTTCGTACGCTTTATCGAGCATGGGCACAAACTTCTGCCAGAAAGCCCCCAGAATCGCCAGTTCATCCATCTGTCCGCCGGCGATGCCGTCCAGATCGTTTTCCATCCGGGCGGTGTATTCGGTATTGATGATGCCGGAGAAGAATTCATCCAGCTTCTCTACCGTCAGGGTTCCCTGCTCCGTAGGGAAGAATACCTTGGTCCGGCTCTTTTTGCCGGCAGGCTTCAGTTCGCAGTAGCCGCGTTCCTGGATGGTATCGATGATCTGCGCATAGGTGGACGGACGGCCGATTCCATCCTCCTCCATCTCCTTGATCAGCCGGGCTTCCGTATACCGTGCCGGCGGTTCTGTGAAGTGCTGGTCGGAACGAATTGCGTCCGCAGTCAGTTCTTCCCCTTCATTCAGTTCCGGAAGGATAACATCCTTGTTGGCGTAGTAGTCGCCGTACACTTTCAGCCAGCCGTCAAACGTCATGCTGGAGCCTGACGCACTGAAATCATAGATATCCTGGGTCAGGGTTACGGACGTACCGGCGAACCGTGCTGCGGACATCTGGGATGCCAGTGCTCTGGCATAGATCAGTTTATACAGTCTGTACTGTTCGTTTGTCAGGTATTCCTTGATCTTCTCCGGTTCATTGGCCAGGTCCGTGGGACGGATCGCCTCATGAGCGTCCTGGGCATTGGCATCGTTGTTCATGCGGTAGAAGCCGCGGTATTCCTTGCCGTACTCGGAGCCGATCTTATCCGACGCCGCAGCCATGAACTGACCGGAAAGACGGGTGCTGTCTGTACGCATGTAGGTGATCAGACCTTCCTGTCCCCTGCCCACATCGATGCCTTCGTACAGACGCTGGGCAACGGACATGGTCCGCTTTGCCGGGAAGTTCAGCTTTGTGGAAGCTTCCTGCTGCAGCGTCGAGGTAATGAAGGGCTTGAACGGCGAAACGCTCTTTTCCGTATGCTTCAAAGAAGTGATGGTAAAAGGTCCCTGGCAGGCATCTACGACGGCCTGTGCCTCTTCCTGATTGTGCAGTTCGGCCTTGGCACCGTTGATCTTCGACAGAGAAGCTGTGAACTTTTTCCTGCTCCTGGTGAAGTCCGCTTCCACTGTCCAGTATTCCACCGGTACAAACGCCTGGATCTGCTTCTCACGCTCAACAATCAGTTTCAGCGCCACCGACTGTACCCTTCCGGCTGACTTGGATTTGATCTTGCTGTTGAGGAGCTTCGACAGCTTGAAGCCGATGATCCTGTCCAGGATTCTGCGTGTCTCCTGGGAGTGGACCAGGTCCATATCGATCGATCTGGGCGAACGGAACGCATTCAGTACAGCATTCCTGGTGATTTCATGGAAGGTTACCCGGTCTTCCGCGTCTTCCGGAAGATCCAGTTCCTGCGCAAGGTGCCAGGAAATCGCTTCTCCCTCACGGTCCGGGTCGGTTGCCAGGTATACGGCATCCGCCTTCTCCGCCTGCTTCTTCAGTTCCTTCAGGACATCCTTCTTGTCCTTGGACACTTCATAGGTCGGTGCGAACCCGTTGTCGATATCGACGCCCAGTCCGTCCTTTCCCTTGATGGCCAGATCCCGGATATGCCCTTTGCTGGAAACGACAGTATAGTCACTGCCGAGATATTTCTGAATCGTCTTCGATTTGGAAGGCGATTCTACAATTACGAGATTCTTCATGGTGCACCTCTTATGAAACTGTTTTTTAGGATAGCGTATGTGCTGCAGAATTGGCAAGTAAAATCAATTGTTCGTCGTCATACAGGATCTGCGCACCCTGTGAGATCAGCAGGCTGCAGCCCTTTCCTTCTACGGAACCGAACGGATACGGAACACAGTAGATGTCCCTGGAGAGCGCAATCGCTTCATTCACGGTATGCATCGTCCCGCTCTTCAGAGCGGCCTGTACAACGATCAGCTGATCCCCGAGCGCTGCAATGATCCGGTTGCGCCAGGGAAAGTGCTGCTTCCGCACACCAACGTACGGGGGATACTCGCTTAGGATCAGGTGATCGTTTCCCATAACCCGGTACAGATCCGCGCTGGACTGTGGATAGACGGTATCCAGACCGCTGCCGATGACTCCTATGGTATATGCACCGGAGCCGATGGCGCTGCGGTGCACTTCGCTGTCAATCCCCTTGGCCAGTCCCGATACATACACCGTATCCCTGCCGATGGTCCCGACGATATGCTGTACCATAGCCATACCGTACTGTGAGGCATTGCGGGAGCCGATGATGGACACAGCATGCCTTTGCAGCAATGCCGGATCACCCCGGTAGTACAGCACCCAGGGCGGCCAGCGGAGCTCCCTGAGCCTTGCGGGGTACGCATCATCCAGGAGAGTGAGATAAGGCACCCTCACATGAATGTCAGGGTGGAGGTTCTTTTTCATGCATTCAGCGGTACGGTACCAGTTTCCCGCGCTCATCCAGGACCAGGCAGCCAGTTTCTCTCTTGCGTTCATACTATAGATATACGCAAAAAAAGCCCTTTTCCGTCCGGAAAAAGACTTATAGATCCAGTTTCATCTGCTGGGCCTGTACAGGACCGTAGCTTCGGCGGTGAATCTCTGTAATGCCGTACTTCTCAATGGCTTCCAGATGTTCCCTGGTCGGGTAGCCTTTGTTGCGCAGGAAGCCGTACTGGGGATACAGCGTATCATAATAGGCCATGATGCGGTCCCGCGTGACTTTGGCCAGGATGGAGCCGGCCGCAATGGAGATGCTCCTGCGGTCCCCTTTGACCAGCGGTATGACTTCCTTGTCCGTCTCCAGCGGCATAGCATCGGTAAGCACCACATCGGCTCTCAGGGCTTCCGCGATCTGCAGAAAAGCCTGCTGATCAGCCCTGTAGATATTCAGTTCATCAATCACCCGTTCCGGTACAATCAGGATCATGAACTCCAGAGCGTCCTCCATGATGACCTCATAGAGTTCGTTCCTTTTTTTCTCGCTGATGGACTTGGAGTCATAGATCTCCGGATTCTCATACCCTGCGGGAAACACGACACCGGCACAGACGAGCGGTCCGGCCAGAGGCCCTCTCCCGGCTTCATCGATGCCGGTGAGAAGCCTGCCCTGTGCCCAGTATTGGTGTTCATAGTCATTCGGACAGATCTTCAACGTCTTCTTCATGTTCAAGGGTTATCCTTCCCAGCTTTCCCCGGCGGAATTCATGGATCATTGCACTGGCTGTTCTGTCAAGGTCGGCTTCGTTGTTTTCCTTCAGAATGCGGCGGCAGGCGGCAGCTGCCCTGAGTACGTCGTAGGGATCCTCAAGATCCTGATACTCGTAGGCTTTTTCCAGCAGACCGGGATAGTACTTCTGCATTGTTGTGATCAGTACGCAGGAAAGATCCTTGAAATCGAGCAGCTGGTCATTGATCGCCCCGGTGATGCCCAGAAGAGCAGCTGCGTGCTGATCATCAAAGCGTGGCCAGAGGACGCCCGGTGTATCCAGGATGTCCAGTGCAGGATCTGCGTGGATCCAGCTCAGTGACCGGGTAACACCCGGATGATCTTCGGTTTTCAGGGATGCCCTGCCGAATACACGGTTGATCAGTGTACTCTTTCCTGAGTTGGGTATTCCGCAGGCCATTGCCCGCATGGCCCGGGGATTGCGTATGCCCCTGGCCTTCATCTTTTCGTATTTGGCGGCAGTCAGCTGCCTGGAAGCCGCAATGATCTTCTTCCGAACATCCTTCCCTTGCCTAAGATCCAGAGAGAGCACTTCGCGCTGTTCCGTACGCAGAGCTTCTTCCCATCGTGCGGTCTGCTCAGGATCGGCAAGATCGGTCTTCGACAGGATGATGATGCGCGGTTTTCCGGCAGCCATCTCCGCAAGAAAAGGATTCTCACTGGCCAGCGGAATCCGGGCATCCCTGACCTCAATGATCAGATCCATGACCTTCAGGTTTTCCTGCATCTGCCTTCTGGCCTTCTCCATATGACCGGGATACCAGTTGATGTTCTTCATGTTCTCTGCCATATTCAGTCCTTCCGTTCCTTTTCCATTGCAGTATACTGCCTGCCGTCCCTCACTTCTTCAGTCCGAAATCAGCGGGCGGAAACACGATAAACACGGACTTTGCCCGGATCTGTTCCCCGCTGAAGGGACCGTAGTAGCGGGAATCCCGGCTGTTGATCCGGTTGTCTCCCAGGACATAGTATTCGTTCTCGCCCAGCTGTACTTCCTCTATATCACCGAAGAAAGCGTCTCCGAACTGAGCAGTGTATTCAGGATCCAGGTAATCTTCCGCAACGGCTTCTCCGTTCACGTACAGGACACAGTCCTCCATTTCTACCGTATCGCCGGGCAGTCCGATCAGACGCTTGATCAGATAGGTATTCTGATCATCCAGATAGATAATCACGATATCCCCGCGCTGTACACCGGCCGTGTTTCTCGCGATGGTGTTCGTAAAGCCGAAATCACCGTCCTTCAGGCCGGGATACATGGACTGTCCGAGCACCCTGACCGGTGTAAACAGATAGGTCACGATGAGCCAGACCACCAGAAATGTACTGCCGAAGGTAACCAGGGTATCTACGATCTCACTCCGAAGTGTCTTCTCTTTCTTCCTGTCCATACGTCCCATCTTACCATCATCCACGGTAAAAAGAAAACCGGCACAGCCGGTCTTCCGAAGCTACTAGCGGTCTTCCTTGATACGTGCGTTCTTCGCGGAGAGTCCTCTCAGATAGTGCAGCTTTGCCCTGCGGACCTTACCTCTGCGGGTGACCTCGATACGGTCGATGATCGGAGAGTTCTTCGGGAACGTTCTCTCAACGCCGATACCGTTGGAGATCTTACGTACGGTGAACGACTCACCGATTCCGCCGTTGTTCATTGCGATGACAACGCCTTCATACATCTGAATACGTGACTTCTCACCTTCACGGATGCGTACATACACCTTGAGTGTATCACCCGGCTTGAAGTCAGGAATGTCCTTGCGCAGCTGTTCCTGCGTGATCTTGTTTACCAGATCGAGCTTCATGTGTGTTTTCTCCTTTTACCAGTCAATCATCTGCTCATGGTCCCGAACCGGCCAGCGGAACAGTGACGCGCTTTCACGCATGAAAGATTTTAACATAAAGCATTCAACTGTGCAATCATGTTTTCTCATGATCGAACGGGAAGCCCTGCCATGCCGGGATACCGGTGTATTCCCGGGCTTCTGTCTCATGGCGGAGCACTTTCAGCGTTTCCTTTGCCAGCGCTTCCTGCTCTCTTTCACCTGGGTAGACAAAGACCGGAGCGATCCATCCGCAGCTGTCCTTGATCTGCTGTACGAGATCATCATAGATCACCAGTCCGCCTGTCAGCAGGATGGCTTCCGCCCTACCCTGCAGGACAGCGGCCATGGCACCGATCTGCTTGATGATCTGGTACACCATGGACTTCCATACGATGGCTGCCCTAGCATCGCCCTCTTCCATCCTTTGATGAATGACGGCAGCGTTGCTCGTGCCGAAATGGGATACAAATCCACCCGCACGTGAGCACATCAGCCGGACTTCCTCCGTACCGTGTTCGTCAATATAATCCAGCAGTTTCAGCACCGGTACACTGCCGATCCTTGTCGGGGTATACGCACCGTCTCCGCCGGAGCCAACATTGCCGTCGATCATTCTTCCCCTGCGGTGTGCATTGACCGTAATGCCGCCGTCGATGTGGCAGACGATGAAATCGCAGTCTTCATACTTCCTGCCCATGCGTTCCGCATGATAGGAGGCCACAGCTTTCTGGTTGAGTACATGGGACTGTGCATTGCGGTAGAGACCCGCGATGCCTGTCAGCCTGGCTTCTTCGATCAGTTCGTCCACGTTGGTCGGATTCAGCGTATATGCCGGCTTCCCGTACTGCTTTCCCAGCTCATACGCCATCATCACACCGAGCTTGGCCGGATGCTCACTGCCGCCGACGGCGTCCCTTGTGTCAGCGTACAGCTTTTCATTGATGGGCATGACGCCGGAGCTGCAGGGGACGGCACTGCCTCCCCTTCCGACAAACACATCAACATCCTGGAAGGAAAAGCCGTCCTCTGCCAGAGCCTGTTCCATCACAGACATCCTAAAGGGAATCTGATCGTTGACCGTTGGATAGACCAGCAGTTCCGGCGCATCATGGAAAATGCTTTTTTCCAGCAGTACGGTGTCTTCGTCGTAGAGGCTGATCTTGGTTGAAGTAGAGCCGGGATTGATGATCAGGAGCTTCACATCAGTTCCTCCTTGATGATTGTGCGGATCATCCGGGTGCGGTGGATCATATCCCTGCGGGTATCCTTCACCGTACCGTCCGGTTCATAGACAATTCTCTTGTGGGCAGCTGCGTCCGACTGGCTGAGATACATCATCCGGAAGAAATCCAGCGGACGGCACGGCATTTCAGGATACAGTTCCTTCATACGCTTCATCAGACGCTTTATATTCACAGCGTTGATCTGCAGGCGCTTGGCTTCCTTCTCATCGTCACGCAGGTTCAGGAACAGGTCATGGGCCGCAATATAGAACATGATTTCTTCCACATCCGCGGGATCCTGCAGCATCTCTCTCAGGTACGGCTCGGCGATCAAAGCGGACTGGTCCGCGTGTCCGGGAAAGGAATAGTGCTTGGAGCCGTCCGTTGTTTTCTTGGGCATGGCTGTATCGGGCTTGCCGATATCATGGAAAAACGCTGCGATGCGCAGTTTTTCATAGAGTTCCTTGTTCAGCCGCTTGTCGATTCCGTCCAAAACCTTGGCGGTATGGGTCCAGAGTTCGTATTCATGCCAGGGACTGTTCTGCTCGTAGCCGAACATGGTCTCTGCCTCCGGTACAGCGCTGATTATCAGCTGCTTTCCTTCCTCTGTTCCGGCATACGCTTCCATGGACTCATCGGTTGCCAGAAACGTGAAGAGCTGTCTGAGCTTATCCTTGTTCATCCGCAATCCACCCGAAATGCACGCAGGCATTCCATATACCGTCATTGTAGCTTTCATCCGTAATGTAGTCCGCGCGTTCCTTCAGTTCTTCGGGGGCATTGCCCATCGCAATGCTCATCCAGGGACCGGTGAACATGTCCAGATCGTTCTTTCCGTCACCGAATACGACGGTGTCTTCCGGGGTTCCGCCCACCTTCTCCAGCATGCGCAGGATCCCATCCTTCTTGCGGTCGATCTCCAGGACATAGTACCCGCCTGCCATCAGCAGGCAGCCGAGTTCACCGAAGTACGGTGACATCAGCGGCATGGTTCTTTCGTCAAGCGGAAGATAGATCTTGAACACCGGACCGGGTTCGTTGCCCATTTCCGGGTCATAGACATACGTCGTAGCCTCCTGGCGCTCTCCGGCCTGTTCAATGAACCGGTAGTCCTTCATGTAGACCTTTTCACTGTCATCACGGGCCAGCAGATAGCCGATGCCGAATTCATCGCACTTCTCCAGGATCAGACGGACACGTTCCGGATCCAGCGGCAGATAATCGCCCAGTTCTCCCTTGATCACCAGACCGCCGCCGCCGGATACGACACCGTAATCCAGATCCAGACGGTCCATGATGCCGTGCGCTTTATAGTTCTGCCTGCCGGTTGCGGCACAGACAAAATGGCCAGCCGAGCGAAGCAGATCCAGTGCTTTTGCGGCAGACTCCGGTACCGATCCATCCCGCAGATCCGTCAATGTTCCGTCAATATCGAAAAAGAAGTATTTCTTCGTCATAGATCTATCCTCACCGTTCTGTATTCATCCCCGTCACGGATGACCTTCATCGCAAAAGGAAACCGGTCTGTGTCAATGCACAGTCCGAAATCCGCCTGCGGAAAGCGGTCCTGCTGCAGCGGATCAAAGAATTTCCTGCCCTCCGTGTATCTCAGGGACGGTACTTCCGCCAGGATCTCTCCGGTATCCTCACCGAGGATCAGTGCCCGGATATACCGCGCACAGAGAAGATCCTCTTCGGTATCCCTCTCGCCCATCAGCCCCATTGCCAGCAGCGATACCGTCTTCGCACCGCTGCGGACGATATACTCCGCGGTTGCTCTGGCGTTCGTCAGCGCTGCTGCGAGCACTTCATCCGCGTACGGAATGCACGCAGCGATTCCCTGGGTGCCGGCACTGGTTGTATGGACGACTGTCTTTCCGCTGAAGTCCACATGCTGTACAGCGGACGGAGAGTTCCCGTAGTCAAAGCCGGGCAGTCTGTACCCTCTGCGTTCACCGATCCTGACCGCATCCGGAAAGGAACGTGCTTTCTCTTCTTCCGCTACCGGGATGAGCTTTGCGGCATTCCCTGCCAGAACAAAACCTTCTACCGTAAAGGCGCGGAACACATCGATGACGACGGCTGTTCCTCCGGCTTGCGGCGCTTCCTTCAGCAGATGCAGGATTCTGACTTCTCTGTCTTCGCTGCGCATACGAAGACATTATACATTGTTTCAGACCAGATCCTTCAAGGCATTTCGTGCCAGTGCACTGCTGATGTAGAAATACCACAGGGAGATCTCCCGCTCGGAACGGTTCAGTTTGACCGCTGTGGAGTACACTGTGTTCCTCTGTACATAGCACTCCCGCAGCCGTTTCTTCTCTTCTTCATTCAATGTTGTGACCTGCTGCAGGAGGGTATCGATCTCTGCCCGGATCTCCCGGGTATGGATGGAAAGATTCCTGTTTTCATCGATTCTGGATACTGTCATATGCTTCACCTCGTGCAGGATGATAGCATTCTGCAGTTCATCTGCTGTACATCATCCTGTACTATGGATATTCTCCGGAATTATCTGTATTCCCCTGTTTTCCGCAGGATACTGTACGGTCTGCTTTCTCCGCAAAAAGACCGGTTTCCCGGTCTTGTTCATGATTCTTTCCGCCCGGCTGCCGCAAGAGCGTGAAGTTCGTTTCTTTCCAGCGGCCGGATCAGTGTTCTGCCGCAGTCAAAGTATTCCTTGTCCCGCTTCGGGATCCTGTTCAGCACTTCGTTGTAGTCCACTGTGCCGATCATCCGCTTCTCGGCGGTATCGTACAGTGCGCATTTCCACTCATCCACTTCCGCTGCACTCTGTTCCGTGAAGCGCAGCAGTCCTTCCATGCTGTCCGTCCACACGACGGACACTTCCGAAGGAAGGGTTACAAAGCCGATCTGACGGTCGGTTTCCTGTTCGAGGTACAGCTTCGGTACAGGGATGTATACAGGCCGGTTCTGGCGGCTGTGGAGCCAGTCACGGTACTTGTCGGTATAGATGCCCGCCCACATTTCATCTGCTTCCACAGGGCCTACAATCAGGCGGTGCATGGCGCAGGAAAGCGAAACCCAGCCGCCATCGTTGAGAATGCCGCGCATTACAGTATGCAGCAGACGCAGGTTGACGGTAATCAGGTTGGTCTTTACATTATCCAGATGATTGACAGCCACCGGCTTCTTATTGATCTCTACGGCACCGGTCCACATCCGCCGGATCCGTTCCGTCATTGCGAACAGATCCTCGATTTCCTCCTGCGCACAGGGCAGCGGCAGTTCCAGGATCACATCCCGGTATTCCTGTTCGTTCCACAGGACCCGGATCCCCCTGCCGATCCGCTCAGGATCATAGGCAACGAAGTACCGTGGATCACGCACACCCCGCTTCAGACGCTGTCCGGAAAAGCAGCCGTAAAGCAGGTGATCACCCAGAATCACCTCCAGAGGCAGTCTTTTTGCGAATACGGACCGCTGGGTTATCTGTATGCGGATTGCGTCATTGCCGGCCATTCTTATTCTCCCGCAGTCATTGTATCATGAATGCTCTTCGTCGTATTTCCGAAGCAGCTTTCTTTCCTCTTCATTGAGTTCGTGGCGTTCAAACAGATCCGGCCGGATTTCCCTTGTTCTGACCAGAGACTGTACCAACCGCCACTGGCGGATCCTTTCATGGTTGCCCGACAGCAGGACCTCGGGCACTTTCATGCCCTCATATTCTGCCGGCTTGGTGTACTGGGGATATTCCAGCAAACCGTTCTCAAAGCTTTCTTCGTCCGTGCTTTCCGCCCGGATTACACCGTCCAGCAGACGGATGACGGAATCACAGATCACCATAGCGCCCAGTTCACCGCCTGTAAGCACATAGTCACCGATGGAGATGACTTCATCCACGGATGCTTCGATCCTTGCGTCCATGCCCTCGTAATGACCGCACAGAAGGATCAGATGGTCCATCCCGGCAAACCGGTGGGCAATGGACTGGTCATACGGCTTTCCGAATGCCGCGAGCATGACAACATGGGACGACGGTGTACGTACACTGTTCAGAGCGTCCAGCACCGGCTGGCACTTCATGACCATGCCTGCTCCGCCCCCGAACGGGGTATCATCCACGTGCTTGTAGTTGTCATTGGCAAAGTCCCGGATCTGGACGGTCTCCACTTCCGCAGTACCGGTCGCAATGGACCGGCCGACGATCGATGTACCGGTAAAATCCCGGAACATCTCCGGGAAAAGGGTCAGTATGCTGAATTTCATAGCAGTCCCTCAATCACATGAACGACGATGATCATCGCCTCCGGATCTACATCCACGATGAAACGGTCCACCCAGGGAATCAGTGCGTCCCTGAGGCCTTCACGCTGTACTCTGAGGTAGTTGTTCGCCCCGTTTGTTTCCTCTACCGCAATGACCGTACCGATCAGCACCCGGTCTTCATCGTAGACCTTCATACCGATCAGATCATCCATGTAGAATTCTCCGTCCTCCAGTTCTTCCCTGTCCTCTTCATCCACGAACAGTTCCTTGTTGCGGTACGGTTCGATGAGGTTGATGTCTTCCAGACCGCGGAATACAACCAGGGGAAATCCTTTGTGCATACGGTAGCGCACCGGATACAGCGGAACATACTGCTCCCCTTCCTTGACATATACCGGAGAGCTGCCTCCGAAGCGCTGCTCGGGGAAGTCCGACCAGCAGTCGATCTTCGCTTCTCCTTTGAGGCCATGTGTATTGATGATTCTGCCTATGCTTATATAGCCCATGTTCACCTCCGAAAAAAGGATGCTTGTGCATCCCTCAGATCTTCTCGAACTTTATGGAGATCCGTTTCCCCTCAGCATGCGACGCAACTGCCATTACCTGACGCAGCGCCGAAGCCATCATACCGCGGCGGCCGATCAGACGGGCGATATCATCATCCTTTGCATAAACGCAGAGAACGATTTCACGTTCACTGCTGTCATTCAGCTGCCTGACTTCCAAAGACTCAGGTTCATCCACCATAGGTCTTACCAGATCATAGAGTACCTGATCGAGTCCCATGATTGATTACTTCTTTCCTTTTGCGGCTGCCTTTGCGTCGTGGAACTGCTTCATTACACCCTGGCCGGACAGAATGTTGCGTACGGTGTCGGAAGGCTGTGCGCCGTTGTTCAGCCACTTCAGGGCTTTTTCTGCGTCAACCTTTACGGTCTCCGGCTCTGTAGTCGGGTCATAGTAGCCGATGATCTCAATGAAACGTCCGTCCCTTGCTGTACGGGAATCTGCCGCAACGATACGGTAACGCGGTGCCTTCTTCGCACCCATTCTTGTCAGTCTCAGTTTTACTGCCATATTTCTATTCCTCCTGAACAGTATTCATTATAGAGAAACAAACAAAGGTGTCAAGCATTTTTGCTTGACACCCCTTAACTCTTTAGTTAGAACCGGCCTTGACCTTGTTCCAGCGGTCGGAAAGCTCCTGGCGCAGGACTTCATTGAAGTGGAACACTTCATCCTTGTCATAGCCTGTACGCGGGATATAGCCGTCTACACCGCCGTAGAGCTCCTCATCCGTGGACATCTCATCGAATACCTGCTTGTTGACGGCTGTGTAGCCGACGGTCTCGGAGTTGGCGTAGGCTGCGTCATAGCCTGTGATATAGTCGACGAAGGCATGAGCGAGGCCCGGGCACTGGCTGTTGGCCGGGATGACCATTGCGTCTTCCCAGATGTTTGTGCCCTGATACGGCTCAAGATAGGCCATCTCTTCGTTCTCGGAGCAGACATAGGCCGCATCGCCGGAGTACATCAGAGCGATGTCCTTTTCCCCGTTCATCATCGCGTCGATGACTTCATCCATTACGTAGGAAGGCTCTACCGCCTTGTCCATTTCGATCAGCCAGTTGTAGGCAGCTTCAATCTCTTCCGGATTCTCTGTATTCATGGAGTAGCCCAGTGCTTTGAAGGCGACCATGAAGGCATCGCGCTGGGAGTCATACATGAAGACACGTCCTCTGTAGGTTTCATCCAGCAGGATGTCCCAGCCCTTCTCTTCGATGACTGCCGGGTCGACATTCGTCTTGTTGTAGACCAGACCGACACTGCCTCTGAAGTACGGAACGGCGTAGGCGAGCTCCGGATCGTATTCCTTCTGCATATCCACCGCAATGGGATCCAGCAGTTCCAGGTTCTCCAGTGCATCCTTGTCGAGCTTCTGCAGCATGCCTTCCTGGATCAGGCGCTCAATGCTGTAGTCGGAAGGTACCAGAACATCGTAGGTGCTGCCGCCGAGCAGCTTGGTGTACATGGATTCATTGGAATCGAAGGTATCGTAGTTGATGCGGGCGTTGTAGATCTTCTCGAAGTCAGTCAGTACACCGTCTCCGATATATTCGCCGGCATTGTATACATTGATGACGTTGCAGCCGTAGAGTTCCTTGGCATCGAACTGCTCTTCCGCTGTACTTCCGCCGCCGCAGGCGCACAGGAATCCCAGGCTGCCTGCCATCATTGCTTTAAAGATTGTTTGCTTTTTCATTGTTCTTTCCCTTTCTTTCCCTGATCATAGGAACGACATTCATAACGATCAATACGACCGTGATTACATAGACGATAATGGCGGAGAGCGCGTTGATTGTCGGATTGACGCGCTTTACAGCTCCGTAAACATAGATGGAGATATTGGAGACACCGGGCCCGGTCGTGAACAGTGAGATGACGAAGTCATCGAACGACATGGTAAACGCGACCAGCGCGCCGGAGATGATGCCCGGACGGATCTGCGGAAGAATGACCTTCCACAGTGCTTCCAGCGGTGTGCATCCCAGATCCAGCGCTGCTTCCGCCAGGTTCGGATCCAGTGTACGCAGCTTCGGCATGACCGACAGAATTACGTACGGAATGCAGAAGGCAATGTGCGCCAGGACCATGGTTGTGAATCCGGTCCTGATCTTCAGCGATGTGAAGAACAGCATGAATCCGATGGCGGTAACGATGTCCGGGTTCAGCATCGGCAGGTTGTTGACCTGGTTCACCGTTTCCCTGAGGATGCGGCGGCTCTTGGACAGGCCGATGGCCGTTACGGTACCGACGATGGTGGATACGAATGTTGCGATTACGGCGCACAGTACGGTGTAGCCGATGGCGCTCATGATCATCCGGTCGGCGAACATCTTCTCATACCACTGCAGGGAGAATCCTGTAAAGCGGCTGAGCGATTTGGAGCTGTTGAAGCTGAAGAGCACAACGTAGAGGATCGGCAGATAGAAGAATGCCAGGACCAGCGCTGTAAAGATACGCTCGTGGATCTTTGTCTTGTGTTCCATCAGTCCATTGCCTCCTTGGCGCCTCGGTCCAGCTTGCGCATGACATACATCGAGATCAGGATGATGATCGCCATGATCAGGCTGATCGCGGAGCCGAAGTTCCAGTCACCGGAAGTGATGAAGTAGTCTTCAATGAGGTTTCCGATCAGGACGTATTGGCCGCCTCCGAGCAGCTTCGGAATGAAGAAGCTGGATACCGCAGGCAGGAATACCAGGGTAATGCCGCTGACTACACCCGGCAGAGAGAGCGGGAGAATGACCCGCCGGAAGGTCTCGCCGTCATCGGCTCCCAGGTCATGGGACGCTACGATCAGATTGGGATCGATCTTGGAAAGCGATGTGTAGATCTCCAGGATCATGAACGGCAGGAAGTTGTAGATCATGCCTACATAGACCCTCATCTCACTGCTGAAGTCCACATAGCCGAGCAGCCCTCTCCAGGCGTAGGTACGCACCAGTACGTTGATCCACATCGGCAGTGTGACCAGCAGGATCATGACTGCCTGGTTGTTCGGCTTCATTCTGGCGAAGATGTACGCTGTGGGGTAGCCGATCAGGATGCACAGCCCGGTTGTGATGAAGGCCATCTTCAGGCTGCGCCACAGTACACTGGGGAAGATCGTATCGTTGAAGAAACGGGCGAAGTTCTCCAGGGTGAACTGGAAAGTCAGAATATCATTTCCCTTGACCGTAAAGGCATACAGGACGAGCATCAGCATCGGCATGATGATCATGATGCACATCCAGACAACATACGGATAGGCCATCTTGCTGAAGGATTTCATGTCCCTACCTCATCTTTCTCATGACATGAATGTCTTCCGGCTTCCACCACAGACCGATGCGTTCCCCTTCCTGGATATGCATCGTGGTTTCGATCTTCAGTTCCCGGCCCTGGGTAGAGAATGTGACCGGGTAGTCTCCTTCGGTGATGTTCTCATCATCGAAGTCGTACTTGACGTCCCAGATCTCAACCCGGGAATCGTCTTCCGTATTCCAGGCATAGGCGTCCGCCCAGAGGATCAGGTCTGTATCCAGCGCAACGGATTCCTTGATTTCATCCGCGTCACGGTAGAAGTCGAACGCCTGGATGATTTCTTCGTTCTCTTTGTCCTCGATCAGTGCCGGCTTGACCACGTTGATGTTGATGGTGATCTCCGTACCCTTTTCGGTTGCCAGTGTGCACTCGTACACACCCTCTTCTTCCTTTACGTGGAAGTCCACCTTGCTGATGGAGATCTCTTCTTCATCATCCGTCCATGCCTGGGCATTGGCACGGGTGATGACTTCACTGCTGGTGAGGGTCGGTACATCCTCCGGGTCCATGAAGAAGCTCTTGGCGCTGATCGTTTCATGGGCTTCCTCGTTCTTGACATCGTGGCTCTTGGTGACGTGCATGATGACGGTCTTGGAGGTACCGGAGCTGGTTTCGACGATGACTTCGTTGTGAATGCCCTTGAAGAGCACACTCTTGACTTCACCGTTCAGCAGACCTTTGTTGCGGGCCGTAATGTTGATGTCCTCCGGCCTGAGCATGATATCCACTTCTTCGTTCTCCGAGAAGCCGTAGTCGACGCATTCGTAGTCATTGTCATCAAAGCTGACCAGACGGTCGCGCTTCATGATGCCGTCAATGATGTTGGAATCACCGACGAAGCGGGCACAGTATTCATTGACCGGTTCATTGTAGACTTCCGTCGGTGTACCGATCTGTTCGATTTCACCGTCCTTCATGATGACGATCTTGTCGCTCATGGTCAGAGCTTCTTCCTGGTCATGTGTGACGAAGATGAAGGTAATGCCGACTTCCTTCTGGATCTGCTTCAGCTCCAGCTGCATTTCCTTCCGCAGGTTCTTGTCCAGTGCGCTGAGGGATTCATCCAGCAGAAGGACCTTCGGCTCGTTGACCAGCGCTCTGGCAATGGCCACACGCTGCTGCTGGCCGCCGGACAGTCTGGTCACATCACGCTTCTCGAATCCTTCCAGACCGACCAGGGAGATCATACGCCTGACCTTCTGGTCGATGATGTCCTTCGGCTGCTTCTTGATCTTCAGACCGAACGCAATGTTCTCATAGACGTTCAGATGCGGAAAGAGCGCATAGTGCTGGAATACCGTATTGACATCACGCTGGTAGGCAGGAATCTTCGCAATATCCTCTCCGTCCATAATGACATGCCCCTCATCCGGATCCAGGAATCCGGCGATGATCCGCAGCAGTGTCGTCTTGCCGCAGCCGGACGGTCCCAGCAGTGTAACGAACTCATTTTCTTCAATATCCAGTGAGATGCCCTTGAGGACAACCTGCTTGTCGAACGTTTTGACGACGTTCTTTACCTGAATCAGCTTCTTCATATTTCCCTCTCCTTAGAATACCGGCGGGGTACTGATCCACAGCACAGCCGCGTCCCGCTCCCCATCATTCATCAACCAGTGCGCTTTATCACCCTTCATGCAGAAGTTTTCCCCTCTGCGCACCCGGATTCCTTTTTTGTCTCCGTCTCTGAACAGCAGCAGCCTGCCGCTCAGTACATAGCCGAACTCTTCCCCTTCATGCGGGTCCACCCGCTTCGACTGTGCGCCGGGCCTGAGATACAGTATGATCGGCTCCATCTGGTTTTTCTGTGCGTTCGGTACGATCCAGTGGATGGACATATCCTCTTCATCGTCCACGAACGCATCCTTTGCGCCGAAGACGATCTGCTCTTCCGCATCTTCCGTAAAGAACTCCGACATTGTCGTTCCTAGCGCTTCCGTCAGATCCTCCAGTGTCTGGATCGACGGTGCCGAGAGATTCCTTTCCAGCTGGGAGAGATACCCCTTGGTCAGTTCCGTCCTGGAAGCGAGTTCTTCCAGCGTCAGACCATTGCGGGTCCGTAGTTCCCTGACTCTTCTGCCGATATCCATTGCACACCCTCCTGTTTATCTTTACTAAACAATTCGATTGTAATTGCTAAACCACAATCATTATACATTCTTCCTTTCAGGAATCAATAGTAATATTAAACAATTTGTTTAGTATGATGTAACATGCCTCAAGGCGAATAAAAAAAGCCTGTTCCTTCCGGAACAGACTCTGCTTGAAGCTTTACAGCAGGCTTGCCGCATCCTTGTCCAGGCAGACCGTTACATCCGGGTGATCCTGCAGGATGCTTGCCGGGCAGTCCGTAGTCTTCGGTCCCTTGAGCATACCGTAGACCGCTTCCGCCTTATTCTTGCCGGTTGCGATCAGGATGATCCTCTTTGCCCGCATAATGGATGCCAGGCCCATGGTGATGGCCCTTGTCGGTACCTGATCGATATCGTTCTCGAAGAAGCGCGCGTTGTCACGGCGTGTCTGCTCTGTGAGATCCATCAGATGCGTGGGTGTGTCGAACGGGCATCCCGGTTCATTGAAGGCGATGTGGCCGTCGGAACCGATGCCGAGCACCTGCACAGCGATCTCATGCTTTACGAGCTCGTTTTCATAGTCAACGCAGTTCTGCTCAGGATCGTCTCCGATGCCCAGCGGTACATGAACGTTTTCATCGGGTATATCAATATGGTTGAACAGATTCTCGTGCATGAATGTCCAGTAGGACTGCTCATGATCCCTGGGCAGCCCGACATATTCGTCCAGGTTGAATGTCAGGATGTCCTTGTAGCTTCTGCCGGTCTCTTCATGATCCTTGATCATTCTCTGATAGAGGCCTACCGGGCTGCTGCCGGTAGCGAGGCCGAGCACAGGATTCTCTGTACTGTCCAGAACTTCCTTCATCACTTCAAATGCCGCATCACTGACTTCGTCGTAGTTTTCCTTAATGATGATCTTGAACATATGGTTGATCCTCCAGATTAACGTAAAAATTTTAGCATAGTTCGCCGTCTGTATAAATCCCTGCACAGGATTCTGAATGCAGGAATCTTTCTGCCGTTCTGTATGGTTGTGAAAAATTTTTCTTTCCGGTGCATGGTGGGTTCTTTTGTGTCCCCTTTAAGATAAGGAACCAGCAGGATATGGTATAATAGCTCTTGGTTTTCTTATGGCCAAAAAGAAGAAAAGACTGAATGCCCGGATTGTACGCAGCTTCCGGCAGATATTCCTCACTGTACTGTCCCTGTCGCTGATCATCGGCGTTACTTTCTTTGCGGGCTTCATGATCGCTCTGAAAGGGCCTTCCCCCACCTTCTCCAATCTGATTGTGTCCACCTTCATGGAGACCAGGCGCGGCGTGAAGATCATCCATCTGTTCCTGAGCGACGAGGATATTGAAGCCCGGCTGTCCAAGAACCAGGTCTACTATACGGAAGAAATCACGGTGAACGCCGAGGATGAATTCATCATTCCGGAAGAACAGCGTGACAGCATTGAGATCATTGACGTATCGGGAGCGACCTTCAAAGGCAAGCTTATGATCGTCCGGGATCCTTCCCGTATGGCACTGGGTGTCAATACCCTGATGGGCAGTGAGAGCGCTTCGGGATTCCTGGTACAGGACTATGTAAAGAAGGAAGGCGCGGTTGCGGGCATCAATGCCGGCGGCTTTGATGACCCCAACGGTATGGGTGACGGATCCATCCCCTACGGTGTCGTGATCAAGGACGGTGAGCTCGTAGCCGGAACCATGGACCAGTGGGTGTCCCTGATCGGTTTCAACGAAAAGCATCACCTGATTGTCGGCAATATGACGGCATCCGATGCGCTGGACTGGGGCATCACGGATGCGGTCACCTTCGGTCCCATCATGATCGTCAACGGCAATACAGTGCCCATTACCGGTACAGGAGGCGGTCTGAATCCCCGTACAGTCATCGGGCAGCGCAGCGATGGTGCAGTGCTGCTGCTCGTCATCGACGGACGGCAGACCACCAGCCTCGGCGCCAGCTACGAAGACTGCATCCAGATCATGCTCGAATACGGGGCCATCAATGCGGCAAACCTTGACGGGGGAAGCTCTTCCGTCATGGTCTATCAAGGCGAAATCATCAACAGCGTAGTTTCCATACGTGGAGACAGGACGGTACCTACAGCGTGGATCGTACGGTAATCAAAAAAAGCTACAAGGAAAGAGCACAGGTCGGCCAGACATTCCTGAGCCATCTTTTGGCTGTCTGCGCCGCGGCGATCCTGGTCTGCGCCGCCGCGCTTGCCTACCTCTGGTTCTGGCTGGACCGCTATGAAAAGCACAGTGTCAACGGTGCCATGACCAACTATATGCAGCTGGTGGCCAACAAACAGTGGGACGAGATCTATGAAATGGACGTAGAGAATTTCGTGGAACTGAATTCCAAGGAAGTCATCACGAGCTATCTGACCTATCTGTACGCAGACTGCAATATGAACGGCATGACCTTCTCCTATGCCGGAGAAGACGGCTACAGCGCCTACTACGATGTGTACTACCAGCAGAAGAAGCTCTGCTCGCTGGAAGCGAGGAAGCCGGAGGGATCTTCTGTGTGGAAGGTGCGTACCGTCAACCAGAACCACACCTACACGTTTGATGTACTGGACGGAACGCCCTTCTCGATCAACGGCAATGAGATCACGGATTTCTACATCCATGAAGACCGGACGGCTCCTCTGGAATTCGAAGAGCTCAGCATCGAGATGCCGGAAACCGTGCGCTATACCATCGGCGGCTTCATCTACGCGCCGGAGCCGGAAGTCCCTGCCGGATACATCGCTGTACGGGATTATCTGTCCCCTCACTTCTATCTCGGAAGAATACCGGACAGTATCCAGAAGGAAGAGTTCTCCCGCAACATTGAAGAGACAGCCATTGCCTACTGCCGCTACATTACCAAGGACGGTACCTTCAACGCACTGAACCAGCACCTCTATCCTTACACAGAGTTCTACTACAACATCCTGGGCTTCAATCCCCAGTGGTACAGTGCCCACGATTCTGCTGTATTCACCAATGTCAAGGTCTTCGATATGCTCGCTCTGGGTGACAATGCGTTCGTCGGTACGATCTCGTTCGATTATATTGTTTCCGCGGAAGATGCGGGCAGAACGGAATCCAGCACCTATCAGCTCTTCTTCGTAAAGAACAGCTACGGAAACTGGCGTCTGGTCAATCTGGCCATTGTGGACAGTTCAACATCCTGATAACGAAAGGACGGGTTCCCTACCCGTCCTTTTATTTATTCTTCCTTGATCAGACCGTATCCCCAGAACGATCCATCGTTGGTGTATACCGCTTCACAGCTGCCGGCTTCCCACGCTTCACAGCGCTCCTCTCCGCCTTCACCCGGAAACAGCATATCGTACACCTGCGCTGTTTCCGGCGGAACCACACCGCACGGTATATCCTCCCGCAGTGCACCGGGAGCCGTACAGCCGGTCTCTTGCGGAATCTCCGGCTTCTGTTCCGGCTCCGGTACAGTCTGTGTACCATCTTCTTCGTGTACAATGACCACAATTCCGACCAGAGTCTCATTGTTGGAGTAGTCTACGGCGCTGAGCACCGGATAGTATTCTCCCGGCTTGCTGTAATCGATGGTGCCCAGCACCTGAACAGGAACCAGACCGTCCACATCGTCGTAGCCGGTGATATAGGAAAAATCGATCTCATTGCCGACGGTTGTATCAAAGACATACTTGGAGATATTGATGAACGGTCCGGTCGTATCCCTGCCGGACGGTGTTCCCTCACGCTCTGCACAGCCTGCCAGCAGTACAGCACAGACAACAGTAATCAGTCTCTTCATGCCTTTCATTATAGATGATTCAACGATGATTGCTGAAATAATTTTTGTCGGTGGACTTTTGGACGATTAAGTGAAAAAATGAAATTGTATAAGGAGGCTTGTTTTACCTATGGCATTTATTGACGGCATTAAAGAAAAGGCCAAGAAAGACCTGAAGACTATCGTTCTGCCTGAATCCGAAGACGAGAGAACCATCCACGCTGCAGCGAAGGTCCTCGAAGAAGGAACAGCCAGGATCATCCTGATCGGACCTGAAGACACCATCAAAGCGGACGCTGAGAAGTACGGTGTGGATGTTGCCGGTGCAGCGATCATTGATC
Source organism: Solobacterium sp. (assembly GCA_017420505.1). Lineage (GTDB taxonomy): Bacteria > Bacillota_I > Bacilli_A > Erysipelotrichales > Erysipelotrichaceae > Bulleidia. Next base: position 11,176 of record JAFOIY010000085.1, on the reverse strand, counting down.
CCGAAAAGTGCGAGAAGCTCGGCACTTATGTAGACACCCTTTATGAACTGAGAAAAGCAAAAGGCATGACCCCGGAAAAAGCGCGTGAGACCCTTCTGGCCGACCGCACAACCTTCGGTGTTATGCTCGTAAAGCTCGGAGAGGCGGACGGCCTGGTTTCCGGTGCCTGCCACTCCACAGCGAATACCCTGCGTCCTGCCCTGCAGATTCTGCGTACAGCACCGGGTGCCAAGCTCGTATCCGGCTTCTTCGTCATGGATGTACCGAACTGCGAATTCGGTGACAACGGAACCTTTGTGTTCGCTGACTGCGGTCTGAACCAGGATCCGAACCCGGAAGAACTGGCAGCCATCGGCAACGACAGTGCCAACAGCTTCAAAGCGCTCGTAGGCGGCGACGCAAGAGTCGCGTTCCTCTCCCATTCTTCCAAGGGAAGCGCCAAGCATGCACTGGTTGACAAAGTGACAGCAGCAGTAGCGGCTGCCCATGAGAACTATCCCGATCTGGTATGTGACGGTGAACTGCAGCTGGATGCGGCCATCGTACCGTCCGTTGCCGCCAGCAAAGCACCGGAGTCCCCGGTTGCCGGCAAAGCCAACGTACTGATCTTCCCGAATCTGGATGCAGGAAACATCGGCTACAAGCTCGTTCAGCGTCTGGCCAAGGCAGAAGCCTACGGACCGATGCTGCAGGGTATCGCAAAGCCGGTCAACGACCTTTCCAGAGGATGTTCTTGGGAAGATATCGTCGGTGTCGTAGCGATTACAGCCGTTCAGGCACAGAACGCGTAAGCAAAAAAACTGATTCTCCGGAATCAGTTTTCTTTTCAGTACTTCTGGGGTACCAGTCCCTCATTCAGGGAGTGGTACTCTTTTCTTTTCCGGCCGATCAGGAAGGTACCGGTAACGGTGACTGTGAATTCCTTCCTGCCCCGTTCATCATTGCCCTGCCGGAAGTATGCCCGTCCTTCCACCAGGACCCTGTCCCCTTCGGACAGCTCATACACTGCATCCGCACGCCAGTCCCTGGCCGTAAAGCCGATCACGGACTCCGATCCTTCCGGTCCGCTGTAGAAAGACGCAACATAGCTGTCGGTTTCATCCAGCAGGGTTTTGATCTTCCTGTCGCAGTTTACCAGCGTCAGCCGGCCGAACGCTCTCCTGCCGTCCTTGTTCGGTCCCATATCCGTACGCAGGCGCGGCACTCCGTCCGCCTCGATCGTACCGATCATCGTTACATGGTAGCAGATGACCTCACCATTGCCGTCACGGATGCTTTCAAAGGAGAAGTAATCCTTCTGTTTCCGGTTCATATCCATTCCTTTCAGACGTCTGCCCGCTTCCTTCTGCCCAGCAGGGAACGCAGACGCACAAACAGCTTCCTGAACGAATCATAGCAGACAGCGTAGACCACCGTGGTCATAAGCACCACGAACACTCCCAGAAGAATGGTATTCTTCACGAACGAGAACAGTCCCATCTGTTCCGGGATCATCCGGTTCCAGACAAAGAATCCCGCTGCACCGATGCCCAGCGCTATGAGCAGCCTGCCCAGGACCATCCGGTAGTAGCTGAATACCGAACGATCGAATACATTCGTATAGACCAGACGCGGATTGTACAGGAAATCCACCGTCCAGTTCGTCAATGTCGTCGCCAGAATCACACCCAGCAGCCCGAGCTTCCGGACCAGAAGAACGGACAGGACGATCTTGGAAACCGCCATCAGATAGGCATTGTTCTTGGCGTTTACGTACAGCCCGTTGGCATCCCGCGCAATCATCACCGGCTGGCGCATGGTCAGATAGAAAATATTCAGACCGAACAGGAAACAGATCGGTACAGAGGCTTCATAGAGCGGATTGTTCATCCACAGCGGTACAAACTGCGGCATGACCACAAAGATGGATACCGCCACAATCGTGGACACATAGGTCGCAAAGCTGAAGAACTCTGTAAACACACCGTAGCGGTCCGCATTCCTGTCGTTGAACAGATTGCCGAAGCTGTTCATGGGAGAAGTAACCATCGTCTGGGTAATCTTGCCGATATTGTCCGTCAGATAGCTGTAGACACCGTAGACGGAAGACATAACGTAGCCCATGAATCCGGTAACGACAATATTGTCCGTCTGGGTTGTCGCCAGTTCGCTCAGCCGCTGAATGACCGCGTATCCCGCCTTCTTCCGGAACGAATCATCACCGGTGTTCTCCGGGGCTTCTTTCACCCACGGATACTCCTTCAGGGCTATGATTCTCGCGGCCGTATTGGCGCAGATAACATTCAGCGCGTCAATGACCAGAATCCAGAAGAAGCTCATCTCCAGCCGGATGGCCGCAACCATCAGCACCATCCTCAGAATGGAGAAGGACTGGATCCAGATGTTGATCCGGTATTCCTTCTGATCGGCCATGATGAGGAAGTTGGGACCCATAAGGAAATAGGAGATTCCGTACGGAATGACCATCAGCCAGAATGTACCGGCAGTATGGATGTAGTTCAGCGGAGATTCTCTGAAATACGGATACACCGCACCTACCGCGATGCCCGTCAGCAGAACGACAATGCCGGTGATGCGGAACACCCGCACAGCACCGCAGTAGATCTCCCGCACACGCTCACGGTCGTCTTCCATCAGAGGCTTGAACATCAGCTGCCGGAACGCCAGCGAATAGGCCAGTTCACAGATATTGATGAAAGTAATGACCTGGGCAATGGTGATCTGCAGACCGTTGATATCGCTGCCGTAGAACGCAACGAAAAGACGTACCTTGATAAAGCCGATGAGCGGCAGAATCACCGCCGCAATCGTACTGACTATGAAGTTGTAGAAAGAATAACGGGTGCGCGTAATCAATCTCCTTTGGCAATGATGGAACGGTATATACGGGCATTCAGCCTGTTCAGAGTTCTCATGAAGATCCGGTTCTTCAGACCTGCATAGCGGATATAGGGGTTCTTCCTCCAGTCAGGGAAGCAGGCATACAGAATATCGGTCGCCTTTGTATAGTACTCCGAAAAACGGTCTGCACGCATGAAGCGGAACATACCGTACAGGCGCAGATTCTCAATATGGAGCCACTCGATCTCATCATGATACTGCTCGAGCAGTCCGTTTTCCTGAAAACTCCCCCGGACCATCATCAGTATATCAAATATTTCCCTGACACGTTCAGAAGATGAACTCATGATCGAGCCTTCCCGCTGCCGGTAGTGGATCAGGCACTGATCCAGATAGCCGATCTTCGCAGACTGCGCAAAGATCAGAGTTGTGACAGGCAGGTCTTCATACCACAGGCCTACCGGATAGCGCAGCCCCTTCTCTTTGAACCAGAATGCTCGGTAGACCTTGTTCCAGGCAAACATCGGCGACATCAGCGCCTGCTTGTTCCGGTCGGGTTTTCCCCGCTCGCTGAGCCCTTTCATGACAAAGCGCCGGGAAGGATCCCGGTACCAGTATTCAATGTCCGTGACCGCGACATCGCACTTTTCCCTGTCCATCAGATCCACCATCTGGCGGTAGAGGTCCGGCTCGGCAAAGTCATCACTGTCAAGAAAGGCGATGTACTCACCCTGCGCATAGGTGATTCCGAAGTTCCGGGCATCGGAAAGACCACCGTTCGGTTTGTGCAGCAGCCGGACTCTGTCCGGATACTGCCGCACATACTCCTCCGCAATCTCCGGGCTGTGATCGGTACAGCCATCATCCACGATGATGATCTCCATGTCCTCCAGGGTCTGGCTGACAACGGAATCCAGGCATTCGCGAAGATACGCTTCTATGTTGTACATGGGAATGATCAAAGAAAGCTTCATCGCCTCATTCTCCCTGCATCATCTTTTTCTTCAGTACAGCAAACGCACGCTCACTGCGTCTTTCATCCAGCAGATCCCTGTCCCTCTTCTTCTCCAGAAAACGGGCGGTTGAATACTTGCTGTACCAGGGAAGGATCTCACTGCGGTACGGGACCAGTATCCGGACAAAGCCGTACAGTTCATCCAGAATCAGACTGCGTTCTTCTTCGCTTCCTTTGACTCTGCGCGTCTGCCACAGCATGTATTTGAAGCTCTCGAACATCCGGTACCAGAATATGTCCGGTACGTCCGGAATCCTGGATGCCTGCTCAACGATGGCGCTGAATACGCTGATCTGGCCGCGCATTGCTTTTACGGAGACATCCGTCATGGTGTTGCCCGGACGGTCCACCAGATAATCCGCCAGTGCCTGGTCGGTATAGACAACCTTGTCCGCCTTCAGAAGCGACAGATAGAACAGCATATTGTCCGTATACCCTACCTTTTTCAGGAAGACAATATCCTGTGCCGTTTCCTTGCGGTACAGTTTGGCGTGCGGACTGGGATCCAGGAACAGCAGATCATTGAAGGCTTCTGTTCCCCTGCGGTAGACCGTATCCGGCATCAAAGAAACGAACGCCGTATTGTACGCTGCATCGTAGTCCTTGCAGTCCGTACCGTTGTATACAAAGTTCTTGGCGCCTACTGCAATATCTGCACCGTGCTTTTCAGCCAGGGCAAGCAGCGTCTTTACAGCGTCTTCCGCAATGGTGTCATCCGGATCGCATACGAGGAAATACGGGGTATCCAGCTGATGGATGGCCAGTTCGAGTACAGAACCATAGCCGCCGTTCTCCTTGTCGATGAAACGGATCCGTTCCGGATACTGGGTGCGGTATTCTTCAATGATCGCCCGGCTGTTGTCGGGAGAACCGTCATTGACTGCAAGGATGACAGCATCCTCCGGATCCTGCTTCAGAAGAGAGTCAAAACAGGCCCTGAGGTATTTCTCTACGTTGTAGATCGGTACAATGATCGTTGCCTTTGCCATGTCTATGCCCTCCCGTTCCTGTATTTCAGATAGAGTTTCAGCAGTGTCTGGTTCATGTAGATGAAATCGTATTTTTCCCGGTTCAGCTTTCTGGTGCACGCCGGGTATTCCGGCCAGCGCTGCTTGATATAGCTGAAGCAGGCATCTACGAAGCGCTCTGCTTCCCTGACATCCGCTACCCCGCGTGTCTTCTTCAGGCACTCCAGGATATTCACGCAGCCCAGATATTTGAGCTCTTCATAGTAGGTGTCATAGATCCCTAGGTCCTTGTAGTCATCTATGGTCAGGTCAATCATGTCCATGATGTCATATACCGAACGGTTGAAGGAATGAGTGATATTGCCGGGCCGGTCCTGGAGGTAGTTGTACAGCGGTTCATGAAGGAAGGCAATCCGCCGGCACCGGGCAATCAGCCGGTAGGTCGTGCCCAGGTCCTCATAGTACTTGCGCATCGGATAGCGGATGCCGGTCTCGGTGAACAGCGCTGTCCGGTACATTTTGTTCCAGGCTGCGTTCTTCAGATCCGTAAGCAGTTCCGGGTGTTCCGCCAGGCAGTAGATCCACTCTTCATCGAAAGGACTGCGGATGACTTCTCCGGTACCGTCCAGATAGGCCTGGCGGAAATCAAAGACCACCATGTCTGCATCTGTTTCCTCCAGTTTGTTTACACAGCGCTCCAGCAGATCCGGCTCTACATAATCATCACTGTCGATGAACTGGATGTACTTCCCCTTCGCTGCAGCGATCCCGGTGTTCCTGGCAGCGGAAAGACCGCCGTTTTCCTGGTCGATCACCAGGATCCGGCTGTCCTTTTTGGCATACTGCCTGCAGATGAGCGGAGAACTGTCCCTGGATCCATCATTGACCAGGATCAATTCAAAATCCCGGTAGGTCTGGGCAAGCAGGGATTCGATGCACTTGGGAAGGTACTTCTCTACGTTGTATACGGCTGCTACGACACTGACTTCAGGCATGGTTCAGTCTCCTTCTCATCGATGAAAGCACGCTCATGCAGAGCTCTTCCCTTGTCAGCACCAGTACAGCGAAGTAGATGATCATACCGGCACCGACCTGAAGCAATGTAGCAGGTATGGACAGCGGCAGGATTCTGCCCAGCTGTACAACCAGCAGGTACATCAGCCCGGAACCCAGGGCATATACCAGGTAGGATTTGCTCAGGAAGCCGATTTCAAGCCGTTTGCGGACCAGGAACAGCTGCAGGAGTGTTACCGTACATTCCGCAATGATGCTGCCGGCAATCGCCCCGTATGCCCCGTACTTCGGTATCAGCATCAGATTGATCATCACATTGACCAGGGAGCCCATGATCACGCTGAAGGAGTACTGCCGGTACATCCCGGTCGGCACCATGTACTGCGTTCCCGTTACATCCGACATGGAGATGAAGATCATGACCGGGCATCCCATCCGGACAAGATTGCCGATGATCGGTGCAGCATCCGGGGACGCATGCAGATAGAGGGATATGAAATTCCGGGCGATCGCCATCATGCCGAAGCACATCGGAAAGGACAGCAGGCACGCAATCTTCATCGTCGTACGGATGTAGTTCTTTGCCTTCTGCTCACCGTCTTCATCGTTGTAGTAGATATTGGTCACCCGCGGCAGCATCACGGTTCCGATGCTGGTGATGAAGTACAGGAACATCTTCACCAGGTTCATGGAGGACATATAGTACGTAACATGCGTCTCATTGTACAGATAACCGATCATCGGCTGGTCCAGCATAGTATAGACACTGATGGCGATGGTCGGAATGAACAGCTGCAGCGTCGGATAGAAGTGCTTCCGGTAGGCTTCCCGCAGCGAGATGCGTTCGAAGTGCACGTAGTTCCTCAGCTGGATGAACATGATCAGCTGGCCGAACAGCTCACTGCCGGCATTGATCACGATATAGAGCCAGAGGTCCTGCGGAGTACGGCAGAGCGTCATGATCAGCGCTACACCCAGTACCTTTACGATCATGTTGCGGATGCTCGCTCTGCGGAAATCTTCGATGCCGAAGAAGAACCAGGTGACATCCAGCATGGACGCGATCATGGTCAGTCCGGTCAGGTTCCAGAAGAAACGGTTCTCGTTTACCGTCATCCGGACAAAGATGAAATAGGCAGCCGTGGCCACGATCATGTTCATGATCTGCATTGCCAGCACTTCGAAGAATGTCCGGTTCAGCTGTTCCGGATCATTCCTGACCTTGGCGATCTCACGGTTGCCGTATTTGTTAACACCCAGGATGCCGAACAGAATGAAGATGTTCATCATGGATCCGGCATGGTTGTAGATGCCCAGATAATCCGCGGTAATGTGTGCCAGTGTGTACGGAACCAATATGAAAGGCATCACAAAGCGTACAATCTGGTACAGGACATTATAAAGATAGTTTCTGAGCAGTTTACGGTCCATAACAGGCATTATAGCACTGAATCAGTGCTTCAGTCCCCTGCAGAACTCCAGTGCTCTCTCCGTCATGGAGTCCATATTGTAGTATCTGTACTCTGCGAGCCTGCCCAGCAGGTGCAGGTTCGGTATCTTTGCCAGTTCCCGGGCATAGCGGCTGTACTGTGCCTTTGAATCCTCTGTAAACACCGGATAGTACGGTACATTCCCCTTTTCCGCATTGCCGTCGTAGGCGTAGGGATACTCGCAGGCTGCGGTAGTATATCCGGCCGGCGGTGTCTGCATCATCATTCCATAGTCGGAAATCCGGGTATACGGATGGATCTCGGCAGGCGTGGGATAGTTGACCGTTACGGCAGGCTGGAAACCTGCTTTCTCTGTCCGTACATCGAATTCCAGGCTGCGGTACGGCAGTGCTCCGAAACGGTATCCCAGCAGGCTGTCCACCAGTCCGGTCCAGATCAGATCACCGGCAAACACTTCGCCGTCAAAAAGGATCTTCTTCGCTTCGGTATCGACACATACGTGATCCAGTGCGTCTACACCGGTCCGGACGGTTATGTTTTCGTGTGCGAGCATCTTCTCGAACAGAGCAGTATACCCTTCCGCAGGCATGATCTGGTACGTGTCCTGGAAGTATCTGTCATCGTAGGAAATATGTACCGGGACACGTGCGGTCACTGCGGGATCGATCTCTTCGGCGGTATATCCCCACTGCTTCATTGTGTAGTACTTGAAGACATGCTCGAAAATATACTCTGCAAGTTCCTTGATCTCCGGGTCTTCGTTCTTCCGCAGTTCCAGGATCGGTACTTTGCATTCCATACCGTAGGCTTTGATTAGTTCCTGCTTGAGATGTTCTGCTTTTTCCGGTGCGAACAGTTTTTCAATGGAAGTCAGGTTGAACGGTACAGGCACGGTCTGCCCTTCGATCCAGCCGAGTACCCGGTGTTCGAACGGATACCAGTCCGTGAAGCGGGACAGGAAATCCACTGCCTGCTTGCTGTTGGTATGGAACAGGTGCGGTCCGTAGACATGCCGGCGCACTCCGTTTTCATCCATTCTGTCATAGGCATTGCCGCCGATGTGGTTCCGCTTCTCCAGAACCAGGACCGTTTTTCCGTCTTCGGCCAGCCATCTTGCGGATACAGCGCCTGCATACCCGGCACCGACGATGATTGCGTCATAGGCCATGTTTATTTCCTCTCCTTGTACATCTCAGCGTAATACTTCCGGTAGTCTCCGTTGAGGATATGATCATACCAGGGACGGTTTTCCAGATACCATTCGATTGTTTTCCGGATTCCGGTTGCGAATGTATACTCCGGCTTCCAGCCGAGTTCTGTTTCAATCTTGGTGGGATCCATCGCATAGCGCAGGTCATGGCCGGGTCTGTCCTTGACGAAGTGGATCAATGATTCCGGACGGTCCAGTTCCTTCAGGATGATCTTTACGACCTCAAGGTTGCTGTATTCATTGTGGCCGCCGATGTTGTAGACTTCGCCGTCCTTCCCCTTGCGCACAATCAGGTCAATCGCATTGCAGTGGTCCGTGACGTACAGCCAGTCGCGTACGTTCCGGCCTTCACCGTATACCGGCAGGCTTTCATTCGCCAGTGCGCGGCTGATCATCAGGGGAATCAGTTTCTCCGGATGGTGGTACGGACCGTAGTTGTTGGAACAGCGGCTGATGGTCGCCGGCAGTCCGAAGGTACGGTGATACGCGTTCACCAGCAGATCCGCTGATGCTTTGGAAGCGGAATACGGGGAAGATGCCTTCAGGGGTGTATCTTCATGGAACAGCAGATCCGGACGGTCCAGCGGCAGATCGCCGTAGACTTCATCGGTGGATACCTGGTGGAAGCGTTTGATACCGTACTTCCGGCAGGCGTCCATCAGTACCTGCACACCCATAATGTTGGTATCCAGGAAAATCCCCGGATCCTCCACAGAGCGGTCTACGTGGCTTTCCGCCGCAAAGTTGATGACGACATCAAAGTGTTCCCGGGCAAAGAGCTCATCCACCAGTTTCCTGTCCTGGATCCTTCCTTTGACGAAGCGGAAATTCGGCGCTTCCATCACACCGGCCAGCGTTTCCAGATTGCCGGCATAGGTCAGGGCATCCAGCACCACGTATTCATCTTCAGGATAGCGGGGCACCATATTCAGTACAAAGTTGCCTCCTATGAAGCCGGCGCCTCCTGTTACTAGTATCTTCATTGTTCCTCTTCCTTTCTGATCCGTTCTGTTTCTCTGCGGATGCCTTCACGCAGCTCTGTTTCGGCCTGCCAGCCAGTCAGTTCCCGTATCCTGCGGACATCCAGTATATTCGTATCCAGGGCATTCTCCCCCGGATCGTGGTATTCAATGCGTATTCTGCGGCCTGTCGCTTCCTCGCACAGGCGGATCAGCTCCGAGAGCGCGGTTCCTTCCCCGCTGCCGACATTCAGGGTGCCTTCCTTGATATCCTTTTCCAGCAGTACTTCAACTGCCCGGCAGAGATCATCTATGTAGAAGTAGTCCCGTACGGAACCCGGGCGGGAATACATCTCGAACAGTTCATTCTTCAGTGCCTTACGGATAAGAATCGGTATCACTCCCTGGCTCTTGTGGGGATCCTGCTTTCCTCCGTAGGGATTGGAAAGCCTCAGGATCAGACCGGGAAAACGGCATTCGGGAATCATCTCTTCCAGCATGACCTTGGATCTTGCGTACAGGGATCCCGGCTGCAGTGGTCTGTCTTCACTTACCGGTTCAGGATTGCTGCCGTAGACGGTTCCTCCGCTGCTGAAGAAGATAAAGCGGTCGATCTTCCGTTCTGCCAGTTCGTCGAACAGAACGCGGTATTTCTCGCGCAGTACGGCCAGAGCGGACGCTTCATCCCCACTGTCCCGGTTGCCGATCAGTCCTACTGCATCGATGACCACAGCGCCTTCCAGCGGAAGGCCCTGTGTGAACCCACGCTGAAAACAGTCCCTTTCTTCATAGCGGAACTTTCCTTCGCGGTACGGGGATTTCCACCCCAGTGCGGTTACCTGATGTTTGTCCTGCAGCGCCGAGGCCAGATTATAGCCAAGGTAGCCGCAGCCGAGTATTACAATATTCATCCGTTCCTGTCCTTCCGGTAGGTTGTCTGTACATGGCCGGAGATGATTTTCCTGAGATGATCACCGTAGGCGGACTTGCCGTACTGCTCTGCGGCATGGAGCAGTTCATCTTCACCGATCCACCCGTTGTAGTAGGCAATCTCTTCCGGGACGGAAATCTTGATGCCCTGCACGTCTTCCACGAGCTTTACATAGTTGCCGGCCTGGGCAAGCGATTCAATCGTACCGGTATCCAGCCAGGCAAAGCCGCGTCCGAAGACCTGTACATCCAGCTCTCCGTGCTCCAGGTAGATCCGGTTCAGATCCGTGATTTCATACTCACCGCGGGCACTCGGCTTCACCTGCTTTGCGTACTCCACAACCCGGTTGTCATAGAAGTACAGGCCGACAACAGCGTAGTTGGATTTCGGATGCGCAGGCTTTTCCTCCAGGGAGATTACCCTGCCGGTTTCATCAAATTCCGCAACGCCGAAACGCTCCGGGTCATTGACGTACTTGCCGAATACAACAGCGTGCTTCTTCTCTTCTGTAATCCTTGCGGCATCCTTCAGGATACTGCCGAAATGGTTACCGTAGAAGATATTGTCTCCGAGGATCAGGCAGACATCATCCTGCCCGATGAATTCTTCTCCAAGAACAAAAGCCTGTGCCAGGCCGTTGGGTGTTTCCTGGACTTTATAGGAAAAGCTGACACCGAACTGGCTGCCGTCTCCCAGGAGACGTTTAAAGTTCGGCAGATCCTGCGGTGTGGAAATGATCAGGATTTCCTTGATCCCTGCCAGCATCAGTGTGCTGAGCGGATAGTAG
>JAFOIY010000084.1 GCA_017420505.1 Solobacterium sp. | reverse complement strand
TCCTGGATATCCACGATCTCTGCTGTTCCGTCCGGATCGTCATATACTGTGACGATGCTGTATTCCTTCTGTGTACTCAGGATCATACCGATCCGCTGCTTTTCACAGAGAAACCGGTAGTATCTGCCGGACTCTGTCTCCAGCAGTTCTTCGGGAATATACCGGACACCGATCAGCCCCTCAGCAGCCTGATCGAACATGATCTGCAGCTCTTCCGTCACGGAATTATCCGCGGTCTCCTGTACCGTGCAGGCTGCCAGCAGTACAGCAGCCGGGAATATACTCTTCCATCTTTTCATACATGCCTCTGCATCCAATGACGGAAAAGACCGCTGTCCATGACGTCCCTTGGTGGAATCCATCGCTGAATTACGGTACGATATCCGTATGGGAGGCAGTGCCTATGAAATACATCGGTGTTTTTGATTCGGGACTCGGCGGGCTGACCGTAGTCCGCAGCATCCTGCAGAAAAGACCGCAGGAGAACATTGTCTTCTTCGGTGATAGTCTGAACATGCCCTACGGGGATAAAACAAAGGAAGAAATCACCGGCTTTGCCCTGCACAATATGCAGGTGCTGGAGCGTTTTGACCTAAAAGCACTGGTCATTGCCTGCAATACAGCGGATTCCGCTGCGGGGGACGCCGTTGCGGCAGAAGCGAAGGAACCGGTGTACGGGGTTGTCCGCTACGCTTCCCAGGCAGCTGTAAAGGCCACCCGGAACAAACGGATCGGTGTCATTGCGACCCAGGCAACCGTACGCAGCGGTGCGTATCCCCGGACACTGAAGCAGCTGATGCCGGACGCCGAAGTATTCACCGCCGCCTGCCCTGCGCTCGTCCCGCTCATTGAAGCAGGCCATCTGGCCAAGGATGATCCTCAGATCCGGGAAGCGCTGGACGGGTGCCTGCCTGCCCTGGTCAGAGAAGGCATTGATACCCTGATCCTGGGATGCACGCATTACCCCCTGATCGCAGATACCATCGCCGGCATGTATCCGGAGATCTGCCTCATCTCTTCCTCCGATGCGGCAGCGGATATCGTTCTGGACAGCGTTCCTGCGGACCCGGACGACTGCGGCATCCAGAAGATCTACGTATCATCCGAGCCGGCGTTCTTTACCCGGAAAGCCGCGATTTTCATGGGAGGTCTGCTGAAGACGGACGCAGAATGGTACAAGGAGTAGCATATGGCATTCAAAGCATGGCATCTGGCTGCGCTGGAAGACGCAGGATACATGGATACGGAAGAAGGTCTGATCAACCGGGTTGCCTATGAACTGGCAGACAGTCCGGAAGACATCATCGGGAATGAAGAGTTCATCGCCGCCTGTGAACGGTGCGGGGTAGATCCGTACTCCTTTACAGCCAGCGATCTGGAAAAGCTGCAGAAGAAACTGAACAGAATCACTTAGGGAATCGGGAGATTCCCTTTCTTTTCCCTGCACATTCAGCAGGCAGACTCTTTTTGCTAAAATCAAAGTGTACAGAAGGAGAACAGACGATGCAGGCACTGGATCACGCAGATATTTGTGTAAAGAACGTACATGTGTTCAACAGTTATTTCAAGGCTTTCTTTCCAGCAGATGTATATATCAGGGACGGCAGATTCCTGTACATTGACCGGAAGCGCTGCAGTGGGATCCGTGCTGCAGAAGAGATGGACGGTGCCGGAAAGTACATGATTCCCGGTCTGATCGATATACATATGCATATTGAAAGCTCACTGGTGACTCCGGAGGCTTTCTGTGAATATACAGCCCGCAACGGCCTTACAACGATCGTCTCCGAGCCGCACGAGATCGCCAATGTCTGCGGCAAGGACGGAATCCTGGCCATGATTGAATCCGGCAGGCAGAGCCCGTACGATTGTTTCTATGCCATTCCCAGCAATGTACCGATCATGGGCAGGGACTATGAAACCAGCGGCGGGACAATCACCTGTGAAGACATGCTGGAACTGAAGGATACGGAGAACGTCATCTGCCTGGGTGAAGTCATGAACTACCGGGAAATCATCGAAGAAAATGATTCCGAAGTCGGCCGGTTCATCGATCTGATCCATGATCAGGAACCCGGCTGGCCTCTGGAAGGACACTGCCCGGAGCTGGTGGATGAGGAACTCGCCCGGTTCCTCTACCGGGGCATACAGAGCGATCACTGCACCCACAGCATAGAAGAGCTGAAGCAGCACTTTGAGAACGGGATGTTCATCCAGCTGCAGGATGTCATGGTTACACAGGAAGTCATTGACTATGTCTGTGAGAACCAGCTGTATGAATGCTTCAGTTTCGTTACCGATGATACCTTTCCGGATATTCTGTACCGGAAAGGGCACGTTGACGCTGTCATGCGCAAGGCCATCGGCTTCGGTATGAAGCCGGAATACGCTGTCTACTGCACGACCTGGACTCCTGCCAGGAGGATGAACCTGCTGGACAGAGGCGTCATCGCTCCGGGGAAACTGGCGGACTTTGTACTGCTGGATGAGCTCAATACGCTGCATATCACGCATACGTACAAAAAAGGCCGGTGCATCTATGATATCAATGAACCGGAACACGAAAAGCCTGAATACAGCCTGGGCGGTCTGTTTGAGGACACCGTGCACAGCCGGAAGCTGAATCTGGATGACTTTACGGTATACGCAGAGGGAGAGGACCGTACGGTCCATGTTCGGGTGATGAAGATCAACCCCGGAAACAACCGTACAGAGGAAATCTTCGTACCGATGAACGTCAGGGGCCATATACTGTGCTGGAAGGAAACGGACTGCCGTCTCGTTATGGTGGTAGAAAGGCACGGACGGGACAATCATATTGCCTATGGATTCGCGTCCGGAGCCGGGATCAAAGCAGGTGCCTGCGCTTCCAGCTATTCCCATGATTCCCATGATCTGATCGTTATGGGAAACAATGAGCAGGACATGATGGCTGCCATCAACCGGGTCATCGAGCTGCAGGGCGGAATCACCGCAGCACTGGACGGACGGATTACAGCGGAAATCGCTCTTCCTGTTGCCGGGCTGCTCACGCGGAAATCCGTGAAGGCGACTGCTGAAGAATTCGACAGCGTCCGGGCTGCCTTCGATGCACAGGGCTATGTCCACATCAACAACATTATGAATTTCTGCCTTCTCTCCCTGACCTGTGTATCCTCCCTGCGTCTGACCGACCGGGGCTATCTCAATACGGAGACCTTCGTCCAGCCGCCTCTGTACGAAGAACCGGACTGGAGACAGAGCGCTGCATAGTTTCGATGCATTGCCCGGAAAACGTACAGTCCTGCCCTTTCTGTAACGTACCGGGCAGTAGAGGAACCTTTCCGTCCGCCGCTATAATGAAAACAATACTGAATCCTTTGAAGAACCGCATTCACCCAGAGGGAGGAACACACTATGAAGACAACGTTTGCCTATGACCACTACTATCTTTACGAAGAGATCAAGCACAATCTGGAGTACTTTTCCGGGAAGTATCCGGAACTCTGCCGGGTGCAGACCCTGTGTGTAACAGAAGCCGGCCTGAACCAGTATGCTGTCACACTGACCAACGCAGGAACCGGTGATGCACTGTCCAAGCCGGGATACTACATGGACGGCAATATCCATGCCGGGGAAGTCACTGCGTCCATGACCTGCATGTACCTGATCGACTATCTGCTGACCAACTACGGTGAAGACAAAGAAATCACGGACCTGCTGGATACCGAAACCATCTATGTTCTTCCGAGAATCTCTCCGGACGGAGCAGAGTGCTATCTGACAACACCGGAGTTCATGTATTCCGCGCCGAGGGACTGGAAGGAAGTGTTCGGAGGCGTAGCACCGGAGGATATCGACGGAGACGGTGTTGTACGCATGATGCGGTACAAGGATCCCTACGGTATCTGGAAGATCGATCCGGAAGATCCTGAGCAGATGATCGAGAGAAGACCGGACGAAACTGCAGGAGACTTCTATTCCGTATGGACGGAAGGATCCTTTGAGGAATACGACGGGGATGAGAATCTGAAGGAGAAGAAGATGAAGTGGAGCATGAACTTCAACCGCAACTTCCCCTATGGATGGTTCCCGGATCCCCGGGAGATCGGAGCCGGTGACTATCCCCTGTCCTTCCCGGAAATCAAGGCTGTCCATGACTTCATCGTCTCCCATCCCAATATCGGCGGGATCAGTGCGATGCATACAACCGCGGGAATGATCCTGTTCCCGCCGGGAACCAGACCTGAAGCACAGGGCATTCCTGCGGACATGAAGGCTTTCCGGGCAATCGGACAGATGGGCACCGAAGAGACCGGCTACCCCTGCGTGAATATCTTTGATACGTTCCTGGCCGACCAGGTGAACTATTCCTCGGGTGCCCTGGATGACTGGGCATACGAGAACCTCGGCATCGCTGCCTATACAGTAGAACTGTGGGATCTGGCAAACAGAGTCGGCATGCCGGAGGACATGACTGCCCGGATCACCGGCGGCCTGGATACCAAGATACGCCGGTACAATGCCTACCGGAACTGGGTCAAGGAAAACGCTCCGGAGGACTATGTACCCTGGCATGAATATGACCACCCTCACTTCGGCAAGGTAGAGATCGGCGGCTACAACTACAAGTTCACCCAGCAGAATCCTCCCGGACACATGCTGAGGGAACTCTGCGAAGGAATCGCCCGGTACATGATCCGCTTTGCCCGCTGTATGCCGCATGTGGAAGTCGTATCCCTGCAGAAGGAATGCATCACAGAAGGCATCTACAGGATCACAGCGGTTGTCGGCAACCGGGGATTCCTGCCCACGAACATCACCGACCAGGCAGTACGGGCAGCGGTGAACAAGCCCGTCATTGTAGAGATCAGCGGCGTAAAGGAGCTTGTGACAGGAAAGGAAAAGGAAGAGATCGGTGATCTCTCCGGATTCTCCCGGGCACAGACAAAGGTCAGCTACGGCCTGGTCACAAACCAGAAGGAAGCGGAGATGAAGAGAAAAGTATCCTGGATTGTCAAAGCAGCAGCCGGTGATACCGTCTCCGTCCGTGTATCGCATGAGAAGTCGGGAAAGGATACAAAGGAGATCGTATTGTAACATTTTCAAGAAAATAATGTAAACGTTTCTTGACGGATGAAAATATTACAGTATAGTGGTCCTATATTCATTGACCAGAAGAGTACCCGAGACTGAGACCATCAGCGAGCCGGAACAGAGTGGAAGTCCGGCGGGAACTGTCGGAGGGAAACGCATCTGCGAGAAGATCTCCGGAAACAAGTATGGAGGTCCGTACACCGGCGTTAACGGAAGAGAGGCCTGTTCTGCAGGCAACCAAGGTGGTACCGCGATCAACATGTCGTCCCTGGATGGGACGGCATTTTTGTTCAGTAAAGGAGGAAGCAGTATGGAACGACGACGATTGGATTACAGCATTGAAACATCCGTACATACCGTTGTTATGAAGAAAGGAAAAAGAAGATGAAACTCAAAAGTATCGCTGCATTCTCTCTCACTGCCATGCTGGTGGCAGCCACTGCCGCATGTTCCTCAGCATCCCCTTCCACAGACGGCTCAGCAGAAGACGCCAACAAACCGGTAAGCGCCTTTGAGTATGACACAAGCAATATTGCCAAGCCGGAAATCACGATCGAGAATCCGACCGGTGTCCTGAAGAAGATTCTGGACGACGGCGTCATCATCATCGCAACAGCACCGGACAACCCTCCCTATGAGTGGGTATACGAAGACGGACAGACCCTGACCGGTTCCGAACTGTATCTGGCCAAGTACATCGCCGACGTCCTGGGTGTAGAGCTCAGGATCGAACAGATGGACTTCAACGCAGTACTGACATCCGTGGATACCGGAAAGACCGATCTGGCTATGGCCGGCTTCGGCTGGAAGAAGGACAGGGACGAGAACTTCCAGCTCTCGATCGGCTATCATTCCAGCACCAGCGGCGCCTCCTGCCACAGTCTGCTTGTCCCTGCCGACAAGGTCGAAGACTACAAGACCTTTGAAGATTTCGCCGGCAAGACCGTAGCGGCTCAGGCTACCTCTCTGCATCAGATGTACGTGGAAGACCAGCTGATCCCCTACGGTGCGGAGATGGAGCTTGTCGCCGGCTTTGACCAGGCTGTGCTCAATCTGGCATCCGGCAAGGTCGATGCGCTGGCTACTTCCTGCTCGGTCGCTCTGCAGTACGCTGAACAGTCCAACGGTGAGCTGGCCAAGTCCTACGTGGAATTCGATCTCTCCATGTACGGTGCCTACGAAGGAACCGTTGTGGCAGCCAGAAAAGGGGAAGAAGACCTGATCAACGTACTCAATCAGATCCTCAAATTTGTCAACGACAATGCGATCTATGACATCATGTACCAGCAGGCACTGGATGAAGCCGGCATGATCGACGTAAACTGATATACAGAACATACACCCGGAACAGGGTCCCTGCTCCGGGTGTTTTCTTATGCCCACGAGAAGAAACGGTATTCTATACCGTGTTCCTTGCAGAAAGCTGTCAGTTCCCGTGTACCGGCTTCTCCGCTGAATCTCTCCAGCAGAGCCTCTTCCGGATGATCCAGTCCGTCCAGCATACGGAACAGTTTTTCGGTTTCCTCCTCGCTGAAGCTGTACCAGTATTCATAATCACCATCTCCGAAAAAGGCCTCCACTGCCGGTCCGCAGTCCAGGCAGGACAGCTGCAGCTTTCCATCAATCAGATCAACTTTGACAATTACATCTACCCTTTCGCTGCTGAAACTGCATAGTGTGAGGTCCCTGAATTCCTTCATACTTGTTCTCCTCCCCTTGCAGTTCCAGCATATAAAGGAATGCCGCCGATTTGTATCAAGCGTTTCTTGACCGGCATTCCTGCAGCAGCCAGGCAGTATTCTGAAACAGAATCCGGCTGTTTTCATACTGTTCTCTTCTCCTGTCCAGATCTTGCTGTGCAGTCCCTTGATTTTCCGAAGCAGGCGCTGTTAAATACAATTAGTTGTAAACCGTTGATCGGGAAGAGTACTCCGTACACAGGTCTTTGCAGAGAGCGGCGCAATGGTGGAAGCGCAGCAGGAACCGGCCGGAGGAATGGACCCGTGAGGGCAGGACGAAAGGAAACGAGTAGTGCCTGACGGACAGCTCTGACCGTTATCTTGCAGAGTACACAGTGATGGATGTGAAATGAGCGGATCCGCCGGACAGCGGTGGATCAAAATGGGTGGTACCGCAGAAGTACAGGCTTCTGTCCCGTTGCTGAGGACAGAAGCCTTTAATTCTTCTGTCCATAAGTGAAAGGAGAATCATCATGACCGACTACAGAAAAGAAGCCCTGAAGATTCAGGATGAAATCATCGCCGACCGCAGAGCAGTGCATGGCTTCGCAGAACTGGGGCTGGATCTGCCGAAGACCGTCGCCTATGTAACGGAGAAGCTGCAGAGCTATGGTATAGACGCAAAGCCCTGCGGAAAAGGCGGTGTGACCGCTACCATAGGCCAGGGGGGAAAAGTCATCCTGCTGAGAGGCGATATGGATGCCTTGCCGATGGCTGAAGATACCGGGCTGCCGTATGCCGCGACGAACGGAAACTGCCATTCCTGCGGACATGACATGCACGCAGCGATGCTGCTGGGTGCCGCAAAGCTGCTCAAGGAACACGAGAGTGAGCTCAAAGGACGGGTCAAGTTCATGTTCCAGCCGGGTGAGGAAATCCTCGGCGGTGCAGCGGAGATGATCCGGAACGGTCTGCTGGAGAACCCTCCCGTGGATGTGGCTTTCGGTATGCACACCTCCACAGGAGGAAAGCATTCCGATGTCGGTACAATTTCCTACAAGAAGGATTACGTCACGTTCTCCGGTGACTTTGTAAAGGTTACCGTACACGGCAAGCAGTCACACGGTGCATCACCTGAGATGGGTGTAGATGCCATCAGCATCGCTGCACACATCGTTACCGGACTGGAAGAGCTGATCTCCCGGGAAGTATCCAACCAGGAGCGTTCCATCGTCCTGACCGGCAAGATCTACGGCGGTGATTCCTGCAATACCCAGGCCGGCACCTGCGTCCTGGAAGTATCGGTCAGAGCCGCATCCGCAGAAAGACGGGATTTCCTGAAGAAGCGCGTGAAGGAGATCAGCGAAGGCATTGCCCTGGCGTTCCGTGGTACAGCAGAAGTAGAGTACGTGTACGGCATGGCACCGATGTACAACCATCCGGATATGTACAACTGTGTTCCGGGCTACATTGCCGAGATCGTCGGCGAAGAGAATGTCGTGGAAGTGCATGAGTACGGAGGAACGGAGGATTTCACAGCCGTAGCGGAAAGAGTGCCGTCGATCTATGTCAACATCGGTACCGGAAGCATTGCCGGTCCCGATATCACCCACCACAACCCGAAGATCATCTTCGATGAATCTGCATTGCCCATCGGTACTGCCGTCTACTGCCAGACCGCAGTACGCTGGCTGGAAGAACATCAGTAGGAATGTACAGGTCTCTGTCATTCATGCTGTAAAACAGCTATAATAAAGGTAATCATTTCTACCATTTCAAAACCATCATTCATAAAAAGGAGAGAATTGTATGAAACTGGAAAAAATGGAAAAGATCCACCTAGGCGAGTATCCTACTCCTCTGGAGAAAATGGAGCATCTGTCCAAAAAGCACACCGGCGGCAAGTTCAATCTGTACATCAAGCGTGATGACGCAACAGGACCCGCATTCGGCGGCAACAAGACCCGTAAGCTCGAATATGTTATGAAGGAAGCCCTGGACGGCGGCTATACAGCGATGCTGACATACGGCG
>JAFOIY010000083.1 GCA_017420505.1 Solobacterium sp. | reverse complement strand
TTGTACGCACCGGGATTGTAGGACGATTCCCGCTGGATGTTGGCCAGTACACCGCAGGCTGCCGCATGGTTCAGGCCCAGATTGTTGACCAGGTAGTACTCAATCGTACTGCGGTTGTCGCCCTGTTCCTGTACCGGAGCCGGGGACTCCGAAGGTGCCGGATCCGGCTGGGACGGTACGGTGGTCTGCACCGGCTGCGGCTTCTCTGCGACATGGATTGCATACTGCTCGCTTCCTTCGTTGCCGCTGCTGTCCAGCGCTGTCACCTTTACGGTATACGTGCCCGGTGTATCCGGATCATAGTCCGTCCATATTGTCCAGCAGCCGTTCCCCGGAGCTTCGCACCAGCCGATTGTTCCGTCTGTTTCATCGATTACCGACCAGACATTTCCTGACGGATCATAGCCATCACCTGCTGTCACATAGATTTCAGCCTGTCTGACCGTTACGACAGGAGGTGCCGTATCCTTTTTCCCTTCCACGGTTGCTTTCCAGGCAGCAGAGGTACGGTTGCCGTTCCTGTCAGTGGCTTCCACCGTAACGCTGTAGACGCCCGGTGTACGGGTATCCACACTGGAATGAATGGTATAGGTACCGTTTTCCGCATCCGTGCTCCGGGGCAGAGCACCGTCCACAGGATCGGCAACCGATACGATGTTCCCCTCTGGATTGTATTCGGATCCGTATTCGACCGTGACGGTCTGTGCCTGCAGTACGATCTGCGGCGGGCAGGTGTCCTCCACGGTAATCTCTTTTGTGAATGTGCGGGCTGTACCGGTAGCGGTGTCCACGGTACGGATGACAGCGGTCTGCGTTCCTGTCCGCAAGGGATCGATGTCACGGACGATCTCGGTAAATCCGTTGGTCTCCCGGATCAGATCGGCTATGGAAACCGGACTGCCGTATTCAAAGACACTGTCCTCCGTGAATACGGTATCCAGGTGATTGTAGATCTCCCTGAGATCCGGTTCTTCTGTACTGTGTACGCTGGCTGCCGGCTCCATTCTGTGGTACAGTCCGATGCCGCCGGCAAAGCACAGACAGAGGGCAAACAGTCCGGCAAAGAGACGGACAGGGCGATGCCCCGCTTTCTTCTCTTCCTGCACCGGAACAGGCGCTGTCCAGACGGCTTCTCCTTTGTGCAGCAGATCCTGCATATCCTGCGGCAGCGGCGCATCGATGGTGATGGTACGGTGGGTAAAGGGCTGCTGCAGTACCAATCGTCCGGCATGGAGTGCGGGACGCCCGATCTCCCTCACATGTCCGCCATACAGAGCGTCTCCGGCCAGCGGATGTCCGATAGCCTGCATATGAACCCGGATCTGGTGGGTTCTCCCGGTTTCCGTCTGTATTTCCAGCACTGTGAAACTCTCCCGGTCCGTTTCGTTCTCCTGAACGGTACGGTACTGTGTGATTGCCTGCTTGCCGCCGGAATCAACCACCCGTTCCCGATGCCCTTCCAGCTTCATGACCGGCAGGTCCACTGTTCCTTCCCGCACAGGCAGAATGCCTTCCACAATGGCAGTATACGTCTTCTTCAGCGTGCCGTTCTGCCGCTCTGCGCTCAGACGGGCTGCTGCAGGCCTGCTGAGGGCAAACACGACGGCTCCGCTGACATACTCGTCCAGTCTGCCGACGGCTCTTACAGCCGTGTTTCTGCCCTTTGTACGGCAATAGTTCTGCACCAGTGTACCCAGTGAATCATCCTGGTGCCCGTGCACTGCATGGACCGGGATTCCTGCCTGTTTGTTCACTATGATCATATCCTCGTCTTCATACAGAATGTCCGGCAGAGCAGCAGAAAGACTGCCTTCCGCCGGTGTATCATCCGGGAATACCGCTTTCAGTACGTCCCCCTTACGGACCGTTCTGTCCGTGTGTACTCTTTCCCCGTTCAAAAGGATCTCACCGTCGAATTTCAGACGGGAGATCTCTTTGGGTGTAAGACCCGTTTCCACGGACAGTACGGACCGTACGGTACGTACTTCATCCTTTGTTTCTGTATAGACCAGTTCCTTTGCCATAATGTGAAAACGGAGCGTTCTGCCCCGTTGTCTCTAGATCAGTGTACGCAGATAACTGTAGATGAAACCATCCAGATCTCCGTCCATGACTGCCTGGATATTGCCGACTTCGTAGCCGGTGCGCAGGTCCTTGACCATTGTATAGGGATGGAAAACATAGGAGCGGATCTGGGAACCCCACTCGATTGCCTTCTGTTCTCCCTTGACCTCAGCGTCCCGTTTCCGGTTCTCCTCGATCTTCATGGCCAGCAGCTTTGACTTGAGCATATTCATGCACGCTTCCCGGTTCTGCAGCTGGGAGCGCTGGCTCTGGCAGAAGACGACGATCCCGGTCGGCTTGTGCGTCATGCGCACTGCAGAATCAGTCTTGTTGATGTGCTGGCCGCCGGCGCCGGAAGAACGCATGGTTATGACTTCCAGATCCTTTTCATCGATCTCGATGTCCATGTCATCCTCGAACTGCGGCATGACATCCACCGAAGTAAAGGACGTATGCCTCCTTGCATTGGAATCGAACGGTGAGATCCGTACCAGACGGTGCACGCCGTTCTCCGCCTTCAGATAGCCGTAGGCCATCGGTCCTTCAATCAGGATCGAGCAGGACTTCAGACCCGCCTCTTCACCTTCCTGGTAGTTCATGACCGTGATTTTATATCCGTGCCTTTCCGCATAGCGGACATACATCCGGTACAGCATCTCCGCCCAGTCCATGGCTTCCGTACCGCCGGCACCGGGGTGGATTTCCAGAATCGCGCTGTGTGAATCATACGGTCCGCTGAGCAGGACACGGATCTCGAAATCACCATAGGCTTTGAATACCTGTTCGTATTCATCGTCCAGCAGTTCCTTCAGATCCGGATCGAAGCTCTCACCGAGCTCCTCCACGCCTGCCGCAAGCTCTTCCAGACCGGAAGAGACTTCTTCAAAGGAACGGATCAGTTCCTTCAGCTGGTTGGTATCCCTGATCAATGACTGGGCCTTCTTCTGGTCGTTCCAGAAGTCCGGCTGGGCCATTTTATTTTCATTCGCCGCAATGATCTCCTTCTTCCCGGCCAGGTCAAAGGGAGGAGCCGAGCTGCTCCATTTTAGCCCGGCTGTCTGCGATCGTCTGTCTCATTTCATACAGTTCCATATGGTTCTCCTGACAGGCATTACGCCTTGTTTGCGATGATCTTCAAATTGCTGCAGTAGGTCACGATGTTCTGGGCGATTTCATGCATCATATCCTGATAGAGGTTGTATCCTTCCATTACATAGGCCTGCAGCGGGTTCTGCTGGGCGAAGGAACGCAGGCTGATGCCGTCCCTCAGCTTGGCCATGATATCAATGTGGTCCACCCATGCCCGGTCAATGACCTTCAGCGACATTTCTCTTTCAAACGGCTGTACCTGGCGCATGGCGTCCTTGACCTTGTTGTCATAGGCTGTCCAGGACTTCTCCATGATGATGTCCGCAGCTTCGCTCCTGGTCTTTCCCTGCAGATCCTCCGCACTGATTTCCTTCAGTCCGATGGTTTCCAGGTATGCCGCAAGCTCCTCCGCATTGACCTCTTCCGTACGGGATTCCACATTGACGTAGGACCTTGCCGCATCGTCCGCAATGCGCTGGAACATACTCTTGATGACGCTGTGAACATCTTCGTTGTCCAGAATGTAGTTCCGCTGGTCATACATGACTTCACGCTGCTGGCGCATGACATCGTCATACTGCAGCAGGTTCTTCCGGGCATCGAAGTTCACGCCTTCCACCCGCTTCTGGGCATTGGCGATGGACTTGGTGATCGTCTTCGATTCAATCGCTTCGTCACCGAGCGCTGCGAATACACTCTCCATACGCTCACTGCCGAACCGGACCATCAGATCATCCTGTACGGATACGAAGAACCGGGATTCGCCCGGATCGCCCTGACGGCCGGAACGTCCTCTCAGCTGGTTGTCGATGCGTCTGGATTCATGGCGCTCGCTGCCCAGGACACACAGTCCGCCCAGTTCGCGTACACCTTCCCCGAGCTTGATGTCGGTACCGCGGCCGGCCATGTTCGTGGCTATTGTTACCGCGCCCTGCTGGCCTGCTTTGGCAATGATCTCGGCTTCCCTTGCATGGTTCTTCGCGTTCAGGACTTCATGAGGTATGCCGGCTTTCTTCAGCATCCCGGAAATCAGTTCCGAAGTCTCGACCGCAATGGTGCCTACCAGCACCGGCTGCCCTTTGGCATGCCGCTCACCGACTTCCTTCACCAGCGCTTCAAACTTGGCCTTCTTCGTACCGTAGACCGCATCCGGATAGTCCTTGCGGATGACCGGACGGTTGGTCGGTACTTCATACACCAGCATGTTGTAGATCTCGGTGAATTCTTCTTCTTCGGTCTTGGCGGTTCCGGTCATACCGGCCAGCTTATTGTACAGACGGAAGAAGTTCTGATAGGTAATGTTGGCCAGTACGGTTGTCTCCTGACGGATGGAAATGCCCTCCTTGGCACAGACTGCCTGGTGCAGACCATCGGACCATTCACGGCCCTTCATCAATCTTCCAGTGTTCGGATCTACGATATCGATCTCATCGTTCTGGTGGTCTACGACGTAGTCCACATCCGCTGCCATGATATAGTTGGCCTTCAGCGCCTGGTTTATCCTGTGCAGGAGCTGGGCATTTTCCAGATTGTACAGATTATCCACCCGGAAAGCTTTCTCCGCTCTGGTGGATCCGGCTTCCGTAAGAATGACCGTCTTTGTCTTGACGTCTACCTTATACTCTTCATCCCGCTTCAGCCGTTTGACAAAACGGTCCGTCTGCAGGTACAGGTTCGGTGCTTCCTTCATACCGCCGGAGATGATCAACGGTGTACGGGATTCATCAATGAGGATGGAGTCCACTTCGTCCACCAGGGCAAAGTTCAGGCCGCGGAGCACCCGGTCATGGGCACGTACAACCATGTTGTCCCTCAGATAGTCGAATCCCAGTTCAGAATTCGTTGTATAGGTGATGTCACAGTTGTAGGCTGCCCGCTTCTGGGCAGTCGTCATGGACCGCAGGTTCAGACCGACGGTCAGGCCCAGCCAGCGATGGATCGCACCCATCCATTCCGAGTCACGCTGGGACAGGTATTCGTTGACGGTAACTACATGGACACCCTTGCCGGTCAAGGCGTTCAGATAGACTGCCATGACCGATGTCAGGGTCTTTCCTTCACCGGTCTTCATCTCTGCGATATCGCCGCCCTGCAGCACGGCTGCACCGATCAGCTGTACATGGTACGGATATTCTCCGATCACTCTGCGGCAGGCTTCCCTGGCAGTCGCAAACGCCTCAGGGAGAATATCATCCAGTGTTTCTCCGTTTGCCAGCCGTTCCTTCAGCTTCGGTGTCATGGACTGGACTTCTTCATCCGTCATGCCTGCGAATTTCTCTGCGAGATCCTCCGCGGGTTTGATCTTTCTTTCTATTTCCTTGATCTTCCGGCCATCCGTATTCATCAGCCGGTCCAGAAAGTTCGCCATAGCCGACCTCCTTATCAAATGCGTGTTTATTATACATTCTGAACCCATGTTCTTCAAGGAATGCCCGTATCCCCGCTCACACCGAATACAGAAAGGATCCGAACACGGTGCTTCTTCCTGTCGATGCAGGACAGGGCAGAGCGGAGTGTAGCTCCTGTAGTGATGACATCGTCCACCAGGACAACGCGCTCCGGAAGCGCGGCATCCTTCAGCCGTATACCGATGGACTGGCGCTCTGTGTAGTCCAGCAGTTTCTGCTCCGCTTCCGCCGTCTTTTCAAAGCAGTCCCGCATCGGCAGTCCGAGAGAGCCGTACATCTCTTCCAGATGGCTGAATCCCCGCTGCTGGAACTTTTCCGGTGTGCTCGGCATCAGCAGCAGTGTCCAGCCATGGTATTTCCGCTTCAGACGGTTTCTGTCACGGTACAGGAAGACATCCTTCAATGCCTCATCCCCGGTCTCCTTGAACTGTCTCAGGCAGGCAGATCCCATATGATTGTACCGGTACAGGATCTCCGGTACGACCGTATGGATCCGCCGTACTTCCTTCCAGCGGATCCATTGTCTGCGGCATCCGCTGCAGAGCAGATCATCCTCCCAGAAGATCTCTCCCGGGGAAGTGCCCTTCTCCTTACCGCACCAAAGACACCGCATGATTGTTCGCCTCCTGGATGCGTTGCAGGCACTGTTCGCAGATCCGGCTTCTTTCCGTACAGAGGAACAGGACATCCCCGTGCGGAAAGGAGAAGGACCTTCCTGCACGTCCGGCCATCTGGATCAGGGCTGAACCGTCAAATACATCGTGATCTGCCCGGAATACGCAGATGTCCGCACGTTCCACGGTTACACCTCTCTCCAGTACCGTCGTGGAGAAGATGATGCCATTCTTCTTTGTGCGGAACCGCTGAATGATTTCATCACGGTCTGTGCTCTCACCGGTGCATACTTCACAGGGTATGATCCGGGAGAACAGTCCGTGCAGGATACAGGCCATCCGCACGGTCGGCACAAAGACCATGCGCGGATGTTTCCGGCAGCGGATCAGCCAGCGCACCAGCATGACCAGCAGTACAGGAAGCGGCCATACCCTGATCCGCGGCTCAGGAAGCGGCTGTCCGTGCGGACGGCTGTACAGTGTCAGGCACTTCATCCTGCCCTGCCTGACTTCCTCCAGCAGATAATCGTCCGGTGTGGCTGTGAGATAGATGGTATGCCCTCTGCAGCTGACCCTGGCGATTCCGTGCAGCACGTCGTTGCCGCGGAACGGGAACGCGTCCGGTTCATCCAGAATCAGAAGATCGAACGCACCGTAGTAGCGGTAGAGCTGGTGCCTCTTCTTTATTGTCTACATGCAATTCTACGCCATCATTGTTCCACACAGGGTTCAATGCCTTTTTGCGTCTGCGGTCTTCTCTAAACCCACTTCCGTCAATGCTTCTTT
>JAFOIY010000082.1 GCA_017420505.1 Solobacterium sp. | reverse complement strand
CTATAATCCGGCAGCTTTAGTATTGACAGATATTAGCAGGTTTGTTCATCACTTTCATCTTTTTTCAGATAGTCTGCATTCTTCGGTTCATACGGCACTGAAATGAAGTCCTTCTTTTGGTGGTACAAGAGACATACAGTCTCGATGTGCAGTGTATTGGGGAACATATCCACAGGCTGGACCTGCTTCAGTTCGTATCCCTTATCCTGCATAATGCGCACATCCCTGGCCAGCGTAGCAGGATCGCAGGAAACATATACCAGACGCTCCGGCGCCATCATAGCGATCGCATCCAGAGTATCCCTGGAACATCCCTTCCTGGGCGGATCCACAATGATGACATCCGGACGGATCCGGTTCTGGATCAGAATCCGGGCACCCTTGTTGGCATCTGCAGTAAGGAACTCAATATTGTTGATACCGTTGATCTCGGCATTCACTCTCGCATCCCTTACAGCATCCGGCACAATCTCAATGCCGTACACCTTCTTCACTTTCCTGGCGCACAGCAGCCCGATGGTTCCTGTACCGCAGTACAGGTCCACCAGGACCTTGTCCGGCTGCAGATCAGCGTATTCCAGCGCTGTACCGTAGAGCACCTCTGTAGCGTACGGATTGACCTGATAGAAGGAATGCGCACTGATCCGGAACGTACAGTCCATCAGTTTCTCTTCAATGAACGCATCACCGTAGAGGATCTTCTCCGGGGCAGACAGTATCACATTGTCTTCCCGGTTGTTCACAATGAGGGATACAGAACGGATCTGCGGGAAGGCTGCTACCAGCTTCTCCACAGTATCCGTATGGTTGCCGAAAACATCATGGCGCACAATGAAGCACACCATCACCTGTCCTGTCCTGTGTGCATGCTTGACCATGATCCAGCGTACTTCCTTCACCTCACCGCTATCTTCCAGAACCGTACGCAGGAACGCAACGATTTCATTGGAAAGACTGCTCTGGGCAGCACAGGCGTCATAAGGCACGATCTCATTGGTATGGTTCCGGTAGAAGCCGGTAACGACCCTGCCGTTCCGGATGCCTGCAGGAACCTGTACTTTATTGCGGTAGTTGAACTGCGGCGGGACAGACAGAACCGGCAGCGGTTCGATCTCCATACCGGCATTCTTCCGGAAGCACTCCCGGACCTTGTTCTGCTTGAAGCGCAGCTGCTCTTCATAGCTCATGTGCATCAGCTGGCATCCACCGCACGGCCGGTAGACCGGACACACCGGCTCCCGGCGCTCCGGCGAAGGATCCAGCAGCCGGACAATCCTGGCATAACCATAGTTCTTCTTCAGGGCAGTTACACTGAGCTCCGCGGTCTCCCCCGGAATCAGCCTGGGCACAAAGAAAGCCATACCGGCATGGTGCACTACACCGAGACCATCGAAAGTATAGCCGTCTGCTGTCGCTGTAAAGGTTTCGTTCTTCTTCATCATGATAGAAAGGCATGCCTCTGCATGCCTTGTTTACTCCTCTTCTCCGCCGCTGACTTCCATCTCTGTCGGTTCTTCCGTAGATTCCGGCTGCGGATTGTTCCGGCGTTCCACATCATCGCGCAGCTCCTGTGCCAGTGCCGCATCGATCGGTTCACTGACCAGCTGGCTGATGGGCACTTCCATCGAACTGGTCTTCGTCCGGATGACGTAGACAAACGCTTCTTCATAGGAATCCTTCGGTACATAGTTGTACACATGAACTTCCAGATCGTACATCTTCTTCCCGTCATGCTGGGAGAAATACACCGAAGGATCCAGAATGCTGGTCACAGCCGCGTAGACCTGATCCGCTGTTGCGTATGCCGCATCAGCGTTCGCATCATCCGCAATGTCCGCGTATACCCGCAGGGTACCGGTTGCCAGATGGACCTCAGCGTCGTTCACGCCTCCGATTTCCTTGGCAGCCCGGACAACACTCTGCAGATCCTGTTTGGTAATGGCAGGATCCAGATCGTTATCATAGCGGTTGCCGATGATCGGTGAACCGCCGTCGATCTTCGCCGACAGCAGAATCCAGCCGAACGCCAGCATCGGAACCAGCACCAAAGCCAGGCAGATCCAGAAAATGCGCTTGACCCGCCGTTCCTTCTTTGTCAATGAAGTCACCCTCTTTACCGGCTTCTTCGTTGTCTTCTTCTTTTTCGTTGTACTTGTTGTCATACCCGTATTGTATACCCGTGGATCACTGCAGTTTCTTAAGTTCTTCCACAATCAGCGCATTGACGATGGACGGATTCGCTTTGCCGCGGGAAGCCTTCATCATCTGGCCGACCAGGAAGCCTACCGCCCTGTCCTTGCCGGCGCGGTAGTCCTCAACGGCCTGCGGATTCGCAGCCAGTACACTCAGCACCATCTCACGCAGCGCGCCTTCGTCGGACACCTGTTCCATGCCTTTTTCCTTGGCGGCCTGAGCAGGATCCTTGCCTTCCATCAGGTCTTCCACCAGTGCCTTGGCCTGCTTGCCGTTGATCTTTCCGTCATCGACCATCTGCACCAGCTTTGCCAGATTCTCCGGCTTCAGTGCGCAGGTTTCGATGTTCTGCTCATGATGGTTCAGCCATCCGCTGACATCACCCAGCAGCCAGTTGCAGACACCCTTGGCATTCTTCGAGAACGTCATAACCTTCTCATAGAAGTCCGAGATCTCCTTGTTGGCAATCAGAATGCTGATATCATGGGCGCTCAGACCGTATTCCGCCGCATAGCGCTCCCTTCTGACTTCCGGGAGCTCCGGCATATGGTCCTGGATCTCCTTGATCCATTCCGGAGAAAGGCGTACCGGGAAGATGTTGGGCTCCGGGAAGTACTTGTAATCAACCGTACCTTCCTTGCGCCTCATCGCAATCGTTGTCCCGCTCTTCTCATCAAAGCGCCTGGTTTCCTGGTAGATCTCTCCACCGGCATCCAGCACTTCCTTCTGCCGGTTGATCTCATAGTCCACCGCTTTGCCGATGTTGGCGATCGAGTTCATGTTCTTGATCTCGTTCTTGGTACCCAGCACATCGGAACCCTTCGGTGCGAGGGAAATATTGACGTCGCAGCGCATGGAGCCTTCCTCCATACGGCAGTCGCTGACACCGAGGTAGTACAGCGTCTGCCTCAGCGCTTCCACGTATGCCTGGGCTTCCGCACCGTTGTGCATATCCGGCTCGGATACAATCTCGATCAGAGGCACACCGGAGCGGTTGAAATCCAGAAGCGTACGGGTCTTCAGGTGGAACTGCTTGGCCGTATCCTCTTCCATGTGGATCCGGTTGATGCGGATCTTCTTCTTGCCTTCCGGTGTATCGATCACAACGAAGCCGTTCTTTCCGATCGGATGGAACTGCTGGGTGATCTGGAATCCTTTCGGCAGGTCGGAATAATAGTAGTTCTTGCGGTCGAACTTCACCAGCGGGTCAATCGTCAGGTGCAGTCCTGTACAGGCCATGATGGCCTTCCGGACGCCTTCCATGTTCAGGCAGGGAAGTGTGCCGGGCATACCGAGGTCGATTTCATTGACCGCCGTGTTCGCCTTGCGTCCGTAGGTGCACGGTGCGCCGGAGAACATCTTGGTCGCGGTTTTCAGCTGGCAGTGGATCTCAATGCCGATCGTAGCTTCATATTCCATATCACTTCACCTCGGCTTTCATATCCTTGTATCCGGTAATTTCTTCTATTGCTTTGCCGAAATCAAACATCGTGGTTTCTTCGAAAGGACGGCAGGTCATGTTCAGACCCAGCGGCATATCTCCGTCGAATCCCATCGGAACCGTCATGGAAGGATAACCGCTGAAGTTGCCCATCGCCATGTAGTTTTCTACGATCAGATAGTTCGCACTCAGCTCGTCCGCGCTGCTGTCATCCAGGTGCGGAGCCGGATTGTCGGAAGCCGGCGCCATGATGGCATCGTACTCCTTCAGGCATTCCTTCATCGCGTCCACGACCTTGCGGCGCACTTTCTGGGCCTTGCGGAACAGACGCTCCTGGTTCTCTTCGAACAGGCCGTAGGAACCGATGACGAAGCGCTTCTTGATCAGCGGTCCGAATCCATTGGTCCGGGTATTCTTCATCAGCTCTTCCATCGTCTCGCCCTTGACTACATTGCCGAAACGGATGCCGTCGAGGTTGGAATGATTGGAAGTCGCTTCACAGTTGGCAATGAGGTAGTATGCCGGCAGAATGGCTTTCATCAGGTCTTCATCGAAGTCGTAGACATCGACCTGGGCACCGCGCTCACGCAGCGCATCCATCAGGTCATTGAACACTTTGATGGTTGCCGGGTTCTTCAGGTTCTTCACCACGTTGCCCAGCACTGCGATCTTTCTGCCGTGCATGTCGGAATCCAGTTCCTTGAGATAATCCGGCACTTCCAGGAAGGAAGAGGTCATATCCCGGTCATCACGGCCGGCCAGTACATGCAGAGAGATGCAGGCATCCTCGATGCTGCGGGTGAAATAGCCTACGTGATCCAGGCTGGACGCATACGGGAGAATACCGTAGCGACTGATTCTTCCGTAGGTCGGCTTAACACCGACAATGCCGCAGAAAGCTGCCGGCTTGCGGACGGAATCGCCTGTATCGGAACCGATGGCCATCGGCACCACACCTGCCGCAACCAGCGCAGCACTGCCGCCGGAGGAACCACCGGTCATACGGGTCAGATCATACGGATTGTGCGTCGGTCCGGAATAGGCAGAAAGGTTTGTACCGCCCATTGCCAGTTCATCCATGTTGGTCTTGGCAATGACGACAGCACCGGCATCCCTCAGCTTGTCCACGATATGCGCATCGAACACAGGAATATAGTTCCAGAGAATATTGGATTCCGCTGTTGTACGCAGGCCTTTGGTGCTGACCAGGTCCTTCAGGGCAATCGGCACACCGCGCAGCAGGCCGTCTTCCGGCAGTGCCGCAAGCTGGGCGTCAATATCCGCGAATGTAACAACCGCGTTCAGCTTGTCCTGCAGCGCCTGTGCCTTTTCAAACGCCTCACGGACATTCTTCTCCGCATTTGCACGGTCTTCCCGCATTTCCTTAATCATCCTTCATCACCACCTTCGGCAGGGCAAAATGGCCTTCGATCTTCGTCGTCACGTTGGCCAGTGCGTCATCCTGGGAAATCACATGCGTTACGGTATCTTCACGCATGAACGTTGTTTCATCTTCAAACGGCCAGATCATTTCTTCGGTATCTTCCGTGTCAACGGCGTCCAGAAGGTGAAGCTGGCCCATCAGTGTATCAAACTCTTTCTTGATCCATTCGGCTTCTTCATCCGTCAGCCGGAACATGAGCTGTTCCGCCAGCTTTTTGAAGTACGCCGCGTCTTTTCTCTCTTCCATATGAAAACCCTCTTAACTTATTTATTCTATAAGGTCCGCTGTATTTATTCAACCTTCCCGAACCGTTCCATGAACTCTTCTTCGGAAATGATGGGGATTCCGAGTTCCTTGGCTTTGCGGTTCTTGGAAGACACCGACTGCAGATCATTGTTGATGAGGTAATCCGTCGATTTCGATACCGATCCGGTGACCTTGCCGCCCTGGGACTCAATGTACGCTTTCAGTTCATTCCGGTTCTTCCAGATATGCACATCACCGGTTACGACAAAGGTCAGATTCTCTGTACGGTCGCCCTTCTCTGCCTGGACCGGTTCTGTGACCCGGACCAGCGCAAGCAGACGGTTGAGCTCTTCCACGTTATCCGGATCCTTGAACCAGGCAACGAACGCTGTGCTCTTCTCGGGGCCGATGCCGTCCACGTGGGCGAACACCTGCGGATCTTCCGTTGTCTCTGCTGTGCGCACCAGATCTGCGAAGCTGTATGCGCTGAGCAGCCTGGCGGCGACATCCGGCCCGATGAGCGGTATGCTCAGGGCATAGATGAGCCTTCCCGCCGGGATTTCCGATGCTTTGGACAGGGCATTCATCAGATTGTCTGCCGACTTCTCTCCGAAGCCTTCCAGCGTACTGATCTCATCGCGGTGCTCAGACAGACGGTAGATGTCCGCAAAGCCGCTGATCCAGCCTTCATTGACGAAGCGGGACAGCGTAGCCTCCGAGATACCGTCGATGTCCATTCCGCCCTTGGAGACAAAGCGGGTGAACTTCTTCAGCTGCTTTGCCGGGCAGCCGGGATTGGTGCAGCGCAGGGTCTTCGTACCGCTGGCGGGAGAGATGCGGATTTCCGTCTCTCTGCCGCATACCGGACAGACAGCGGGGATTTCCAGCATTCCTTCCGTCCGGCTGACCCGGATGACCTTGGGAATGATCTTGTTGGCCTTGATAACCTGGATCTCCGTGCCTTTTCCTCCGATGCCCAGGCGCTCGCACTCACTGATGTTGCACAGGGAAGCCCGCTTGACCACCGTTCCTTCCAGCTGTACAGGCTCAAAGACAGCGACGGGAGTAATGGTGGAAGCGGCACAGGACCATTCGATGTACTGAAGTGTACTCTGTGCGGCTTCATCCTGCCACTTGAAGGCATAGCCTGCCCGCGTCGCATGATGACCGGTTACGCTTCCCCCTGCTGCATACGCAGTATCGTCATACACAATCACCAGACCATCGACGGGATAAGGATTGTCTCCGTCGGTAACCCGCTGTGTCCAGCGGTCGATCACTGTCTGTATTTCCTCCAGCTGCGGGCTGTCCACCGCCTCCGATTCAACAGGAGAGAATCCTTGATCCTGGAGCCAGTGCATTCTTTCACCCCAGGAGTTCATCTCCTCATCCGCGTGGACCAGGGTGAAAGGAATCCAGCGGAGCTTTCTTCTGCGGAGCTCTTCGGGATCCTTGAGGGTCAGGGAGCCTGAAGCCAGGTTCCGGGGATTCGCGTAGTCTTCGTCGGATTCCATCAGGAACTGTTCGAAATCCGCGTAGGAGATCACTGCTTCGCCGCGGATGACGAGATGTCCTTTGTAGGGAATCCTGTCCGGGATGCCCTGTACAGCAGACGCCAGATGGGTGATGTTCGTTCCGGTATGGCCGTCGCCCCGGGTTACGACACGGGAAAGCCTTCCCCTGTCGTAGGTTGCGACCAGCGTCAGTCCATCCAGTTTCCAGGAGATCCAGATCTTCCGGCCGTCCGCCCACTTGGCCAGGTCTGCAGGACTCTTGGTTTTGGCAAGCGAAAGAGCCGCGTATTCGTGGGCTTCCTTCTGGCCGGCGATGTCATCGGCGGACACATTCCGGGTCGGGCTGTCCTCCAGTACCGTGCCGGTTTCTTCCTCCAGCTTCTTGAGCTGATCGAACAGCGCGTCCCATTCATAGTCCGTCATCAGTTCATTGCGGCCGTTGTAGTAGGCATCCGCGGCTTCGTTGAGACGGTCCACCATCTCCCGCATTTGCATCATTGCTGTATCTTCCATACTGCTCTCCTAGTTCTTCAGATCTGCCTTCCGCTTCAGGGTGGGATGGCCGGCAAGAAGCTTCTTTACACCGTGCGGATAGCCGAAGGCAACATCAACATAGCCGTTCTCCGAACGGATGACGATGCCTTCGCCGAACTTGTCATGTACGACCTGTTCCCCTTTCTTGAACTCCGGAACCCCTTTCTGTTCCAGACGGTCGAAGAAGGAGGCGTTGCGGTCGGCGAAGAGGATGTTACTGAGCTTCCGTTCCTGCCCGTTCTCGAAGTCGTTCGCTGTTGCGCCGAGATGCTCTATGCATTCCGGGTCGATTTCATCAATGAAGCGGGAACGGGTACGTACCCGCTGCAGCATATAGCTGTATCCGCCCGCTTCGGTAAGATAGAGCTTGTTGCGGGCACGGGTGAACGCGACATAGGCCAGCCTGCGCTCTTCTTCCAGGCCCCTTCTTCCTTCGTTCATCGCCCGTTCGTTCGGGAAGATGCCTTCGTTCAGATCGGATACGAAGACGGTATCGAACTCCAGTCCCTTGGCAGAGTGGACGGTCATGAGCTGTACGAAGTCACTGCCCAGCGTCTCGTCCCGGTCTCCGTACAGGGAAACCAGCTGCAGGTATTCCTCCAGGGAACTGTCCGGGTTGTTCTCGGAGAACTCCTTGACATCTTCGATCAGTTCCTTGATGTTTTCCAGCCGGTCTGTTTCATTCTGTTCATCCAGCATGGCGCGGTAGCCGCTTTCTTCCATGATGCGTTCAAACAGTTCGAATACAGGATATTTCTTCTCCTCGGCTTCCTTCTGCCACTTCTGTACCAGATCCGTGAATTCCTTCAGTTTCTTTCCTGTTTTGCCGCCCAGGATCTCTTTTTTTGTACACACTTCGAACATGGTGCAGCCTTCCTCGGAAGCCGCCTCGGCAATCGCATCGAGGGATTTGTTTCCGATGCCCCGCTTCGGACGGTTGATGATGCGCTGGAAGGCCAGATCATCCGCTGTTACCGTCATCCGCAGATAGCACAGGGCATCCTTGACTTCCTGGCGCTCATAGAACCGGATGCCTCCGTAGATGATGTACGGGATCCTGGCGTCCAGCAGGGCCTTTTCCAGTGAACGCGAGAGGTAGTTCGAACGGTACAGCACGGCAATGCTGCGGTAGTCCGCTCCGCTCTGGTGGATGCTGCGGATCTTTGCAGCGATCCATTCGGCCTCATACTGTTCCCCCGCACTGCTGTAGTGCGTGATCTTTTCCTTGCCTTTGCGGCTGGTGAAGAGGTCTTTCTCCAGCCGGTTCTTGTTGTTGCGTATAACCGCGTTGGCACCGTTCAGGATGTGTTCCGTGGAACGATAGTTCTCGTTCAGGGTGATTGTTCTCGCCGAAGGGAAATCCTTGGTGAAGTTCATGATGATGTTCACATCCGCTCCCCGCCAGGTATAGATGGTCTGGTCCGGATCACCGACAACATACAGGCTGTTTTCCGTTCCTGCGAGCTGTTTGATGAGCGTGTACTGGATCTGGTCAATGTCCTGGAATTCATCTACATGGATGTACCGGTAGCGGTTCTGCCATTTTGCCAGTACTTCCGGATACTTCCGGAACATCCGGACCACACAGAGGATCAGATCATCAAAATCCAGTGCCAGCAGTTCATTCTGGCGCTTCATATAGTATTCATAGACCTGGGCCTTCGTCTTCTCACCGGAGAAGGATCCGGCCAGTGTATACGCGTACTCTACGGAGATCTCTGCGGTTTTGTTGTTGGAAATGTAGTCCAGCAGAGAACCGTAGGGATAACGCTGAGCATCGATGTTCAGCTTCTTGTAGGCTTCCTTCAGCACTGTTTTCTGATCATCCGCATCCATGACGGTGAAGTTCCTCGGCCAGCCCATGGTCTGGATGTCCTCCCGCAGAATGCGTACGCAAAGAGAGTGGATTGTCGAAATCCACGGCTGGGAGGTCTCGTCCGGTATCATCCGGCGGATTCTGTCCTTCATCTCATTGGCTGCTTTGTTGGTAAAGGTAATGGCCAGGATCCGGTATCCGGGTACGCCCTTGTCTTCGATGAGATGGACAATCCGCATGGTAAGCACCCGTGTCTTTCCGCTGCCGGCACCCGCCACGATCCTCAGGTATTTATCGTCACACAGAACGCTTTCCTTCTGGTTCCTGTTCAATGTACTGATATCAATCATAGTTTTCCTCTGTTTCCCGCCTATTATACCATGCAGGACAGCCTCCTCGACGGGAAGAAAAAGACATGTCACAACACGTCTTTCATTCCACAGAATGACCGATCGGAAATAGAATAGAGACAAGGAGGAAACGTGCAATGATCTATGATTATAAGATTACTACCGGCAAGGGTGAAGAGCTGAAGCTTTCGGACTACAAAGGAAAGGTGATCCTGATCGTGAATACAGCGACGGGATGCGGATTCACGCCTCAGTACGCACCGATCGAAAAGCTCTATGAAGACTACCACGATCTCGGTCTGGAGATCCTGGACATCCCCTGCAACCAGTTCGGTGCCCAGGCACCGGGTACGGATGAAGAGATCCACGAGTTCTGTACCATGCATTTCAATACCACTTTCCCCCAGATGAAGAAAGCAGATGTCAACGGAGAAAACGAGCTGCCTCTCTACACCTACCTGAAATCCCAGAAGGGCTTTGAAGGCTTCGATGAACATCCGTACAAGGATCTGCTGGAGAATATGTTCGCGCAGGCGGATCCTGAGTGGGACAAAAAGCCGGACATCAAGTGGAACTTCACCAAGTTCGTTGCGGACAGGGACGGCAATATCGTTGCCCGGTTCGAACCGACAGCCGACATGGAGAAGGTGGAAGTCTGCATAAAAGAGCTGCTGTAGAAGAAAAAGCCGTACTATAATCCGCATAAAAATGCCCCCTGCTGTTCAGCCGCTGTATTCGGTGGACGAATCAGCCAGGAGGCATTTTCATATTCTCTATCGCTGCTTCTCTTCCAGATAACAGAAGATCCGGCGGTAGAAATCCTTGTCTTCTTCATTCATCCCGTGTCCACTGTCCGGATGGATGAACAGTGTACTGCCGGGGAGGCAGTCATGGAGTTCGTACGATGCTTGTACACCGACGATGCGGTCCTGTTCGCCGCCGATGATATACACCGGACACCGGATGTTCTTCAGATCCTCCCGGGCGTCAAAAGACAGAATGGCTTCGGCATTGCGGATGAACCGGCTGTAGTTCTTCGGCTTTCCGACCCATCCCAGCAAAGGATAGACCAGGCGGTACTTCTTCAGGTAAGCTTCCGTATAGCTGACCTCTGCGGTATCGATCATCAGCGCTTTGTGATCATTGCGCCGGACATCCTCCATCCACTTACCGATGTTCTGCTTGATCAGATCATTGGCATACGGCGCACTGACCGCAATGACCAGCTTCTCCACCAGATCCGGATAATCCACTGCCAGATACTGGGCGATCATGCCGCCCTGCGATACGCCAAGTACAGAAGTGCGCTCTGCACCGAGCTTTTCCAGCACCCGTGCCTGGTCTGCGGCCATATCGCGGATGCTGTATCCTTCCGGCATTTCGTTCTTCCGGCTGAACATATATACCGTCCAGTCCTTCAGGTACTTGATGTACGGCGGTACCAGGGCAAGCGCCATGCCGCCTACCGTTGCCAGCCCGTCACTCAGCCCGGGAATAACGATCAGATTCTTCTTCCCCGTACCGAAGCAGACATACTCCATTCTTGTACTGTCCAGCGCAATACTGCCGCTGTGCGCGTTCCACGGACGGATCATATCAGTCCACCTGCCTCCTGTATCTGCTGCCTTCGCCCAGTTTCCTGTTCATCAAACAAATCATAGCAGTATTCCGTACCGCAAGGAATATCCTTACTGCACGGCTGCTGTCTGTTCCTGTATGGTTCTGATGCCGCAGCGGATCATGTACAGCGCCACCAGCAGCGTACCGGCCTTGTCAAGCCAGTAAGCAGCCTGTGTACCGGGCATTGCCAGGACCGCCGCAAGCGCAATCGTGACGCAGACATCCACGGTCGTCTTAGCGCCGTACAGACGCGCCTGTACACCCAGGATGGCATTTCCCTGCCGGTGATAAAGCACCGTATACCGCCGCCAGAAGACTGAGTTCGCTATAACGCCCAGAACAGCAATTGCCAGCGCCGGAACTACATTCCCCTTGTCACCGCCGGCAGACAGTGCGCTGAGCAGCAGCATACTCCCACCGCTGACACACATGACCATGCCGGTGAAGAGATTCCCTTTCCGTTCCAGGTCTCCTCTTTGCGCTTCATCCATATTGTCCGCCCGGTTCGTCGCAGCATAGACGATCAAAGCAACGATCAGTGCCAGCAGCTCCGCGGTCCGCCGGACAAAGTCGGCGATCTGCGTCGAACTGTGCCCGACCCTCAGACCTAGGCCCAGAATAACCGGTCCATACGCACTCATCAGAACAGACATTACAAGCGTACGGTATCCGCTTTTCCGTTCAGGATCCATATTCATCCTCCTCAAAGCCTGCTGAGCACCAGCAGTACGGCAATGATCGCCGCCGGCACCGTTACAGTATCGTACTCACTCGGTGAGAACAATTCCGTTGCCGCACCGATGAACGCTCCGGCAGCGGCAGTCAGAACAGCCTTCGGAAACAGCATTTTCTGTACAGCCAGCAGGATCACCATCCCGCTCACGAACGATACCGCCAGCATAGCCGCACTGCCTTCCCAGGACTTCTTTCCGTCCGTCAAGGACAGATGAACCTTATGCCTGCCGAAAGG
>JAFOIY010000081.1 GCA_017420505.1 Solobacterium sp. | reverse complement strand
GTCCGGGAATACTCCAAGGTAATCCTCTTCCAGTCTGAAATGCTTCATCTGAGTAAGCTCCTTCTGTTGTGTTCATGTGCCATAACAATAACACAGCAGAGTAGGAAACAACGTAATGAAAAGCCTCCCGCATATCCTGCGTATGTGTTCTGCGGGGATATGGGGGAGGCTTTTTCAATGGTATAGGCAGATGATTAACCAACAGAATTTACCAACATTTTGAATAATCTGAACGCTTTTTTATGTTGGTAAAAATCGAAAAAACCGCATAATTATGCGGTTTTCTGCACTATGGTGAGGCATGAGGGACTCGAACCCCCGACCCCTTCCACGTCAAGGAAGTGCTCTCCCAACTGAGCTAATGCCTCATTGCTCAATCATAGTAGCACAGAAAAACAGAAATGAGAAGAAGAAATATACTTGTTGGATGATTCTTCTGTTTTTTATAATAATCGTAATTACAGACCGAAAGGGGGAGTACTATGTCCAGAGGAATGGGCGGACCCGGTATGCGGGGCGGCTTCATGACAGAGGAAGAGAAGGCTGCCGCGCCGAAAGTAACGTGGCCGCTTGTCAAGCGTGTCCTGTCATGGCTGAAACCCTACCGCCTGCAGATGGTGATTGTACTGATTGCGATTGCCCTGTCTTCCGTTCTCAGCATTATGCCTTCCGTACTGACCGGCCGGATCATTGATGAAGGTCTGATCGCGCGGAACATGCAGGCACTGGTCACACTGATCATCCTGTCGCTTGCCGTAACACTGGGATCCAACCTGATCGGTGTACTGGAATCCTGGCTGAATACCTGGATTGCCCAGCATATCGTCTTTGATATGCGCAACCAGATGTACCGCAAGCTCCAGTCCATGTCCCAGCGCTTTTTCACTACGAACAACCAGGGTGATATCATCACCCGTATGACCAGCGATATTGATGGTGTCCGTCAGGTCATCACCAGTACATTCACTTCCATTATCTCCAATGTAATCACCCTGATCGTTGCCCTGATCGCCATGTTCCAGAAGAACTGGGTGCTGGCCTTGCTCGGCATTGTGATCGTACCGCTGTTCACGCTTCCCACCCGGAAAGCAGGAAAGACCCGGTGGGCACTGACAAGGGAGTCCCAGGAATGCAATGATGAAATCAATGGCATCCTGAATGAAACTCTCTCGGTCAGCGGACAGCTGCTGGTGAAGCTCTTCAACAAGGAAGATGTTGAGTATGAGAAATATGTAGCCGCGAACGAAAAGATGATCCAGCTGAACATCAAAGAGTCCATGGCAGGCCGCTGGTTCCGGGTTGTAATCACCACGATCAGCTCCGTAGGACCGATGCTGCTGTATCTTGTCGGCGGCATTCTGATGATGAAGTATGACAGCTCGATCACCGTCGGTGATATCTCCGTACTGGTCGCTCTGCTCGGCAGGATGTACGGTCCGGTGAACTCGCTGCTGAACATCCAGGTCGACTGGCTCAGGGCAATGGCAATGTTCACCAGAATCTTCGACTACTATGATATGCCGGTGGAGATCCAGAATCCGGAGAACCCGGTGCACCTGACGGATCCGCACGGCAACATCAGGTTCGATCATGTCTACTTCTACTATGATGAAGACCGGATGATCCTGAACGACGTAGACTTTGAACTCGCCGAAGGCAACTCCGTCGCCATCGTCGGTCCGTCCGGATCCGGCAAGAGCACCACGGTCAACCTGATTCCCCGGCTGTATGATGTCGTGGACGGCAGGGTAACGTTCGATGGCATTGATGTACGGGATATTGATCTGAGCGATCTCCGGGACAATGTCGGCATTGTTACACAGGAGACCTATCTGTTCAACGGTACGATCCTGGAGAACCTGCTCTACGCCAAGCCGGACGCTACCCAGGAAGAAATCGAGGATGCCTGCCGGAAGGCGAACATCCATGACTTCATCGCCGCCCAGCCGGATGGATACAATACCATGGTCGGCAACCGTGGACTGAAGCTGTCCGGCGGTGAGAAGCAGCGCCTCTCCATTGCCCGTGTACTGCTCAAGGATCCGACGGTCATGATCTTCGATGAAGCAACATCCTCCCTGGATTCCATCTCCGAGAACGCCATCCAGGAAGCGATTGATCCGCTCATTGACAGCCGTACGTCCATCCTGATCGCGCACAGGCTTTCCACGATCCTGCATGCGGATGAGATCCTGGTACTGAAGGACGGCCATATCGTTGAGAGAGGCAAGCACAAGGATCTGGTGGAGCTGGGCGGTGTGTACACGGAGCTGTACAATACCCAGTTCGCCAAAGCAAAGGAACTCGACACACAGGCATAGATACTGTACAAAGCACCGGATCATTCCGGTGCTTTTATCATTGCAGAGCCGGGACAGATAGTATAATGAATGCATAAACAGCAGGAACAGACCACCATGGCAAAGAAAACACTGAAGCACACTGTGAAAAAGACGACTGTCAAAGAGAAGGACCGCAAGGCTGCTTTGATTGCGAAGTACAGGCCGCAGGATCAGAAAACCGAAGAAAAGAATCCGGTGAAGAACACAGCCGGCACGTTCAACAGATTGCTGAAAGAAGCGAAGGAAGGCAATCCGGAAAGCATGAGAAAGGTGGCTCTTGCTTACAGAGCTGCGTACCTCAAAGATAAGGATGAAGGCAAACGAGAACTGTATATTGATTGGCTGAAAAAAGCAGCAGAAGCAGGTTCGCCTGCTGCACAGTTCAATCTTTCTGTCCAATACGGTCAGGGAGATTACATTGAAAAAGACGGTGAGCAAACGGTGTACTGGATGACCAGATGCGCTGAAAAATGGCACCTGAAAGGTGGCTTCTGGGCAGGCAAGTACTATTCACAGGGCAGCCCGGTACCGGTAAATACTATCAAGGCTGAGAAATACTTTAATCAGTGCATCCAGGAAGAACCGGCTGATGAAGAGGAAAAGATACTGCGGGCATGGGCAAAATATGAACTGGCTGTACTGTATTTCCAGAACAACCAATTCTCTGTCGGAAGGGATACTATTATCAGATTGCTGGAGGAATCCAAGGAAGAAGGTTATACCGGTACAGATCATCTTCTTGACGCAGTACGTGGCTCCACGGGCGGAATGCTGCAGAAAGCAAATGCTTTTATTAACCGGAACTACTGGAGAATAATCAAAAGCACGATTCCAAAAGCACCGCAGCTGCTGCAGAAAGACGAATCAAAGCAGATTAATGCACT
>JAFOIY010000080.1 GCA_017420505.1 Solobacterium sp. | reverse complement strand
GGTTGCCAAGGAGATGGAAGTGGATTTCGCGTACCAGGACATCAATGACCTGCCCGGTGCATTCACTGCGCCGGAAGGCAGAGAGAAACCCTGGGGCACCACGCAGGCCATGCTGGCATGCAGAGGCATTGTCAACGAACCGTTTGCCATCATCAATGCAGATGACTTCTACGGCAGGGATGCATACAAGGTAATCTACGATTATCTGGTCAACAATATCAGTGATGATCACTATGCCATGGTCGGCTACCAGTGCGTCAAGACACTGACGGACCACGGTTCCGTCACCCGCGGTGTATGCCGGACAAAGGACGGGCTGCTCACAAAGATCAAGGAAGTCCAGAACATCATCAAGAAGGACGGAAAGGCATTCATCGTCGATGATGACGGCAGTGAAGAAGAACTGGATTCCGATACGCTGGTATCCATGAATTTCTGGGGCTTTACACCGAAGGTATTCGATCAGGCTGCACCCTACTTCGAGAAGTTCCTGAAGGAAAACTACGAAGCCAATCCGATGAAGTGCGAGTATGTTCTGCCTACTACAGTCGGTGAGATGCTGGAAGACGGCATCTGCGATGTAAAGGTCCTCTCCAGTACGGATGAGTGGTTCGGTGTTACCTACCGTGAGGACAAGCCGTACGTACAGGAGAAAGTCGCAGAGCTCAAGGACAAGGGTGTCTATCCGGATATCCTCTGGAAGTAAAGAACAATAAAGGAGAATCCCAGGATCCTCCTTTTTCTGTGCATTCCTGATCTGTGTTCCGGAAGTCCGGTTCTTTTCAGGCTTTCTTCATTCTCTGATAGATCAGATACATTCCCTTGTAGGCAACATCCGGATCGTATTCATCGATCAGATCCGTTGCCTCTGTCATCGCCCTTCCCAGTCCGCCTGTCGCAATGACATAGCATTCCGGCTCATGGAGCTCTTCCTTCATCGCCTTGATAATGTATTCCACGGACCCAATATAGCCGTACATAATGCCCGCCTGCATGGCTGTGATGGTATTGTAGCCAAGTACGGTTTCCGGCTTGCGGATCTCGATTTCCGGAAGCTGGGCAGCCTGTCCGGTCAGTGCGTCCGCCGATGTCCGCAGTCCCGGCTGGATGGCAACATACGGAAAATGACCGCCACCGGATACATAGGTATAAGTCGTTGCTGTACCGAAATCAATGATGATGCACGGGCGATGATAGCTCAGGTAGGCCATGGCACAGTCCACGATCAGATCCGCACCGACTTCCGATGGATTCGGCATATCCAGGGAAATACCGGTATCCGTATCCTTGGTAATGATGATCGGCATCTTCCCCAGATACTTGATCACAGCCGAAGACAGTGCATAGTTCACCTTCGGCACAACACTGGACAGGATTGTATCCTCTACATCTTCCTTCCGGAATCCCTGAGTCTCAAAGAATTCATTGAAGCACATCACAAATTCATCACTGGTGCGCGGTGTTTTGGTAATCAGCCGGAATGTCCCGACCACCTTGTCACCGTCCATCAGGCCCAGTGCAATATTCGTATTTCCTGCATCAATCGTCAGCAGCATATTCATCCCTTCCTTCCAGTCCTATGATATCTTATACAGTGAA
This sequence comes from Solobacterium sp., assembly GCA_017420505.1. Taxonomy (GTDB): domain Bacteria; phylum Bacillota_I; class Bacilli_A; order Erysipelotrichales; family Erysipelotrichaceae; genus Bulleidia. Next base: position 1,789 of record JAFOIY010000080.1, on the reverse strand, counting down.
CAAAACTCAAACCGCAGGAGGAACCTTTATGAAATATCTCGTAGTATCCGATATCCACGGAGTATCCGCCGGCGCAGAAGCCGTTCTCAGTGCGTATGAGAAGCACAGGCCGGATGCTGTGCTCTGCCTCGGTGATGTGCTCTACCATGGTCCGAGGAACGGCGTGCCCGGGGGATACGACCCTGTGCTTGTGATGGAGAAGCTGAACCCGCTCTGGCATGACATCATCTGCGTCCGCGGCAACTGTGACGCGGAAGTGGATGATATGGTGCTGCGCTTTCCTGTCATGGGACTGTACAATATCCTGCTGCTCGGCCGCAGACGCATAGTGATGTCGCACGGGCACATCTACGGTCCGCAGAATCTGCCGGAGATGTTGCCGGGTGATGTATTCCTCTCAGGGCATACCCATGTGCCGACCGCAGATGCGGTGGATGGGGTTTATCTGCTGAATCCGGGGTCTGTTTCCCTGCCCAAGGGAGGCCATCCGTGTACGTACGCTGTACTGGATGAAGAAGGGTTCACAGTATTCACTGCAGAGCACGAAGAATACATGCATATTGATTTCCAGGGAGAAAACCAGGCAGAATGATCTGCTATAATGGCTTCAGAGAAAAGGAGACAAGAAACAATGCTGATTAAAACAACGTTGAAGGAAGACGGAACCACTGTTGAGTCCGAAAGCCGCGGCCTGACCGTAAGCTACAACACCAAGGACCGCAATGTCGGTATGAATCCCGGAGAGCTGATGCTGAGCGCGCTCGGCGGCTGCATGACCGGTATTGCGTCCGAGATGGCGGGAGAATTCGGTATCGATCTGAAAGCATTCTCTGTGGATGTCGAAGGTATTTCCGCTGCAGACCACAGTCGTCCCGGCTTTGCGGAAATCCATACAACGGTGCACATGTCTGCAGATATCACACCGGAAAAGGCAGAGGAATTCGTGGCGGAGATCGAGCAGATCTGTCCGATCCGCGACGTGCTTGCCAACGGTAGCCATGTTCATCATACGATTGATCTGAACAAGTAGGATCAACTGTTCCGTACATGAAGAAAACCCATGATCGGATTCATGGGTTTTTCTGTTTCCTGCTGATGGATGATCAGCCGATGATCTGGATATCCTTCGGGAACCGGTTCAGGACCTCACAGCCGTCCTCGGTCACAATGACCAGGTCTTCAATCCGGACACCGGCTTCATCCGCTTTGTAGATGCCCGGTTCGATCGAGAAGATATTGCCGGCTTCTGTCAGGGTCATATTGTTTTCCGCGACATCCCCGGCTTCATGGTCCTCCAGACCGATGAAGTGCCCCAGACGGTGGGTGAAGTATTCCCCATAGCCTTCTGCACGGATGACATCCCTGGCGGTCTTGTCAATGGAGTGCAGAGTGATGCCCGCTTTGACCATGGCTTCTGCGTCTTCGTTCGCTTTGCGTACGATGTTGTAGATCTTCTTCTGGGCAGGAGACGGCTCCTTTTTGAAGAAGAAGACTCTGGTCATATCCGAGCAGTACCCATGGTACATGCAGCCGACGTCGAAGAGGACGGTATCCCCTTCTTTAACGACTGTATCGTCCGGCATGTGATGCGGATCTGCCGCATTGGCACCGAAGGCTACGATGGACGGAAAGGAGAACGCTTCCGCGCCAAGCGATTTGTAGATATCCAGGGTCTGGGCAGCGACTTCCCTTTCTGTGACGCCTTCATGGACCAGCCCTTTGAACTTTTCCATAGCCATATCATTGATCTTCGATGGGATCCGCATGAGTTCCTTCTCTTCTTCATCCT
>JAFOIY010000079.1 GCA_017420505.1 Solobacterium sp. | reverse complement strand
TTTTGCATTCCTCTCTGCCAGACCGTCCAGCAGGTTTTCCGTATATTCTGACGGACCATCATCGAAGGTCAGGCAGATCCTTTTTTCTCCGCTCATTCCTTTTCCCTCTTGATCATTACAACAGTCCGGATCGTCCGTTCATCATGCACAAGCCAATCGGAACATCCAGTACTGTGTGAATAATTGTATTCTTGAGTAGGCCTTCCGGACCGGCTTTTCTTTTACCGGTACTTCATCACTTACTTGCCGAACAGTTCCGCGGTCCGGATCATCCGTTCCGCTACTTCCACACCGAACGGGCACCGGCTTTCACAGCTGCGGCAGCCGATGCACGCCGAAGCTGTCACATCAAGCGCTTCATAGTGTGCCTGCACGCTTTCCGGTACAGCCGGCTGCTGGACAGCCAGATCATAGAACTTGTTCACCATCGCGATATCAATGTTCACCGGACACGGCCTGCAGTGTCCGCAGTATGTGCACTGGCCGCTGTAGGCATGCAGAGGCGCAGACGCAATGATGCTCGCATAATCCTTCGCATCATCATCCGCACGCAGATACGACACAGCTTCATCGACCTGCTCCTTCGTATCATAGCCGCACAGGATGGAACAGACACCCGGACGGGTCAGTGCATAGTGAATGCACTGTACAGGGGTGAACGCCGCTCCGAACGGTGATGTCTTCGCGTCGAACAGTCTTCCGCCGAAGAATCCCTTCATGACCGTAATGCCTACGTTCTTCTCTTCACAGAGACGGTACAGCTCCGCCCTTTCCGGATCAATGCCGGAAAGGCCTGTGTCATATTCCCCGAACATATTGTCCAGGTTCTCCGTTGCCGGATGCATATCAAAGGCAGGATTGATGCTGAAGAGGATCATCTCAATGAATCCGGTCTCTACGGCTTTCTTTGCAATGCGCGGGTTGTGCGTAGACAGTCCGATATGACGGATGATACCCTTGTCATGCAGTTCATGGACATACTTGATGTAGTCCGTATTCATTGCCGTATTCCAGTCTTCTTCCGAATCGATGTAGTGGATTGTGCCCAGATCTATATAGTCCGTCTGCAGCCTCTGCAGCAGATCCTCAAAAGCAGGCACAACATACTTCATATCCCTCGTACGTACATACTGACCGTTCTGGTAGGTGGAACCGATATGGCCTTGGACAATCCAGTGTTCCCGGTTTCCGGCCATGCCTTTGCCGATGATATCCCTGGATTTTGGATCCGGCATCCAGCAGTCGATGATATTGATCCCCTGCTCTGCCGCGTACTTTACCAATGCGACGGATTCTTCTTCCGGATGGCGTTCCAGCCACTCACCGCCGAAACCGATCTCGCTTACCTGAAGCCCTGTTTTCCCCAGTGTTCTGTATTCCATACTCCTGTCTCCTGTTCTCTGTCATCATTCTACCATGATATAATGCACAGGAAAGAGAGGCAGTCCTATGATCAAAGCAGGAATGGTCGTTGCCGTAGAAATCGCGGCACTGGAGAGAAAATACGGAACACCCCATGAAATCCGAGAGCACAAAGGCTTCCGGGCAATGATTTTCCATACACAGCATTTTGACCTGTATGTCGTGCACAGCGGTGCGGGGGAAATCGCCGCCGCAGCCGCCACCCAGTACCTCATCAGCGAATTCGACGTCGATGTCGTCGTCAACTTCGGTGTTGTCGGCGGACTTACGGATGATATGGCCATCAGCCGTGCCTGCATTGTCGAACGCATTGTGCACTATGATTTCGATTGTTCCTTCATAGATGGAACCGAACCCGGCAGATATCTGAACTATCCTTCCCGGTTCATCCCTGTAAACAAGGAACTGTTCGCTAAAGCTCGGAAAAACCATCCGGACCTACGTCCGGTCACCTGTGCTTCCGGCGATAAGTTCGTAGAAGGATTCGCAGCGAAGAATGCGCTCCATGAACAGTTTGAAGCAGACATCTGTGAAATGGAATGTGCAGGCATTGTAATCACTGCGGACAGAAGCGGCATACCTTCCCTTTTCATCAAGATGGTATCCGACAGTGTCAGCGGTGGTGCAGACGAATACACCAAAGCGCTTGATGAAACTTCATCCGCCTGCCTGGATATCCTGGATGAAATCCTGACAGAGCTCTGAGAAAACAAAAAGTACAGTCCGGACTGTACTTTTTTCTTGGTTTCAGCCGATTACCTGCCGGCCAGCTTCAGGAACTTTTTGTCGTTCATCTGCTCATTGGTCAGATACACACCATCATGGAACAGGGCATAGGTCGTCACCGGTGTTGGTGCGTTCTGTGCTTCTTCCCTGCTCTGCAGATGCACCGCTCTGAACGGAATGCCGTTCTCTGCAGCCGTCTGTTCCACGATCGGTACATACTTTCCATTGAACGGGCACTGGCTGGTGTAGTACAGAACATAGCCGTCTTCCTCGGTATGCGGGTGCTTTGCGCATTCCTTGAATGCCGGAACATCCGCATTTTCCACAAACGGCAGATACCACAGCTGGATTCCGTTGTCCGCTTCATCACAGACTTTGAATCCTTTATGAGCCAGGAACTTCGGATCCGCAAGGAACGGCTTTTTCTTTGCGGAAGACAGGATGCACAGTCCCTGCTTCCCCTTATGCTTGCTGTCGGCGATGCAGGCTTCCAGCAGGTCATTGGCATATCCATGGCCTTTGAAGGATCCGGATACCCACAGACAGTCTATGTACATGTATCCTGCAGCTGTGATCGGATTCCAGGCATTCTCAGCCGGTATGTACTCGATGAAGCACTTTCCCCGCCCTGTACTCTTCAGGAACACCAGACCGTCATCAAAGCGCTCCTGCAGCCAGGCTTTCTTGGAAGCCACCTGAATATCCTTATTGCTGGAAATGGCACAGCAGATATGTTCCTGTTCCAGATTGTCCTTTGTAACTCTGATATACTCCATATCCGTTCCTCCTGTATATGAAGAACCCCTCCTGAAGACAGAAGAGGTTCTCCGATGGCTGCGGCGGCGTGATTCGAACACACGAATGGGAGAGTCAAAGTCTCCTGCCTTACCGCTTGGCTACGCCGCAATACCTGTATTCTACAATATCAGACCCTCATTCTCAACCGAAAGGAGAGGAACTCCCGTTCCCCTCCTACAGATCCTTGCAGTCCTCAAGCTTCCACATGATCCCGTTCAGGATTACATACCCCTGAACCGGCTCATTGTGGACGATGTACCTTCTGCCGAAATCATCCTCATTGTGCTCACGGTGGGCATAATGGCCCGCACTGGTGTTCACCGTCAGATCTTCCTCCGGCGGTACTTCATGCCCGTCCGAAGAAACCGGACGTCTGCCGGACACCACTGTCTGCTGCGCTCTTCTGATTGAACCGATCGTAATCACAATCATCGCCAGCAGGAAGATGCCGATAAACTCCATATTCCTACTTGACGGCTTCCTTCACGCCTTCGATCAGACCGGTGAGCGATGCGATGTCCGAAGGAATGATGATCTTTGTCGCCTGACCGTTCGCTACACCCTGCAGCGCCTCCAGGCTCCTCAGCCGGATGACTGCTTCATCCGCACCTGCTTCCTTCAGCATACGGATACCGTCTGCCTGCGCTTCCTGAACCTTGCGGATGGCTTCCGCACGTCCTGTCGCCTCTTCGATCTCCTTCTGCTTCTCGGCTTCCGCCGCCAGAATCGTTGCCTGCTTTGCGGCTTCTGCATTCAGCACAGCCGACTCCTTCTTACCTTCCGCCTGAAGGATCATGGACTGCTTCTCACCTTCTGCCTGAAGGATTGCGGCACGCTTCTCACGTTCTGCCTTCATCTGCTTCTCCATCGCTTCACGGATGGCTGTCGGCGGCTGGATGTTCTTGAGCTCGACACGGTTGACCCGGATGCCCCAGGCATCGGTCGCTTCGTCGATGATGGCCAGCATCTGGGAGTTGATCCGGTCACGGGATGTCAGCGTTTCATCCAGCGTCAGATCACCGATGATGTTACGCAGTGTTGTCGCGGTCAGGTTCTCCATTGCCATGATCGGATTCTCTACACCGTAGGTATAGAGTTTCGACTCCATGACCTTGAAGTAGACGACGGAATCGATCTGCATCGTAACGTTGTCCTTGGTAATGACCGGCTGGGGCGCAAAGTCCGCAACCTGTTCCTTCAGGAGTACCCTGCGTCTGACCTGATCGATGACCGGCATCTTCAGATGCATGCCTGCAGACCAGGTTGTATGGTATTTGCCCAGACGTTCCACAACATATTCACTCTCCTGCGGAACGATCCGGATGCAGTTGATGAGAACGATGACTATAATCACGACGATTACAGCCGCTGTAATAATACCTTGCATTGTTTCACCTCCGGATGCGCAGACTACGCAATCTCTGTAACCTTGTAATCCTTCGCTTCTACGGCCTGCTTCAGGGCTTCACGGTCCACCGTACCTTCCACTTCAACAACCGCTTCGTTCTTCTCATGGTCCGCTGCTGCGCTGATGACACCGTCCACGCCTTCCAGCGCCTTTTTGACCGTCATCTCACAGTGCGGGCACATCATTCCTTCAATCTTCATTACTACCTTCATATGCTTGTCCTCCTCTTCACCGACAATTCCCAGACAGGTATAGTCTTCTGCTTCTACGGCCTGCTTCATCCGTTCAGGATCGACTGTCCCGATCGTTTCCACCTTGACCGTACCGGTATGATAATCCGCCTTTGCGGACTGCACACCCTTAATCTTCATTAAAGCATTCTGCACCCTGTTTTCGCAATGCTCACACATCATTCCTTCCACTTTCAGTACTGTTTCCATTGTATCTTCTTTCTTCTTTTCTTCTTCCGGCTGTGCAGGATGCGCCAAAGGCCTGTCCTTTGAGGCATCATGCATATTGAACAGATTCAGGCGCAGCGCATTCATGCAGACTGTGAAGCTGGACAGGCTCATCGCCGCAGCGCCCATCATCGGATTGATCTTCAACGGTGTCAGTCCTGCCGCAACCGGAATCAGGATCAGGTTGTAGAAGAAGGCCCAGAACAGGTTCTGGTGGATGTGCTGCAGCGTTCTGCGGCTCAGACGCACTGCAGCAGCCACATCGCTCAGCCGGCTGTTCATCAGTACGATGTCCGCGGAATCAATCGCTACATCCGTACCGGCGCCGATCGCAATGCCGGTATCTGCCCGGGTAAGCGCCGGTGCATCGTTGATTCCATCGCCGACCATTGCGGTCCTGCCGCGTTTCTGCAGCTCCCGGATGACCGTCTCCTTGCCGTCCGGCAGTACACCCGCTACCACACGATCCACACCGGCCTGTCTGCCGATCGCTTTCGCTGTCTTCTCGTTGTCACCTGTCAGCATCACGACTTCAATGCCCATGTTCCGGAGTTCCTGGATTGCCTGCGGGGAATCTTCCTTGATGACATCCGCTACCGCGATGATGCCGAGCACTTTGCCGTCTTCCATGAAGAACAGCGGTGTCTTTCCCTGCTCCGCCAATCCATCCGCCTGCTCTGCCAGCTCTGCCGGGATCGCCGCCAGACCGGCAATGAACTTCCGGCTGCCGCCGTACAGGCTTCTGCCCTCCAGTACACCCTTCAGGCCATTGCCCGGCAGTGCTTCAAAGGACTCTGCTTCCTGAGCCTGTACGCCCGTGCTTTCCGCTTCCCGGACAATGGCTCCGGCCAGCGGATGTTCGGACTTCTTCTCCAGTGCATAGGCTTTCGCCATCAGTTCACCCGGCTCCACGCCTTCGGCAGGAATCAGATCCGTAACGCTCGGCTCTCCCAGAGTAATCGTTCCTGTTTTGTCCAGAGCGATGATCTGTACTCTGCCGGCCTGTTCCAGGGATTCCGATGTCTTGAACAGTACACCGTTCCTGGCGCCCATACCGTTGCCGACCATGATGGCCACCGGCGTTGCCAGTCCCAGCGCGCACGGGCAAGAGATCACCAGGACGGAGATGCCCCGCTCCAGCGCCTGTGCCAGCGGTGCCCCGGCCAGGAGCCAGCCTCCGGTCGTGACCGCCGCAATGGCAATGACTGCCGGTACGAATACACCGGATACCTTGTCTGCGATCCGGGCGATCGGTGCCTTCGTGGCTGCCGCATCGCTCACCATGCGGATGATCTGCGACAGTGTGGTATCCTCACCGACCCGGGTGGCCCGGCACTGGATATAGCCGGACTGGTTGATGGTCGCAGCAGAGACCTTGTCTCCCGGAACCTTGTCAACCGGAATGCTTTCTCCGGTCAGGGCCGATTCGTTTACAGCGCTGGATCCTTCCAGTACGATGCCGTCCACCGGAATGCTTTCCCCGGGACGGACTACAAATACATCACCGCTCATGACTTCATCGATGCTGACTTCCGTCTCAGCGCCGTCCCTGAGCAGCACGGCCGTCTTCGGTGCCAGCTTCATCAGACCCTTCAGCGCATCGGTCGTCCTGCCCTTGGACATCGCTTCGAGCATCTTGCCAACCGTAATCAGAGCCGGAATCATCGCGGCGGATTCAAAGTACATCTGATTGTGGTACAGATCCATGAGATCCATGTTTGCTGTACCGTTGGTCACCATGACTGTCATGCGCAGCAGGACCGTCAGGCTCCACGCCAATGAGACGGAAGAGCCCAGCGCAACCAGTGTATCCATGTTCGGTGCACCGTGCAGCAAAGACCGGAATCCGCTCGTAAAGAACGCGTGGTTAATGATCATCACAATGACCGCAAGGCAGAGCTGCAGAATGCCCAGTCCGATGTGGTTGTGCACCAGGAAGCCCGGAAGCGGCCATCCCCACATATTGTGTCCCATCGTAATGTACATCAGCACCAGCAGGAAGCCCACCGACAGCAGCAGCCTTCTCTTCAGCTTCGGTGTTTCCCGATCAACCAGTGCGTCTTCTTCCATCGCGGCCTTCTCCGCAGCGCTCAGTGCTTTTCCTGCCCCTTTCAAGGACGCGCCGTATCCGGCATCTTCCACTGCCCGGATGATGTCCCCTGCGGATGCCGTGCCTTCTACACCCATGGAATTCGTCAGCAGACTGACCGCGCAGGAAGTCACCCCCGGAACACTGCTCACCGCTTTCTCTACCCGTGCCTGACATGCAGCACAGGACATACCTGTTACAAGATACTGTTCCATATCCGTCTCCTATTTCATGAGCTTCTGAAGCACGTTCACAAGCTCATCCACTGAATCTTCATCGCCGTTGAGAATATCCTGGGCAACACATCCCTTGATATGCTGCGCCAGCAGTACTTTATTGAAGCTGTTGAGCGCGCTGGTTGCGGCGGATACCTGCGTCAGGATATCAGGACACCAGGCATCCTTCTCCACCATGTTCTGGATGCCGCGGATCTGGCCTTCGATCCGCTTCAGCCGTGCCGACAGTTCCCTTTTTTCCTTCTCGGTCCTTTTACGGTGATGTACACCGTCCATTATTTCTTCATACACTTCACTCATGCTGTTCACCTCGTTATTATAGTATACCCCCGTAGGGTATATTGCAATACAAAAACAATCGTTTTGCATAATTATTTGATTTCAGTCAAAAAACTGTTGACGGACTGTGACAGCAGGTATATATTGGTATCAGTTAGTTAGTACTAACATATGTAGATCAGTACTACGGGCTCCCTCCTTCAGGCAACTGTCCTATCTCCGGAAATGTTCTCCTTAGCCCGTAGCTGTATCTGCAATCTCCTGTTCTCCGACGGCATGCGGAAGGACAGATATGAAAATAATCCGGTTCCCTCACCGGATTTTTTCATGTTCAGTCCAGATTCCAGATGTTGACGCGCAGCACCCGGTAATGCGGATGATAGAGATCTCTGTATTGCTTGCTGTGGCGGGGAATGGGATAGCCCCGGGAGCGGTAGTAGGCAAAGTAGACATCAAACGCTTCCTGATCAAACAGCACCGGAAGCTGTGTGATGTTCTTCTTCAGTTCCTTCAGGTCCTGCATGAACTCTGCCATGGAGCCGCGGCAGTTTGCGGCTGTCTGGACAGACCAGCGGTTGATCTGCTCCGGTGTGTACTGCTTCATCGCCTGGCGCAGATCCATCCGCACCAGCCAGTGGCCGATGGGCATGAACAGTTCCTCTTCACTGTCGGGAAGATTCCGGCACTCTTCCTGCAGAGCCTGCAGTGCCTGCTGCTCATCACCGATCGCATGGCCGGGACCGAAATGATGCTGGTAGAGCAGCTTGATGCAGTCTTCCGGACGCATTTCCGGATACCGGGACAGATGGGCTCTCAGTATTTCCATAAAGTCTTCCATGATCATTTCAGCTTCAACGCTTTCTCCATTTCTCTCTTGGCATCCCGCAGCTTTGCGGACTCCCGCTTGTCATACAGGTTCTTGCCCCTGGCCAGGGCAATCTCCATCTTCGCCCTGCCGTTCTTCAGGTACATCCGGACCGGAATCAGGGTGAATCCCTTCAGGCGCACTTTATCGTACAGCCGGCGGATCTCGAGCTTATGCAGCAGCAGACGCCGGTCACGTGTCTCATCTACGTTGAAGATATTGCCGTATTCGTACGGTGAGATATGCATTCCTTTGATCCAGGCTTCCCCTTTGACGATGGTGATCCAGGAATCTGCGAACTGCACCTTGCCCTTCCGCACGGACTTGATCTCCGTACCTGTCAGTTCAATGCCGGCCTCTATACGCTCTTCTATGAAATAATCATGGGTTGCCCGCCGGTTAACGACGATATTCTTTTCTCCCGTTTTTTCTGCCACGGCGTGCACCTCCTCTTCTCATATCCTGACGCTTCCCGCGCTCCGGTCTGCGTGCTGCCGGCTTTTGTTCAATGGTGAAGTCGACTGTGCCCTTCTCCACGGACGCGTCGGCAACCAGTACTTCGATCTCTTCTCCGAGCCGGAATGTCCGGTGCGTCCTTCTGCCTGTTATTGCCCGGTTCATTTCATCGAACTCATAGTAATCGTCTTCCAGGGATTTCATGGATACCAGTCCCTCTACGGTATTCGGCAGACGTACATACATACCTGACCGGTTCACCGAGCAGATTACACCGCGGAACTTCCTGCCCTTCTGCGACAGCATATACTCCGCGGATTTCACTGCATCGCACTTCCGCTCCGCATCTACGCTGATCCGCTCCCGTTCGCTGGACTGCACCGCTGCCTCGGCGCAGACTGCAGCATCCATCGGATCACTGTTCTTTTCGAACAGATGCTTTCTGAGCATCCGGTGGACAAGGAGATCCGGATAGCGCCGGATCGGGGACGTGAAGTGCAGGTAGTCTTCCTCCGCCAGTCCGTAATGCCCGGTACCTGACTCACTGTAATAGGCTTTGGCCATGCACTGCAGCAGCTGCTGGGCAATGACGGTTTCATTCGCACTGCCCTCCACAGATTCCAGATATGCCTGGAGATCCTTCTGCTGTACATTCCCTTTCGCATTGAACGGCTGCCCGAAAAGTGCGGAAATCCGCCGGAAGCTTTCCAGACGCTTGTATTCCGGTTCACCGTGCACCCGGTATACCGCCGGGATTCCGTTTGTCCGCATCAGCTGCGCTACGCATACATTCGCCGCAATCATGCAGTCTTCGATGATCCGCTCCGCATGACCGCGCTCCTGTTCCTTTACATTGACGGCATAGCCGCGGGCATTGACTTCGATTTCCGCTTCCAGAACATTGAAGTCAATCGCCCCCTTATCATGACGGTGCGTCCTGATGGCATCCGCGCACGCTGCCAGTTCCTGCAGGAACGGGACGTACCGCTCATATCTTCCGCAGATCTCCGGGTTTCCGTCCAGCACGGCATTGACGTTCCGGTACGTCATGCGTTCATTGGAACGGATGACGGACGGATACACAGTGTACGATTCCGTATGACCGTCTTCGGCTATGACCATATCGCAGGTCAGGGTCAGCCGGTCCACACCGGGATTCAGGCTGCAGATGCCGTTGCTCAGCTGCACCGGCAGCATCCCTTCCGTTCTGACCGGGGTATAGACGGAACAGCCGCGCAGGAACGCCTCCTTGTCCAATGCGCTCCCTTCCCTGACATACCAGGAGACATCCGCTATGGATACCTTCAGCCGCCAGCCTTCCGGCATCCGGCTGACGGATACGGCATCGTCAAAGTCCTTGGAATCATCGCCGTCAATCGTCACTGTCATTTCATTCCTCAGATCTGTTCTGCCGCTGATGTCTTCCACCGCCCGGGGCATCGCTTCCGCTTCCTGCAGTACTTCCTCCGGATACTGTGTCCGTACGCCGCAGTCGATCAGCAGCGCTTCACAGGCCGTTTCCGGATCTCTTGCGTCTCCGAGCGTACGGACATACTCCAGATGCGCCGGCGGTCCATAGTCCACGATTTTCATCACAACGCTCATCCCCGCCTTCGGACCCAGTTCCTTCGGGAAGTGCAGCACATGCCGCATGGCTTCCGTACGCGGATCGTTCAGTACACAGACCAGCCGTTTTCCCTTCGCCGTAAATGTACCGGTCACTTCACTGGCTGCCCGTTTCAGCACGGACAGCACCCGGTTCTCACCGGCCACTACTTCATCCCCGTTCATCGCACCGTTCAGGTCTTCCTTTTCGATGCGTACAGAGCCGTTCTCTGTGTCCACGAATCCGACAGACTGGACCGTTACGTGGATCCTGCCGATGACATATCCTTTCTGCTCGGCTGTTATATACCGGTTGTCCCGGGTACGGAACAGCAGGCTTTTGTCCTCCAGAATCCCCAGAATCCTGCTCAGTACAGCAAAATCACCCGATGTCCTGACACCGAGCTTCTCTTCCAGCCTGGTCATTGTGACCGGCTTGTTCTCCGACCGGATGCTCTCCAGTACTTTTCCTTCATCCATCATTTCCATAAAAAAACAAACCGATGAATCCCATCGGTTGATTATCCGATCATGCGGATCGCAATGACCAGCGCGAAGAAGATGATTCCCATAACCATCGTTACGTTGGTCAGTGTTTTCTCTGAACCTCTCTCCTTGGAGTTCTGGAACAGATTCAGATCGCCGTTTCCGGTAAAAGCCCCTGAGATTCCGTCCGACTTTCCGGACTGCAGCAGACTCAATATGATCAGGATTGCCGAAACAATCATCAACAGTGCATTCAGCATATTCAACAACTCTCCCTGTGTGCTCGGATATTATAGCAGAATAAAACCTGCTCTGCAAACCCTATCTGTCCCCGGTCGCCGCCCTCGTTCTTCAGTCTATATCCGGTGATAACCATGCGTTATGATTCATGCATGTATACGCAATCGGGACATGACAATGCTCGAGGATTCGAACCCCTGTACCCGTCCACAGTACACCATCCAAGTGATCCAGCGTAAGGCTGCTGGGGCCTGATATACACACCTGAAGAACTACCTGCTGAGGGTTTACTTCTCAATCAGCTTTGTTTTCCAGTTCGTCTCCTGCAGCAGATTGTCCAGCCTGCGGATCTCCTTTGCAGTTTCATCCACTGTTTTCTGCATTTCACGGACATTGACGGTAGGCCGTACCTTGATTTCCGTTCCTCTTGCCCGGTTGGTATTCTGCCCGGCAAGGTGAACCAGATCCCGGTACGCGGATACCTTCACCATCAGCGCATCCTTCCTGGCAATGATCTCTGTCAGGCTCATACCGGCTGCCTTTGTCCGGCAGTTGGTCAGATTGATCGCACCCATGAGCACTTCCAGCCGTTCCAGTGCCCCGTTCAGTTCCTTCAGCAGTTCCTCAGGGTCCTCATTGGGCTTCTCCCCCTCCTGGACCAGCATTCCGTTTCCCAGTCTTCTTCTCAGTTCATCAATCTTATTGTTCAGATCCGCTCTTTCCTGCAGCGCTTCTGCCAGTTTCATAGTCTGCCCTCTCTCTCCTCTGCATTGATATTGTATCACGGGGTTTTGTTTCATTGCTTTCAGAAACAGTGACGTTTTTCCAGCGCTCCGTACCTTTTCTGCAGGACAGTGCATCTTCTATCTCCTATAATGGTTCTCAGGAGGAATAACCCTATGGATTATACACAGATCAAACTGTCCCGGGACGGAATGGTCGGCATCATTACGCTGAACAATCCCCCGCGGAACTCTTTCTCCAAACGGATGCTCAAAGAAGTCTATGAAGCATTCAAAGAATTTGAAAATGACGACAGCATCCGTACCGTCTACATGCAGAGCACCGGAGAGCATTTCTCCGCCGGCGCGGACGCTGATGATATCCGCAAAGCCTTCTCCGGACAGGCGGAGGATATTCCTGAGTCCTTCTCCGAACTGGGCAGCCGGCTTGTCGAGTGCATTGACAACTATCCCAAAGGAACCATCGTCGCGGCGAGAGGCCTTGTTGTAGGCGGCTCCACTGCCATCTTCAGTGCCTTCGACATCCGCATCGGTTCTGAAAACCTGCGCATCCACGACGGCGACATCTACTACGCTACCGTCGGTTCCTGGGGCATGAGCAGCCTGCGTCTGCCGATCTGGATCGGCCGCAACAAGATGATGGACTACATGTTCCTGAACGAAGACTTCACCGGTCAGCAGGCCTATGAACTCGGGCTCATCAGTAAAGTTGTGCCCGATGATGAAGTCTACGACATCGGCCTGCAGATTGCGAAGAAGATGTCCACTGCCGGACCGATCGCGGTACGCTACTTCAAGGAATGCGTACGCAAGGCCATCTACGGCACCTTTGCGGAAGCCAGGAATTATGAAGTAGAGACGGCGAAGATTGTCGGTGCGACAGAAGACAGCCGTGAGGGACTGCTCGCTGTCATCCAGGGCAAGCAGGCAGAATTCAAAGGCAAGTAATGCCGGAAGATCCGCAGAACGCGGATCTTTTCTATATAATGGGATTATGAACAAAGAGAATTATTTACCGATTACACAGGAGCTGATCCGTTTGGTTGAAGAAAACGGAGAACTGGAGCATCTGCTGAAGAAATCCATCCTTCAGGCCAAGGAAACCAACCCCGATCCCCTGACCAATCCCGTAGACAGTCTGGAATCCTACTATGCGTTCCTCGATCGTTCCGTACAGGCCATGCCCTGGGAGATCCATCCTGAGGGTGTCTTTACCACACTGTACGACCGGATCGACCAGAGCATGGGCTGTCTGTACTACATCTGTGAACAGCCCCTGGATGAACTGTCCGGCAAAGGATACTATCATAATTCCCTTCTTTACCATGAGCCCTACCGTTCCTGGTTCATCCGGATGATCCAGGAATGCGGCCGGTTCCTGGAGACACCGGGCTCCTGGAACGTACAGTACTTCCTGACCGCCCTGGCCAATCCTGATTTTCATCTCGGCGATGGTCTGTACGAGGATCCGGCAGAGTGGAAGTCCTTCAATGACTTCTTTGCCAGAAAACTGCGGGATCCCTCTCTGCGCCCCATTGCGTCACCGGAGGATGACCATGTTGTCGTATCCCCGGCAGACGCTGCAGTGCAGGCATTCCTGCGCATCGACGCAGAGAGCCGGATCATAGCCGAAGAGAAGGACTACGGCCGCGGAATCACGGTCAAGACAGCGACACTGTCAAACATCCCGGCACTGCTCGGTGATTCACAGTATGCGCACGCATTCGCCAACGGTACCCTGACCCATACCTTCCTGGATGTGTTTGACTACCATCGCTACCATTTCCCTGTCAGCGGGACCGTAAAGGAAATCTACCGTATTCCCGGACACGTTGCACCGGGCGGTGTCATCATCTGGGACAAGGATCTCGGGAAATACAAAGAGTACTGTTCGGAGGACGTCGGCTGGCAGTCCATCGAGACCAGAGGCGTCATTGTTCTGGAACTGAATACCGGTGGTCTGGCAGCCATCCTGCCGGTCGGCATGTGCCAGGTCTCTTCGGTGAACTTCGAGCCGGAGATCGTACCCGGCAAGGCTGTCCGCAAGGGTGATCCCATGGGCTGTTTCCGCTTCGGAGGATCCAACATCATCATGATCTTCTCCGAAGAAGCCGGCTTCACCATGACAGCCGAACCGTTTGTCCACCTGGATACCGGACAGGCCTACGGTCTGCTGAAGAAACAATTAAAAACCCCTTCACAGGGGTTTTTCATATCCGGATATTCCGCTTACTTCTTCCTGGCAGCGCGCTTCTTTGTCTTTGCGCCTTTCTTCAGGTTGTAGAAGACATCCTTGCCGCGGTACTGTGCTGTTGCGCCGAGCTCTTCCTCAATGCGCATCAGCTGGTTGTACTTCGCGATTCTGTCGGTACGGCTCAGGGAACCGGTCTTGATCTGACCGGCGTTGATGCCGACAACCAGGTCAGCGATTGTTGTGTCTTCGCTTTCACCGGAACGATGGGAAACAACAGCTGTCCAGCCGGCTTCCTTGGCCATTTCGATCGCGTCCAGTGTCTCGGTCAGTGTACCGATCTGGTTCAGCTTGATCAGAACAGAGTTCGCAGCCTTCTCATCAATGCCCTTGCGGATGAAGTCGGTATTGGTAACGAACAGGTCATCACCGACCAGCTGTACACGGTCTCCCAGACGGGCATTCAGCTTCTTCCAGCCCTTCCAGTCGTTCTCGCTCAGACCATCCTCGATGGAAATGATCGGATACTTTTCGCACCATGTATCAAGCATATCAATCATTTCTTCCGCTGTCTTCTCACCCTCACCGGAGCGCTTCAGCACATAGCGGTCAAGATCTGCATCATAGAATTCACTGGATGCCAGGTCGAGCGCATACATAATGTCCTCGCCCGGTACATAGCCGGCAGCTTCCACGGCTTCGGTAATCAGTGCCAGCGGGCCTTCATTGCCCAGCCTCTCCAGCGGTCCGTCGCCGCCCGGAACACACGCAGGCGCATAGCCGCCTTCATCACCGACACTCGTATTGTATCCGTACTTTGTCAGGACCTTCTTCAGCGCATGGAAGACTTCTGCGCCCATACGCACTGCATCGTGGACTGTCTTCGCACCGACAGGCATGATCATATACTCCTGGCAGTCTGTTGCGGAATCCGCATGCTTGCCACCGTTGAGCACGTTCATCATCGGAACGGGCATAACCTTGCCGTTCGGGCCGCCGATATACTGGTACAGCGGCAGACCGCAGTAGTCCGCTGCAGCATGCGCGCAGGCCAGCGATACCGCCAGGATCGCGTTCGCGCCCAGGTTCGCCTTTGTATGAGTGCCGTCCAGCTCGAGCATGACTGTATCAATGCCCTTCTGGTCCGTAACATCCATTCCCATGATCGCATCCGCAATCTTTGTATTGACATTCACAACGGCCTTCAGTGTACCTTTTCCACCGTAGCGCTCTGCGTCTCCGTCTCTCAGCTCAACGGCTTCATGTTCACCGGTGGACGCACCGCTCGGTACGATTGCTCTTCCGAATGCGCCGGACTCTGTAGCCACTTCGCACTCTACTGTCGGATTGCCGCGTGAATCAAGTACTTCACGTGCATAAACACTTGTAATAATAGGCATAACCTTGTTTCCTCCCGTTCCTATTTTACTGCATCGATGATCGCCTTGAACGAATCCGCCTTCAGGGAAGCACCCCCGATCAGCGCACCGTCAATGTCCTCGCATGCCATGTACATCGCTATATTCTCCGGCTTGACACTGCCGCCGTACTGGATCCTGACCGCTGCAGCTGTCTCCTCACCGAAGAGATCACGGACGATGCCGCGTACGGTTCTGCAGCACTCCTGTGCTGTATTCTGGTCCGCACTCCTGCCTGTACCGATCGCCCAGATCGGTTCATAGGCAATGACAATCCTCGCAGCTTCATCCGCTGTCAGTCCTTCCAGGGAACCTTCCAGTTCTTCCTTCAGTACGTCCACTGTCTTTCCGGCAACATATTCCTCTTCTGTCTCGCCGACGCAGAGAATCGGTGTAATGCCGGCCGCAAACAGACGCTTTGCCTTGCGCGCGCAGGCTGCCGATGTCTCAGCGTAGTACTGCCGGCGCTCGGAGTGCCCGATGATGCAGTAGGTGATTCCGGTCTCCGCCAGCATCGGTACACTGACTTCACCCGTAAACGCACCGCTGTCCTTTTCATTGCAGTTTTCCGCTGCTACGATCAGATGCTTCGCATGGGCTGTGCAGGTATCCAGGGCGGTAAACGGCGCACCGATGCCGTAATCTGCACGCTCTTCTCCTGTCAGAACCGGTTCGACTGCCTCGAAGAAGGCTGCCGCATCCGCTCTGAGCATATTCATCTTCCAGTTTCCGACAATGATAGGCTTACGCATAGCTCACTCTTCCTCCAGGACTGCCACACCCGGCAGACTCTTTCCTTCCATGAACTCCAGGGAGGCTCCGCCGCCTGTAGAGATATGGCTGAACTTCTCAGCATAGCCGAGGTTCTTCGCTGCCGAAGCACTGTCGCCGCCGCCGATGATCGTCGTTGCGTCATCCAGCTCCGCAAGCGCTTTGCAGATCTCAATGGTTCCCTTTGCGAACTCAGGCTTCTCGAACACGCCCATCGGACCGTTCCAGAATACGGTCTTTGCACCTTCCAGTGCCTTCTTGAAGGCTTCAATGGTACCATCGCCGATATCCAGACCCATGTATCCGTCAGGAATCTCACCGGACTTCACGGTATGAATGTCACCCGGATTGTCGAAATCGTTCGCTACAACCGTATCCACCGGCAGGTACAGTTTGCCTGCACCCTTTTCGATGAATTCCTTCGCCAGCTCTTCCTTGTCGGCTTCCAGCAGGGATGTACCGATCTTTCCGCCTTCCGCGGCCGCGAATGTGTAGGCCATGCCGCCGCCGATCAGGACCTTGTCCGCTGTCTTCAGCAGGTTCTCGATGACACCGATCTTGTCGGATACCTTCGCACCGCCCAGAATCGCTACGAACGGACGCTTCGGATTCTCCAGCGCACCGCCCAGGACTTCCAGTTCCTTTTCCACCAGGAAGCCTGCGCCGTGCGGCAGGTGTGTCGGAATACCGACGGTACTTGCATGGGCACGGTGCACGGAACCGAACGCATCTTCGATGAACAGATCGCCCAGGGATGCCCAGTACGCACCCAGTTCCGGATCATTCTTCGTCTCACCCGGTTCATAGCGCGTATTCTGCATCAGAACGATGGAGCCGTCCTCCATTGCCGCAACCGCAGCCTCCAGAGCTTCTCCCCTGGTCTCCGGCACAAACACCACCGGCGCTGCCTGTACTTCCGCAAGGCGCTTCGCAACGACAGCCATGTCGTTCTTCACCTTGTCTTCCTCTGTCTTGATCTTGCCGAGATGGCTCAGCAGAATCACTTTGGCGCCGCGTTCCGTCAACCAGTTGATGGTCGGCAGGGCCGCCATAATCCTGTTGTCATCCGTAATGGTTTCCCCTTTGTGGGGCACATTGAAATCCACACGGACAATGACACGTTTACCCTTTACATCAAAATCCTTCAATGTCTTTGTCTTCATATCTGACTCTCCTTCTCAATTGCCGATGATACTATTATACAGCGCCAGGTAGGCATCTGCACTCCTGTTCCACGACACATCCGTTTTCATTGCGCTGTGCACCAGGCCTCTCCAGCCTGCCGGGTTATCATAGTACGTTCTGAGCACATAGTCCAGGACGTCCATGAGGTTGCCTGAGCTTTCACCGTGGAAGCTGAAGCCGTTTCCTTCGCCTGTATACTCGTTGTACGGCATAACCGTATCCGACAGTCCGCCGGTCTCCCTGACCACCGGCAGGGTACCGTAGCGCTGGGAGATCATCTGGCTGATGCCGCAGGGTTCATACATGGAAGGCATCAGGAAGACATCGCAGCCGGCATAGATCATATGCGCCAGGTCTTCATTGTAGCCGCTGTAGTAGACCATTCTGCCCTGGTACATGTTCTCCATGGAACGGAACGCATCTTCTGCCGCCCGCTCTCCGGTGCCCAGTACGACGAACTGCAGGTTCCTGCGCATCATCTCGTGCATGCCGGAAGTGATCATATAGACACCCTTCTGGCCCGTCAGCCGGGATACCAGACCGATGACCATGACATCGCTCCGGACTTCCAGCCCCAGCATCTCCTGAAGCTTTTTCTTGTTCTCGCGCTTGCCCGATACATAATTGCGCAGACTGTAGTTCTTGGCCAGCCGCAGATCGCTCAGCGGATTCCAGTTGTCCGTATCAATGCCGTTCACAATGCCGCAGAGATCTTCCTGCCGGTATTTCAGCACTTCATTCATCCGCTCTCCGAAGCCCGGTGTCAGGATTTCCCTGGCATAGGTGGGAGATACTGTCGTGATCTTGTCCGCAAACACCAGCGCTGACTTCATGAAGCTGATACCGTCATCGAAACGGACTGCACCGTTGTTGTAGTAGTAATCATCGATCCCGAGCCTGGACCACAGCAGATCCTTGGAGAAATTGCCCTGGAAAGCCAGATTGTGGATCGTATAGACATGCTTGATGTTCCGGTAGCGTTCATCTCCGCCGTATACGTTCCTCGCCAGCAGCGGGATCATACCGCTCTGCCAGTCATTGGAATGGATGATGTCCGGCCACCAGTCCAGGAAGCTGAGCATATCCAGCGCTGCCCGCTGGAAGAACGCAAAGCGCTCTCCATCGTCATAGTACCCGTACAGTGAATCCCGCTCGAAGAAACCCTGGTGCTCAATGAAATAATACGTAACACCGGAGTCCTCGCCGCGGTAGAACGTCGCTGGCTGCTCCGCATTGCCGAAGCGCACGGACATCGTTCCCAGACGCGCCAGTTCATTGTAGTGGTCCATAATGACGTGGCTGTAGAGCGGCAGCACCACCCGGCAGTCGCAGCCTTTTTTCACCAGTACCTTGGGGAGACTGCCGATGACATCGGCCAGGCCGCCTGTCTTGACAAAGGGAAGCCCTTCTCCCGCTACAAACAGAATCTTCATGCCTTCACCTCTAGATGCGGTCACGCCGCTTTACATAGACCGGCAGTTCCTCCGTGCCCGTCAGTTCCTTGACCGTCTTTACAATTGCGTACTTGTCCACGACAGCGTGGTCAAGCGTGACATTCGGACCTACTTCCGCACTTGTCAGGATAATGCTGTTCCTGACCACTGCACCCTTGCCGATATGTACATTACGGCCGATCTGCGAATTGATGACCGTACCCTCAATGACCGATCCATTGGCCAGGATTGAATTCACAGCCTTTCCCTCGCCCTTGTAGGCAGTCGGACTGGAATCCCTGGTCTGGGTATAGACCGGCCTGTCCTTCTTGAACAGTTTCCTGACATTGGCCGGATCCAGCAGTTCCATATTGGCCCGGTAGTACTCTGGCAGAGAGTTCAGGCAGGCAATGTATCCACCGACCGGCACACCCTGGACCAGCAGAGAATCCACCTTGTCCCGCAGGATATCCTTGAACCAGTACAGCGCTGAGGTCTCATACGCTTCCTTGACCAGGGAGATGAACAGATCCTTGCGCATCAGATACGCTTCCATGGAGATCTTCGCTCTCTGGTAGCGTCCCATGTTCCGGCGGATAACCGTTACCCGGTGGCCTTTGTTCACTTCCAGGCTGTCGCAGCCCAGATACCTCGTCCTGCCCTGGTTCGTATTCATGTACAGTACGGATACATCCGCCTTGGTACGTTCATGTTCCTTGAGCATATCGTTGAAATCATAGGAATAGACAAAGTAGGACGGCGCCACCAGTACATAGGGCACATTGGTTCCTTCGATGTACTGCATATTGAGCATAAAGTTCGCTACGTCCGTATTGTATACCGGAGCAGGGAACTCCCTTTCACCGTAGAGGATCCGCAGGTTTCCCCGCTTGGAGTTGATATTGTAGTCCGAACCATCCCGCAGATGCTCGAACAGATTCCGCGGCTTCTCCTTGCAGTAGACCTGCACATTGTCGATGCCGCTGTTCGTCATATTGCTCAGAACGAAATCAATCACACGGTACCGTCCCATCATACCGATGGCGGCTACAGGCCGGAATTCATCCAGTCCGTCAATGGAGACCGTATTGTCTTCGAAACTGATAATGCCCAATGCTCTCATACAGCCTTTTGCCCTCCTGCTACCAACAGAATATGTTCACTGTCCGCGGAGCCGTATACCGCCCCTGCCGGAACCTTGATCTCATCCTCTACCACACAGCGTGTAAGCTTTGCGCCTTCTCCGATGATCGCCCCGGGGTTGACGACACAATCGATGACCTCTGCACCTTCACCGATGACTGCGTTCGCACCGATCACTGAATTCACAGCCTTGCCGTAGACTGCGCAGCCTTCGGTGATGGAGCAGTTCTCGATCACCGCATCCGGACCGATGTACTGCGGAAGAATGTTCTCGCTCTCTGTGTAGATCTTCCAGTCATCCTCCATCAGGTTGAGCCTGGACGAATCATCCAGAAGATCCATGTTCGCCTCCCACAGCGAATCTATCGTACCTACATCCTTCCAGTATCCCCGGAACCGGTAGGCATACAGCTTCTTCTCATCGTTCAGGTAGGCAGGAATGATATCCTTGCCGAAGTCGTGGGAACTGTTCGCGTCCTTCAGATCCTTCATTAGATACCTGCGCAGGGTTTTGTAGCTGAAGATGTAGATGCCCATGCTCGCCAGATTTGATTTCGGATGCGCAGGCTTCTCTTCGAATTCGAGAATCCTGTCCTTCTCGTCCGTGTTCATGATGCCGAAGCGGGACGCTTCCTTGAACGGCACTTCCAGCACGGCGATTGTTGCGTCCGCGTCCCTGGCAATGTGGAACTTCAGCAGCTGATCGTAGTTCATCTTGTAGATGTGGTCACCCGAGAGGATCAGTACATATTCCGGATCCAGATTGTCCAGGAAATCCAGATTCTGCGTGATCGCATCGGCTGTTCCGTTGTAGACCTGGAAATCCTCGGAGGACTTCTCCCGCGGCGTCAGCACAAAGACTCCGCTGCCGTTTCCTTCCATACCCCACCGGTGTCCACCGGCTACATAAGCATTGAGCAGCACCGATTCGTACTGTGTCAGCACACCGACTGTGGAAATGCCTGAGTTGGCACAGTTGCTCAGCGGAAAATCAATGATCCTGTACTTGCCGCCGAAGTGTACCGCAGGCTTTGCGATCTTCGTTGTCAAGTCAAAAAGCCGGGTTCCTCGGCCCCCGGCCAGGATCATCGCAACCATATTATTAGATCTCATAACGTTTTCCTCCAGAAATCCCGTTAGGTACCTTTATTATAATACGATCGGACGCATTATCCTATATAATTGTTAACGTTTACGGAAAAGGCAGGCATCCTGTGCCTGCCTTATGCTGTTTCCTGTTTACTGCAGGATCCCTTTCTCCTTCAGCCATGCCCTGGCATAGCTGACGAAGTACAGGGAGCCGCAGATCAGTACAGTACCTTCCCCGCATTCCCGGAGAGCCGTATCAATGGCTTCCTTGTAGTCCGGGATCACGGTCTGGGTACCGGAATTCAGGTGTTCTCCGCTGTCTGCCCGATAGTACGGGATCTCGGTTATGATCAGCCGGTCCACCGTTCTCTCCAGCATCTGCTCCATCTCCGGTCCCTGCTTGTCCCTGAGCGCTGTGAATACACAGATGATCGGTCCGGGCAGCTGCTTCGCTGAGTTCACCAGTGCCCGCATACCCTCTTCATTGTGCGCACCGTCCATCACGATCCGCGGTGATTCACACACCGTTTCGAAGCGCCCCTTCCAGAGGCTTCCGCTGATGGCATCCACCACCCGGGGATCACGGATATCCACACCCAGCAGCTCTGCCGCAGAGAGCGCCAGAACCGCGTTTTTCTTCTGATACTGCGCCGTTGTCGAAAGGGTATACTCTGTATCCCCCAGACGGAAGGAACGCTCGGAAACGTCCTCAAACGGCCTCATGCGGAAGAAAGACGCATTCATCCGGTCCGCCTGCTCCTTCACCGTCGCTTCCGCTTCCGGAAGCAGATCACCGATGATCACCTTTCCGTGCTCCTTGATGATTCCCGCCTTCTGGTACGCAATCTCTTCCAGCGTATCACCGAGTACGTTCATGTGGTCATAGCCGATGGTCGTGATCACCGACAGGTCCGGATGGCTCAGCGCATTCGTCATATCCAGCAGACCGCCCAGTCCGGTTTCAATGACCGCAATATCCACCCCTGCATCCCGGAAATACAGGAAGCCGATCAATGTCACGCACTCGAACATGGACAGCTTCTCCCGCTCGATCAGTTCATACAGCTGATTGACGTACCCCAGGTAGCACTCTTCCGGTATCAGTTCATCATTGATCCGGATCCTGTCCCGGTGTTCATCCAGATGCGGCGACGTAAACAGTCCGGTGCGGCAGCCAAGGGACACAAAGATGTCCTTCAGATAGTTGCATGTACTGCCTTTGCCGTTCGTACCGGCTACATGGACGGTACGGTACGCATCCTGCGGATTGCCGTATTCCGCCAGGATCTCCCGGAAGCGCACCAGTCCGGTGCCCTTCCCTCTCCGGTTCATTACATAGTTTTCAGCATCCAACGCATTACTGAACATGTTCCAGATTCCTTATCTGCCAGTCTACCGGTTCCTTGCCCCTGCCGGAGAGGAACTCATTTGCCCGGGCAAAGTGCCCGCACCCGAAAAAGCCGTAGTGTGCACTGAGGGGAGACGGATGCGGTGCTTCCAGCACCAGATGCTTTGACGCATCGATCAGGCTGACCTTGGACCGCGCATTCCTGCCCCACAGCAGGAACACCACCGGATCCTCCCGGTCATTGATGCGCCGGATTGCCCGGTCCGTAAAGATCTCCCATCCCTTGTTCGCATGGGAAAGCGGCTTCGAATCCGCTACTGTCATGACCGTGTTCAGCAGGAATACCCCCTGCTTCGCCCAGGGCATCAGATATCCATTGTCCGGTACATAGCAGCCCAGTTCATCCTTCAGTTCCATGAAGATGTTCTGGAGACTGGGCGGGATCTTCACCCCCGGATTTACCGAGAAGCACATCCCGTGCGCCTGCCCCCGCTGATGGTAGGGATCCTGTCCCAGGATCACCACCCGGATCTTCGCGTAGTCCGTATGCTCGAACGCGGAGAAGACCTGCTGCTTCGGCGGATACACCGGTCCCTGCTCATAGGCATCATGTACAAACGAAGCCAGCTTTACAAAGTAGTCCTCACGGAACTCCTTCTGCAGCCAGTCATACCAATCATTGTGGATCATCACTCATCCCCGAAGGTCTTCTTCCGGGAATTCCGGATGAGCAGAACAGCCAGGGCCAGCACGATCACCGCACCTACACCGGCAATGATGAACGGTGTCTTCGATCTCGGCATTTCCGTACCGTGGTGGATGTACTGCAGGGCCATCTCCTGGTTCACGCCCGGCAGCTTCATAGCCTGATCAAACCAGCAGTCCAGGTAGGTAAAGTCCTCGGATACCTGATGGCCGGACTTTTCGATGTACTGTACAAGGTCTTCCTCGACCAGGTCAAACGGCCGGTCCCCGTTCGTCAGCAGCACTTCATTGAACTTCCGAAGATCGAAATCACTGCCCATACTGACGGCAGTCATGGATCTCAGAGCCAGGAACTGAGCCAGTCCTACACCGTACGGCAGAATCTGCCCCGGTGCATCAATGACAAAGTCATACATATCCTGGGCCATCTCACCGTTGAACCCGTGTTCATCCATCTGCACCTTCAGATCGGATACCGTCCAGCCCAGACCATTGACGCCCAGATCGCAGTACGCATTGAATACATAGCCGAGCATGGTATCGATCTCATGCATCAGCGCAACGTCCTCATCCAGGCCGCTGTACTCCCAGGAAGACAGCTCACCGTACATGCCCCAGCCTTCCGTATAGCCCATGTTCCGCATGGTTGAACGGGCAGGATGCGGCTTTGTATTCAGATACCAGGTAATCTGGTACAGATGGCCGGGGAAGCCTTCATGCGCCAGTGTCTCGTACATTGTGTTCGTATCGCTGACAAGATCGCCGTTGATGCGGACTACATTGTCGCGGATATCATCGATCGGCGGCTCCATATAGTATGCCATCGTTGAATCGTTCGCAACGCTCGGATCCAGGTAGGATACTTCGTAGACCACTTCCGGACCGTCCGGATACTGCTCCTTCACATGTGCCTGATGATAGTTCAGGATGTCTTCCGCACTGTCAAAGTCAACCACCTCTTCATAGCGGTCGAAGATATCCTGCGCAGAGAAATAGAGAACCATATAGTAGCCCAGACCTTCTTCCAGAACACCGTCCAGGAATTCCACCTGCTCCTCAACGCTCATGGAGGAAGAAGTCTTGTACGAAACCAGGGAACGGTAGTATTCCTCACCGCCCGGGTAATTGACCATACCACCTTCATAGCGTCCGGAACCGCGCAGCTTTTCCAGCTCGTCCCAAGCCTTGCGGTATGCCGGGAATACAACATTCAGCACGATATCCCGGTTCCGCTTCTTGTAGCTGTCCCTTTCCGCAGTGCTCAGACCATCGAACGCGTCCACCTTCTGGTCGAAGATGACAATCATCGGGCACTCTTCCCCTTTGTCCAGGAAATCCCGGATCCAGTCCTCTGCTTCATCCAGCAGGCTGTCACGCAGGAATACTCCTTCGGAAGCCTGCCACTTTGTCAGTTCGATCGCTTCGTCCATGTATTCATCGACCGTGTCAAGTACAGCCAGATAATCATCGAAGTCTTCCTGATCCCGGAAAACGAACTCCGTGAAGTTGGTCACGATGTTGTCCAGAATACCAGTGTTCGGATTGAAATAGGCATCCAGCAGCGGATTGTTCAAGCCGATGATATCCGTCAGATACTTTTCGTAGACCCGGTAGTCGACCTGCTGCTCCGCGCTCAGCTTGTCATAGTTGAAGGAATGCAGCGTATCCAGCGCTTCGCGGTAAATATCGCCTGCTTCATCATAGCTTTCCTTCGTAGCTGTACCGAAGATCAGTTCCGGCTTCTCGATACCGTACTTCCCATAGTCCCTGACACCGTAATGCAGGGTCATATAGTCCGATTCCATGCTTTCCACGAATTCTTCCGTCAGGAACTCATCGAAATCCTGATCCTCCGCGCGTACCCCTGCGGTACTGTTCAGTACCAGTACTGCACACAGAAGCGCGCCATACCATTTCTTCATCATCTTTCTTGCCCTCACTCTTCTTCCAGAACAACGGTGCCGAATGCCGGAATCACCGACTTTCCCCATTTTCTGCTGTGCTCTCCGGGATTCAGCACGACCCGGACCGTTCCATAATCGAACAGGTACAGTCCTTCCGATGTCCATACCTTCAGACTGTCCGTATTCAGCCGTTTCCGCAGTGCGATCGCTTCCTGCACCTGCTTCACGGTTTCGTATTCTGTACGGCAGCGGCGCCAGTCAAACCCGTTCACTGCATCACCGGCACAGTAGCTGTTTGTCCGTCCACCCTTGCTGGCGTAGTATTCCATTCCTGCATGCAGGAACGGGATGCCCCTGCTCAGCAGCATCGTTTTGATCATCAGTACCTGCCGTTTCCGCAGGACCTCCTTCGGCTCATCCGAACAGGCGCACAGTTTGTCCCACAGGGTACTGTTGTCATGGCTTTCCAGATAGTTCACGGATTTCCCCGCATCATCGAAGATATGCCGGCTGCCTTCCAGTACCGCAATGACTTCCTCGTTGGAATACTCTCCGCCGCTCAGCCATCCCTTCTCACTCAGACGGTCATCTCCTGTACCGCCTTTGATGACATCCCGGAAACGATCGTTGAAGTGGCCTACCCCCGGCATCTTCGCCTGGTTGGCGATGGAAGCCTTGCGGTCCTGCCCCAGCAGCGTCGGCATGTCCCAGCCTTCGCCGTAGATCAGCGCACTGCGGTCATAGGTCAGGGCTCTGTCCCGGATCCGGTTTACCGTATCTGTATCGAGAATGCCCATCAGGTCGAGACGCAGGCCATTGACACCGTACAGCCCGAACAGCACATCCACCGTACGCAGGTACAGCTGCCTCACCATCACCCGCTCACTGTCCAGATCATTGCCGCAGAACGTTCCGTTTGACGGTGTACCGTCCCCGTTCCAGCGGAAGTAGTAGTACGGTACAGTCATGTTCAGATCGCTTCGCTGCAGATCATAGACATGGTTCAGCACAGCGTCCACCGTCAGACGGATGCCCTTGCGGTGCAGGGCTGTGACCATCTTTCTGAATTCCGTTACCCTTGAGTAGGGATCCTGCGGGTCTGTACTGTAGCTGCCTTCCGGAACCAGGAAGCTCAGGGGATTGTATCCCCAGTTGTATGTCATTTCAGGATAGCGCTCGTCTATGCCTTCAAAGTCACCGACCGGCTGCACCTGTACATGGCTGACACCCAGCATGGCCAGATAATCCGCACCGCACGGCATTCCGTCCAGTTCCTGGCCTTCTTCGCACAGCGAGAGATACTTGCCGTGGTATTCTCCCGGCCAGGAGGACAGCACGGTCAGATCCCGGATATTCATTTCATAGATGACCGGGTCACTGCACGGAGACAGCGGTACATCCTCGATCCCTATGATCTCTCCCGGATCGATGACGGCGCTGTATTCGTGATCCGCTGTACTGCTCAGTGCGTAAGGATCGCAGCAGCGCACGGATTCCGTATCCCGCACAATGATGTACATGTACAGCGCATGCTTCAGATCGCCTTCAATCCGTACGGCAAAAACCCCGCCTTTCTGCCGGGTCATTGCATGGTAGGATACCGTATCACCCTGATGGAGCTCCACCAGTGCACTGCGCGACGTCGGTGCCCAGAGACGGAATTCCGTACCTTCCGGTTCGTAAAGCGCTCCGAGCTGTGTGTCCGTCGTGCAGTATTCTTCAAACCAGTCCGTCTTGACGATGAAGCGCGGCTGTACCGGGCACTTTGCACCGTAGCGGTCCGCCACCATCAGCCGGTCCTCCAGACTGAACGGTGAATCGATCGCCAGCGCATACTCTACGCCGTCCGGGCACTCTGTACGCCCTACCAGGCTGCAGGGTACAGCGTGTTCATTGATGCGTACATAAAAGCCTCCGGTATCCCCGTTGTAATAGTACTTCTCTGCTATAACCGTAATCCGGTCAAACGCATCAAGATACGCTTTCATCTTCCTTCAGTGTCACCGGCGATACATGCCAGATCTCATCTGCATATTCCTGTACAGCACGGTCACTGGAGAAGTAGCCCGACTTCGCAATGTTCACCAGGCAGCTCTTCGCCCAGTTCCTGCGGTCATGGTAGCGCTTCTGGATCTCTTCCTGTGCCTTTGCGTAGGCATCGAAATCCGCCAGGACCATGTATTCATCATTCTTCCGGATGAGTTCCTCATAGATGATCCGGAAATCATCCCGGTTCTCCGACCATGTACCATCAATCAGAGAACTGACCGCTTTACGGATCGTAACGTTGCTGTTGTAGAGTTCCAGTGCCTGATAGGTCGGCTTGCGGTTCCGGATCTCGTCTACGTTCATACCGAAGATGACATCGTTCTCCCTGCCAACCAGAGCATCGATCTCCACATTCGCACCGTCCAGGGTTCCCAGTGTAATCGTACCGTTCATCATGAACTTCATATTACCCGTACCGGACGCTTCCGTACCGGCCATACTGATCTGCTCGCTGATATCTGCACCGTTGGTGAGGTATTCAGCCATCGTTACCCGGTAGTTGGGCAGGAATACAACCTTCAGCTGGCCCTTCACATCCGGATCATTGTTGATCTTTCTGCCGACCGCGTTGATCAGCCGGATCACCGCTTTGGCAAACCGGTAGGACGCAGCCGCCTTCGCCGCAAAGATGAAGGTATGCGGCTCGATCATCATCGAAGGATTCTCCTTGATCTTCTGATACAGAGAGATCACGTACAGAATGGCCAGCAGCTGGCGCTTGTAGCCATGCAGGCGCTTTGCCTGTACATCAAAGATGGAATGCCGGTAAACGATGACACCTGTTGCCTTGTAGATTCTGTCCGACAGCAGATCCTTGCGCTGCTGCTTCACCGCCAGGAAGCGGTCCTGCACCTTCGGATCATCCACAAAGTCCATCAGCTTCTCCAGCTCGGAAAGATCCTTCCGGTAGCCGGTGCCGATCACATCGTCCAGGAATGCCGAAAGCTCAGGATTGCCGTAGAGCAGGAACCGTCTTGGTGTGACACCGTTCGTCTTGTTGGAGAAACGCTCCGGCCACATCTCGTAGAAGTCCTTGAACAGACCGTTCTCAATGATGCCCGTATGGATCTTCGCAACACCGTTGATGCTGTGGCAGCCGATGACAGCCAGGTTGGCCATATGCACCAGACCATCGGAAAGAATCCGTGTACGCTGCACCATGCCCCATCTGTTGGGATACTGGTTCAGCACCGACGCTGCATACCGCCGGTCCATTTCCTCAATGATCAGATAGATTCTCGGCAGCAGCTTCTGGATCATTCCGGCCGGCCAGCGCTCCAGCGCTTCCTGCATGACCGTATGGTTCGTATAGGCCATCACGTTCCAGATAATCTCGAACGCCTTCTGCCAGGACATCAGGTATTCATCCATCAGAATGCGCATCAGTTCCGGAATCGCCAGAACAGGATGGGTATCATTCAGCTGCACGACAGCCTTCTCCGCCAGATTGTCCAGCGTACCATAGCGCTCCATATGCATGCGCACCAGCGTCTGTACACCGGCCGAAACAAAGAAGTACTGCTGCTTCAGCCTCAGCATCTTTCCCTCTTCCGTAGAATCATCCGGATACAGGTTCTGGCAGATCGCATCCACATCGGACAGATATTTCCGGTAGTCCTGGTTCTCCGGCGCCTGGGCGGACGGCTCCGCCGACCACAGACGCAGGTTGTTCGTCATTTCCGTACCGGAACCGATCACCGGAACATCGTACGGAACCGCGGTAACCTTCACCGTATTGTAGTGACGGAAGCGCAGATCCCCGCCGGCATCCACGGATGTATCAATGGAACCGTAGAAGTCCACTTCCACCGCCTCGTTCGGCTGGCGCACTTCCCAGGGGAAGCCGTCCTTCAGCCACATATCCGGTTTTTCGATCTGGTTTCCCAGTGAATCGATCTCCTGGCGGAACAGACCGTACTTGTAGCGGATGCAGATACCGCGCACCGGCAGGTTCAGTGTTGAACTGGACTCCATGTAGCACGCTGCCAGCCTTCCCAGACCGCCGTTGCCCAGTCCCGGCTCCGCTTCAGCTTCCTTCAGATCTTCGTAGTCAACCTTCAGTTCCTTCAGCCCATCACGGACCATATCATAGAGCCCCAGGCTCTTCAGATTGTTCTCCAGGCTCCTTCCGATCAGGAACTCCAGCGAGAAATAGTAGACCATCTTCGTATGCTGCTCCCTCAGCGCCATCTGTGTCCGGTACCAGTTCTCCGTAGCATATGCCCGGATCATCTCGCCCAGCGCCAGATAGCGTTCAATCGCTGATGTTTCCTCTACGGAACGTCCGTAGGTAGATACGATTTTCTCTGTATACTCCTCTTTGAATGTCGTTTTGTCACTAAACATGCTGTTTTCTGCCCTTCCTATGGTACAGCCAGATTCCCGCGAACGGAGCCAGATCCACCCGGATCCGGTGCGCAAATCCCCTGTACTCTTCACGGTATGTCCGCAGGGTACGTTCGTTCACCCTGCCGCATCCGTTGTAGATATCCTGTTCGGAGTTGAGTAGTTCCTTCCACCATCCGCCCTGCGGCACAGAGACCGGGAACCCTTCCCGCATCACCGGTGTCATGTTCAGGACACAGAGGACATACTCATTCTCATCTTCCCTGTAGAAACTGTAGACCGAATGCTCCGCATCATCCGGATCCACCCAGCGGAAGCCGAAGTCCTCGCGGAAATCATACTTCCACATACACGGATGGTCACGGTAGACATGGTTCAGATCCGTAAAGAAGCGCAGGAATGAATCATGCCGCGGATACTGCAGCAGGAACCAGTCCAGCTCCTTGATCTCATCGAATTCCCGGAACGATGCAAGCTCATTGCCCATGAAGTTCAGCTTCTTGCCCGGATGCGCGAACATGTACATGTACAGGTTCTTCACCTGGGCGAACTTGTCTTCATAGCTTCCCCACATCCGGTCGACCATGGTCTTCTTTCCGTGGACATTCTCATCATGGCTCAGTGTCAGCATGAACCTCTCCGACCAGTAGTAGGCCATGGAGAATGTAATCTTATTGTGATGCCATTTCCGGTAGACCGGATCCAGCTCATAGTACTTCAGGGTATCGTTCATCCACCCTAGGTCCCACTTGTAGTCGAACTCCAGTCCTCCGTAAACGGAACCATGCGTCACCTTGGCATACGCACTGCTGTCCTCTGCGATCATCATGATCTGCGGATAGCGTTCATGCAGCATCCAGTTCATACGCTTCATGAAATTCAGTGCGCCTTCATTGGCACCCCGGTTGGAATTACCGCCCCAGTATATCATATTGGACACCGCATCCACCCGGATTCCATCAATATGGTACACCTCCAGCCAGAAAGAAGCAGCGCTCATCAGGAACGAACGCACTTCCTCCCGCCACAGATCAAAGTACAGGGTACCCCATTCCGTGCCGGCATCCATTTCATTAGGATACTCGTATAACGGGCTCCCGTCAAACAAACGCAGTCCGAAATCATCCTTGACAAAGTGCACAGGCACGAAATCCATGATGATTCCGATGCCCGCACGGTGGCAGGCATTGAAGAAGGACGCTGCTTCTTCCGGGCTGCCGTAGCGCGATGTCATCGCATAGTACCCGCTGGGCTGGTAGCCCCAGGAACCATCGAAGGGATACTCGTTCAGCGGCATCAGCTCGATATGGGTATATCCGTGTTCCAGAACATAGGGAATCAGTTCCTCTTCGAGCATACGGTAGGTCCTATACTGCTCCGGACAGCTCTTCCAGCCGCCCGCAAAGACCTCGTAGATACTCATCGGCCTATCGAAGTTCCTGGTTCTGGTCTTCATCCATTCCTCATCGCTCCAAGTAAGGTGTCCGGGATCCCAGACCCGGCTGGCGCTTTCCGGACGGACTTCGCTGAAGAAGGCATAGGGATCCGCCTTCCAGCGCAGGGAGCCGTCTCCTGTACGGATGCAGTACTTGTAGGAGGCTCCTTCCGGTATATCCGGTATGAACAGACTCCAGATCCCGGCAGCTTCCGTGCGCTGCATACGGTACTCATCCGGGCGCCAGTCATTGAAACTGCCGATGACGCTGATTTCAGCCGCGGCAGGTGCATATACTGTAAAACGTACGCCGTGACGGCCTTCTTCGCACACTGTGTGCGCACCGAAAACGCGCCAGGCATCCAGGCATCTTCCTTCATGGAATTCTTGTATAAGCCGAGGATTCATAACAAAAACCTCCGTTTTCCCGTTTATATAACTATAACAAAAAAAGAAGTGATTCAGAATCACTTCCTTTGTTCTCAGCATTATTCCATGAGCAGTTTCATTGCGTCACGGTAGCGTTCGCTCTGCTCCTCCGCTTCCTCTTCCGAAGAACCGCATACGCAGAAGTAGATCTTGATCTTCGGCTCCGTTCCGCTCGGTCTTACAGCAATCCAGGAACCGTCCTCCATGAAGTACTTCAGGACATTGGACTTTACAAACCCATGCAGTTCATAAACACCGAGATCATCGCCTTCCTCCATGGTCTCAAAGTCCTGCCAGCGGACAACGCGCGCGTCATCGATATCCGTCAGACGGTCATTGCGCAGGCTGTCCATGAGCTCCTTCATCCTCGCAGCGCCGGAAGCGCCGGAGAGAACGATGGAGACCTGGGACTCATTGTAGTACCCGTGCTCCTTCCAGAGGCCGCGCAGCACATCCATGAGCGTCATACCGCGCTCCTTGTACCAGCACGCCGCCTCTGCCAGCATCAAGCATGCCTGCGGGGCATCCTTGTCCCTGACAAACGGACGTATGAGGGAACCGTAGGACTCTTCATAGCCGAAGACATAGTTTTTTTCGCCGGTCTTTTCGTACTTCGCGACCTTTTCACCGATGAACTTGAAGCCGGTCAGGGTCTTCTCCGTCTCAACACCGTACTTCGCTGCCGTCAGATCGCCCAGATCCGAAGTCACAACCGTATTGAACATGACCGGATGCTCAGGCATCAGGCCTTTCTCCTTCATCTGGGACAGAATGTATTCGATCAGCACAGCACCGGACTGGTTGCCTGTCAGCAGACGGTATTCATTGCCGTCCCGCACACCGACACCCATACGGTCCGCATCCGGATCGCAGACCAGAATGATATCCGCCTGTGCTTCTTCCGCATACTTCAGAGCCAGCTCATATGCCCCGTGCACTTCCGGGTTCGGGGAAGCAGTCTTTGCAAAGTCAGGATCCGGAGTACACTGTTCCAGCACCGGAATGACCTGGTATCCGCACTCCTGCAGTATGGTGCGCACCGGAATATTGGCGGTTCCGTGCTCAGGAGAGAATACGATCTTCACATCATCCTTGCGTACATCCGGATTCAGCTGGATTTCTTTCACAGCATCATAGTAGACCCGGTCCACGTCCTCACCGATGACCGTAATCATCTTCTGCTGCTCTTCCGTAGGATCGGCCTTTACCGACAGTTCATCCGTGACAGCGTTGACTTTTTCCGTGACAGCGTCTGCCAGATGCGGCACCAGCTGGCATCCCTGGTCGTCATACAGCTTGTAGCCGTTGTACTCGCCCGGGTTGTGGCTGGCAGTGATCATGATGCCGCCTGTGCAGCGCAGATGCCTGACAGCGAAGGAAAGCTCCGGTGTCGGGCGCAGGGAATCAAACACAAAGGACGGAATGCCGTTGCACGCCAGTACAGACGCACAGTCAAACGCATATTTCCGGGAATTGTGCCGGTTGTCATAGCCGATCGCAACGCCTTTCTCTGCTGTGCCCTGTTCATTGATCCAGTCAGCGAATCCTTTGGTCGCTTTACGGATGGTATGGATGTTGATGCGTGCCGTACCGGCACCCATCACACCGCGCATGCCCGCTGTACCGAATTCGATCATACTGTAGAACGCATCGTTGATCTGTTCCTCGTTCATCTGCTCCATTTCCTGCTTCAGAGCCGGGTCCAGATCCGGATGGTTCAGCCATCTCTCATAATTCTTTACTGCATCCATATTCTTTCTCCTTCAAAACATGAAGACACCCGGAGGTGCCTCTGATACTTGCTTTATTTGATAACTGCCTGCTGGCGCAGTACGTTCACGATGGTCTCGATTGCCTGCTCTTCATCATCCCCGTCACAGGTGATCGTGATTTCCGACTGCGTTGGTACACCAAGGGACATAACGCCCATGATCGACTTCATGTTGACCGTCTTGTCAAGATAGGTCACATCCACTTCGCAGACAAATTTGCTTGCTGCATTTACAGCCACGGTTGCGGGACGCGCATGCAGTCCGACAGGATCGTCGATCGTAACAGTAATTTCTACCATAGACTGACCTCCGTTCATTTCTACATTCTTTATTTTATCCCAACATGTAAGCACTTACAAGAATCACTTGTGATATGGTTCATGATGACGGATGCGGTATGCCCGGTAAATCTGTTCCAGAACAATCAGCCGGCAGAGCTGGTGCGGAAACGTATTGGGAGAAAGCTTCCAGCGGCAGTCCGCACGCTCGATCAGATCCTTCGAAACGCCCAGGGAGCCACCGATCACAAATACCAAGGAACTGCTGCCGTAGGTGTTCAGTTTCTCCATGTAGGCAGCCAGTCCCTCCGAGTCCATTTCCTTTCCGGCCAGATCCAGCAGGATCACATGATCCTGCGGACGGATCTGCTTCAGCATCCGCTGCCCTTCTATCTGCTTTACCAGTTCATTCTGCGCCGGTGTATTGTTCTCCGGTGCTTTTTCGTCTTCCACCTCTATGATCTCCAGTTTCTCATAGCCCCGGATCCGCTTCGCATACTCCGCCGTACCGTCCTTCAGCCATTTCTCCTTGATCCGGCCGCACGCAATGATCCGTATCATTCGAACTGCAGCTCCACGGTCATCCGCTCGGTACCGCGTACAATGCCTGCCTGCACCGGACCGCTGATCTCTGCTGTATAGCACCAGTTCCGCAGATCCGCCCGGGAATTTACCGGTACATCGTTCAGGGAAATGATCACGTCCCCGGCGCTCAGAACACCGAAAGCCGGTGAATCCGGCAGCACCCGCAGAACACAAATGCCTTCCGCAAGATCCAGCGGCAGATTCCAGGCACTGCGGTGATAGAGCTTCATACCGCTCACATCATCACCGACCACGCCCAGCCACAGCCGGCTGACCTCACCCTGCTCAATGATCTCCCGCGCACTGGCATTCAGCTCATTCACGCTGACAGCCCGTCCGTCCACGGAAGGCATGTAGCCGATGACCTCGCCGCTCAGATTCAGCAGAATGCCGCCTGCCGCACCATTGTGGAGCCTTGCGTCCGTCTCCAGCATTTCATACATACCCGTAGACGCGTCATATCCCGTCCTGGAGACAACGCCGAAGCCGATGGAAGCCCGCTGGGTCTGAGGATTCCTGCCCGTCAGGGCAATGGTGTACTCTCCGGCCTTGACCAGATCGGAATTGCCGAGCGCAGCCGCTTCCACCTGAAAGGAAGGATGCACTGCCAGTACAGCAATATCCAGCAGATCGTCCGTACCGACCACAGCTGCTTCTTCCGCACGTCCGCTGCGGAAGACAACCGAACCGGCAGACCCGACCAGGGAAGCCCGGCAGATGATATAGACCGTGTCATTCTCCTGAGCATAGACAAAGCCTGTATAGTAATCCTCGCCTGCCCGGATCAGTACAGCAGAGTCCTCTGTCCGGGCAACCGCCTCCGTCGCTTCCGACGAATAGCTGTGCACGACATTCTCCTCCACTGCCGTACCGGGCAGAATGCCTTGATTATCCATCCTTGCGATCCGTACGCTCAGCCATACATTCCATGCCAACAGCACGGAAAACAGTACCGGGATCCACTTTTTCATCATTACCTCCATGTATCGGCTCGAACTGACCTGCCGCAGAAACAATCAGACTGCGGTTCAGATCGCGGTGATACTTCAACAGATGTCCGGCAGCCGCCTTCAGAGCAGCCTCCCGGGTATTGGCTTCCTGGCTGATATGGGCCAGGATGATCATCCTGGTACGCGGTGTCACCACAGCGTCCAGTACTTCACAGGCGTCTTCATTGCACAGATGCCCCGCATCGGAAAGGATGCGCCGCTTGACGTAATACGGTCTTCCGGTATGCATCAGCAGATCCGGATCATGGTTCGATTCAAGAACGATGTAGTCCGCCCCTCTCATCAAGGACAGATACCCGTCCTTCACATATCCCGTATCCGTTACATAGACCAGCTTCTCGGTGCCGTTTTCGATGATGTACCCGACCGTGGCTTCCGCATCATGGGACAGTGCCAGCGGATAGACGGACAGATGCCCGAGCAGGAACGGATGATCCGCCCTGACCGGCACCGTCGGTACGCTCAGGTCCACCGGCGACCAGACCGGTATATCCTTGAACAAGGAGATCTGGGATACGTGATCGGTGTGATCATGCGTGACCAGCAGGGCGTCGATTTCCTTGAGGGAGACCCCCTTCTCCTTCAGACACTGCAGCAGCCAGCGTCTGGTTCCGCCGCAGTCGATGAGTACGCACATCGCCTCATCCCTCAGCAGGAACGCATTGCCGCGGGAACCGGACGCCAGCAGATCAAAGATCATTTGATCGCCTCGCAGTCCAGATATCCATCACAGGGATTGATTTCCTTCCCGTCGATCATGATGTAGAAATGTGTATGCGGTCCGCTGGCTCTTCCGGTCATACCGATCTGGCCGATGACATCACCCTTGTCCACGATGGTGCCGACCGGCAGCGGGCTGGGCATGTTCATATGGCCGTAGTAGGTCATCATACCATTGTTGTGGTCGATGAACACATAGTTGCCGCTGATGCCGTCGTAGGAATTGACCGCAATGACACCACGGTCCGCTGCATAGATCTTCCCGTAGCGTTCATACCGGTTGACTACATCGATGGCCAGATGGAAATGCGGGATGGTATAGCATCCCCATCCGCAGGTAATCAGCGGATTGTCCACCGGCCACCGGTACTGGCCTGTGCCGACACCGGGAATCTCCAGTGTACCGACCGCAATGACCTGATTGACCGGCTGGGCAGTATCCACACTGGAAATCAGTTCACCGGACACCAGAACACCGTTGATCCAGCGCTCGGAATACAGCGAGTTCTTCGAACCGTTGACACCGGCCTGCAGTTCCTCCTGTACCCCCATGCGCATCGTATTGTCCTCGGTATACACCGTCTCCGCGAAAATGGTCTCCTTGCGCATGCTCTCCATCCGCACCACAACATCGATGATCGGGGTAAAGTACGTCACGCACAGTTCTTCCCCTTCCGCCAGGATCTGGTCCGTGGAAAGAATCTTGTCCCGGTTGATGTTCATGACCTGGGTCGCAGACAGACCGTTGTTCTTGGAGCCTACACCGGCTACCGTATCGTATTTCTGCACCGTATAGTACTCCCGGTCCGTATTGCCGGAATACTCAATGTAGTCCAGAATGGCTTCCTTGGTCTGCAGGATCTCCTCCACCGGTGCGTACGCATCGGAAACAGTAATCGTCTGCAGGACGGAAATACCCACCGCCCGGGACCCGTAGGTCCGGAGCGCCTGTGTCTGCTGACCGTTCATCAGCAGCGTCAGTTCTTCCCTGGACAGGAACAGTGAGAGATACTCGTTCATCGCTTCCTGGTACATCGCTTCATTGAGGACATAGATTTCCGCATAGACGCCGTTTTCATCCGAAAACTGGACAGATGTACAGGAAACGGTGAACAGCCTGTTCTTCCGCAACCATTCCAGAATCTCTTCATCCTTGTCTTCATAGACCATATTGGTCTGTTCCTGGGCCAGATAGACATCCTTGCCGAGAGACAGGGAAGCGTCGGGATAGTCCGCTTCATAGTCTTCCTTGTAGACCTTTTTAAGGAACCGGTCCAGACTGGTCCGGTCCTTCAGAACACCGACGAGTTCACCGCTGCTGTAGACCTTCCACACCGGTGCGGGATCGGAACGGATTTCCAGGACTTCCTGGGCAACAATACCGTCCGTCTGTCCCTCTCCGTCCGTACGGTAGGAGAACGGCACAAAAACCGCGATGGCAACCGCGGCAATCAGACTGAGGATTACAGCAAGCAGTTTCTTCATGGACTGTCTCACCCGCTGTACGGCGCTGCATAGTTCATGCAGGCATTCGTAGCGCCTTCAAAGGCCAGGAAGAACCTTCCTGTTTCACCGTTTCTGTGCTTGGCGATGATGACTTCCAGCTGTTCGGAGTTGTTCTCCTGCGCCTGTGTTCTGGCTTCTTCGTTATAATACGCTTCCCGGTACAGCATCAGTACAATGTCCGCGTCCTGCTCGATCGCACCGGATTCACGCAGGTCGCTGAGCATCGGCCGTTTGTCCGTGCGGGACTCTACGCCTCGGGACAGCTGGGAAAGCGCCAGGACAGGAACATTCAGTTCTCTGGCCAATGCCTTCAGGCTCCGGGAGATATCGGATACTTCCTGCTGGCGGTTCACATCCCGTCCGCGGGAGGAACCGGTAATAAGCTGGAGGTAGTCCACCACGACCATAGCCAGTCCCTTATCCGCCTGCAGCTGTCTGCATTTGCTGAACATCTCCGGCACTTTGATCGTTGAGGAGTCTTCAATGTAAAGATTCAGATTCTTCAGATCCACGGTCGCTTCATTGACCGCATTCCATTCATCATTGCTCAGGCGTCCGATCTTGATGTGATCGCCGTCCACCCGGCTTCTGGCACTGAGCAGACGCATGCCGATCTGTTCAGCGGGCTGCTCCAGCGAGAAGATCGCTACAGCTCCTTCATTGCGGTTGCGGTCCGCTGTCTGCAGTGCCATGTTCAGCGCAACGGCTGTCTTTCCCATGGAAGGACGGGCTGCCAGAATCACCAGATCCCCCCGCTGGAAACCGTGCGTGATCCGGTCGAAGTCCCGGAACCCTGAACCGAGTCCGGTAATCGTCGAACCGCTCTCACTCATCTTCCGTACTTTGGTCAGTACACTGGAAAAGACTTCGTCCGGTGTCAGGAACGGCGCGGTCCGTCTTCCTCTGGAGATTTCCAGTACGGCTTTTTCCGCCCCGTCCAGGTAGCCATCCACATCACTCTGGCCTTCGAAGCCGTCCTGCATGATCTGCTGGGCTGCCTCGATCATCTTCCGCATCACGGCTTTCTCGTGGACCAGTTCTACATAATCCTTGGTGTTGGCGCTGGTAACGGCCGCTTCACTCAATGCGCTGAGATACTCAAAGCCACCGACCGCATCCAGCTGGTTCCGGTCCCGCAGCCTTGTCACGACCGTCGTCAGATCGACATGGGTGCCTTCCCGGTACAGCGATTCGACCGCAAGAAAGATCTTCCGGTTCGCTTCCTGGAAGAAATCCTCTTCGCTGAGCCCTTCCTCCAGCGCAATCCGCGCTGAAGAGGGATACAGCATCATCGTTCCCAGCAGGCTCGCTTCTGCTTCGGGCGCTGCAGGCATCATTCCCGCAGGCATTCTATTTCTCCTTCAGGCGGCAGTTGACCGTCCCGATCACACCTTTGTAGAGATCCACCCGGACCTTGGTTACACCGAGCGCCGCGACCGGCTCAGTATCCACAAACTTGCGCTTATCCACCTTGATGCCGTTCCGGCTGAGCTCTTCCGCGATCTGCTTGGTGGAAACCGAACCGAACACCTTGCCGTCCGCACCGGCCTTGACATAGAAGTCAAAGTAACGGTCTTCCAGCTCCTTCGCCAGCTGCTGCGCTTCTGCACGCTTTGCGGCATCCTCGGCCTTCTCCTGCGCCTTCTGCTCGGCCAGAATCTCCAGACTCCGGTCCGTGGAAGGAACCGCCAGACCTCTCGCAATCAGGAAATTGCGCGCGTAGCCGTCCGATACTTCCACGATCTCGCCTTTCCTGCCGACCTTCTTAACATCAGTTTTCAGTATTACCTTCATATCCTGATTCCTCCTGCAAATACACTTTCAGCTTTGCCTCAAGCTCACCCTTGAGATCCGCCACATTCGTCTTCGCCCGCTGTACAGCCGCAGCCGTCATATGGCCGCCGCCGCCCAGACCTTCCATGATAACCTGTACATTGATCCGTCCGTTGGAGCGTGCACTGACCGAAATCTCATCCGGTCCGGTCTCCGCGATCACAAACACTGCATCGACGTTCTTCACCTTCAGAAGGCGGTCCGCCACCTGCGAGATCATCGAACGGCTGGCATGCACTCCTTCCGCCGGTACGATCAGAATGTGGTCTGTATAGTTCTGCGCCATCATCATAATGCTGTTGCGGCGCATGAATTCATCATAGTCTTCCTTCAGGAAATCGTTGGCCTTGCCCGGATCCGCACCCATCTTGCGCAGATAGCTCGCTGCCTCATACGTACGCGCTCCGGTCCGTACACGGAAGAAATCCGTATCCACGATCATACCGCCCAACATGATCGTAGCTTCCAGTTCACTGAGCCGTACCTGGTTGGTAATGTACGGCATCAGCTCCGTAATCAGTTCCACCGCGCTGCTCGCACCGGCTTCAATGTACATCAGAACCGGCTTGACACCCATTTCGGTACTCCTGCGGTGGTGGTCCAGCACAACGACCTTCTTCGCCGCTTCCAGCACCTTCGCACCGTTGGAGGTACGGATGTTGTGGTGGTCCACCATAATCACCAGACTCTTGGACTGCAGTTGGTTGAGCGCCTCGCTCTCCGTTACAAAGTTCAGACCGGCATCCAGCTCATCATACCGGCTGTCCACGACGGCCTTCAGCTTCTCTTCCACACCGCCGGTGCGCTCGATCACACAGACCGGCCGGCGCAGCGCGCGGGCAATGCCTGCGACACCGATGGCAGCGCCCAAACAGTCAAAATCCTGTTCCCGATGTCCGACAACAATCACGTTGGACGAACGTACAATCAGCTCACGCAGTGTGTGGGCCATAACGCGCACCCTGACCCTGCTGCGCTTTTCCGTCGCCTCCGACGCACCGCCGAAGTACTCGACTTCCTCACCGGCCGTCTGTACAGCCACCTGGTCACCGCCCCGGGACTGGGCAAGATCCATCAGTCCGGTCGCCATTTCATCCAGTTCCTCATAGTTGCTGGTACCCTTGGCAAAGGCCAGGGACAGTGTAACGGAAACATCCTGCTTCTGTGCCGAACGGCGTACGCGGTTCAGCACGGAGAAACGGTCTTCCTTCAGCTCGTTGTAGATCTTCTCGTTCAGCAGAAGCATGTACCGGTAGTTGTTCAGCCTGCGGATCAGAATGCCGTGCTCGTGGCAGTACTCCGTCAAAGGCGAACGTACAGCGACACTGATGGCCGATACAACGGACTCATCTTCATACTGCGTACT
This sequence comes from Solobacterium sp., assembly GCA_017420505.1. Taxonomy (GTDB): domain Bacteria; phylum Bacillota_I; class Bacilli_A; order Erysipelotrichales; family Erysipelotrichaceae; genus Bulleidia. The sequence continues at coordinate 5,228 of JAFOIY010000079.1, read as the reverse complement.
TTCTTCGTAGTTGTCCAGGTTCGCCAGACCGATGACCGGACGCTCTTCCAGATAGGCCATCCGGTAGCGCTCCAATGCACTGATGTCCCGGAACAGCAGCACCGGCTCGTTCTCCACCCGGGTCACTTCAAACAGACTTTCGCCGATCGCCACCGTCGCTGTTTCTTCACCCTTGGAGATCAGCCGTTCGCACTCCGGCAGCCACTCCAGCAGCTTGATCCCGATGCGCTCGATCCCTCTCTGGTTGAACAGATCGCTCATGGCAGTAATGACGTGGTCGCTGTCATAGGTCACCAGGCCGACACCGCCGTACAGATAGCCTTCTGCCGCAACCCTGCCCAGCATGTTCTCCAGGCCGGAGGAATTCTCCTCGGACAAAGCCCGGAAGCGCTCGAACGCATAGATGACGATCAGGCACTCCACAAAGACAACCAGCACGGCCGGTATCAGCATCTCCTGCTTGCCCGTAAAGAACATATAGCCGAAGATCAGCACTGCCTCCACGGCAATGAACAGCAGAAGCGTCTTCATTGTATTATTGAGTTTTTGCAGCATAGTGATCTCCCAACATTCTCTTATGGAATTCCGTCGTAATATACAGGAAGCCCAGCATAGCCACCGGCATCACCGCAATCATCATAACCAGCAGTGCAGCGATCCCGTAGATCGCCTTTCCCCTGCCGCCGTTGCGCACCGCAAGAAACACCATAATGGCAATCATTCCGTAGATGCACAGGTATACCACACCGGCCATACCCACACTCTGCATCACATTCTGCACCATTTCCGACACAACCATGTTCCTCAGGGAATAGATGTACATGAAGAAACCTGCAATGCCCAGATATCCGCTCCACTTCGGCGGAAAGTACTGCGCCACCGACACCGAAGGTGCCATATCTATGTGAAGCCTCCGGAGCATGATCACAGCCAGGAAATGCGTCACCACCGCCTGCAGCGCACCGGTCAGCACCACCGACGTCATCAGGACATTGAGGAACAGCTGCGCCGTATCCACACCCGCGTCCATCGTCTGCCCGGTCTTCACCAGTGCGTCTGTCAGGATCCGGGAATACTCCACCGCTTCCGCTGCCAGATCATAGCCGAACACCTTCGCCAGCACCAGCGTATCCACGACATTGATCACCACAGCCATGACGCAGGTAATGATCACCAGACGGTGCCTGTCCGACTTTCTGCGCACACCCTGCCCGTACACCAGACCGATCAATGACTCGGACGCGACATAGAACATCATCTGCGGGGTGGACAGGATGAACGACAGCAGGACGATTCCCGCAAAGGTCACCAGAGAATCCCTGAGCCCGTATTTCGCTGCGTAGAACAGCATCGGAAGCGGATAAGCAAAGATGAACATACCGTCAAACAGGCCGCCTGTCTGCCGGTTGATCATCAGGATGACGCCCACAATGGCCATCATCATGGCTCCGTCTGTCAGTTTTCTTACATCGTTTCTCATTACAAAAACATCTTCCCTGAAGGTAATGCAAATATTATAGCATAAAAAAACCGTACTGTTTCAGTACGGTCAGTCTGCTACGTAAGGCAGAAGCGCCATCTGGCGGGCACGCTTGATGGCAACCGCCAGCATCCGCTGGTACTTTGCCTTTGTGCCTGTCACACGCCTCGGAAGAATCTTGCCGTTCGGGGCAATGAACTTTTTCAGAAGCTCGACATCCTTGTAATCAATATACGTGATGTGGTTCTTGGTAAAGTAGCAAACCTTTCTTCCACCTGTTCTCTGCTTTTTGTATGCCATAATCTCACTCCATTTCTCTTAAAACGGCAGGTCATCGCTGGAAATGTCCAGCGCGGGTCCGGTATTGAAGTCCTCGGCGCTGACCGGCTCTTCATACGTGCCGTATCCGCGTCCGTAGCTGTTGTCATAGGACCCGTAATTGTCCTGCGGCTGACGGGTCTGCGACGCATTCCGGCTTTCCAGCAGCTGTACGCTGTCCGCCAGCACTTCCGTCACATACACTTTCTTCCCGTCACGGTCATCATAGTTTCTTGTCTGGATCTTTCCATCCACGCCTACCAGCGCACCCTTGCGGGCATACTGGCCCAGGAAATCCGCAGTCTGGCGCCAGGCAACGCAGTTGATGAAATCAGTGGTCTTCTGACCGTTCTGATCCCGGCTGCCCCGTCTGTCGCACGCAACGGTGAACGACGCAACGGATAGCCCGGCTGATGTCTTGCGCACTTCCACGTCCTTGGTCAGGCGTCCGACAAGAACAACACGGTTGATCATTTCTTCGCTCCCTGAGAAGCTTCGAGCTCTTCCGCCCTGGTGATCAGATAACGTACTACGTTCGGATTGATGCCCATCAGACGATCAAACTCCGCCACAGCTGCGTTCTCTGCCTCAAACGAGACGACGACATAGTAGCCCTTTGTCATGTGGTCGATGGGATACGCAAAATCACGCATGCCCCACTCATCGGTCTTTGTGACCTTTCCGCCTTCATCAGTGATGATCTTCGCAAGATTCTCGATCAGATTCTTCCGGTCCTCTTCCTCAACCATCGCGTTGATGATGTACATGACTTCATACTTTTTCATTTTTGTACACCTCCTTCTGGTCTATACGGCCGTTTCCGGCAAGGAGCAGAACAGATCTTCTGTCTGCCCGCCCTACGATTATACAGTTTTGTTCTGTGATTTACAACAGGATTTTACAGTCGGTATCCATGAGCATCATCAAGGTATTCCTCCACAATGTACCGCGGACGCTGCTTGGTCTCCAGATAGATCTTCCCGACGTATTCCCCGATGATGCCGAGCGACAGCAGGATCAGGCCGCCGATACCCCAGATGGACACCGCCAGGAACGTCCAGCCTACGACCGTATGGCCGGTAAAGTGCCGGATCAGGGAATAGACCAGAATGATCAGGCTGACCAGGAAGATGAAGAACCCGGACCAGGAGATCATCCGCAGCGGTGTCGTCGACAGGGAAGTAATGCCCTCCACCGCAAAGGAAACCATCTTTTTCAGCGGATACTTGCTTTCCCCCGCAAAACGCTCTCCGCGCTCATAGTACACCGTATCCGTACGGAAGCCCAGCAGCGGCACCATACCCCTCAGGAACAGATTGACCTCACGGAACTCTCCCAGCGCCTGCACGGCCCTGCGGCTCATCAGCCGGTAGTCTGCGTGGTTGTACACGGTCTTCGCCCCGAGACGGTCCATCGTACGGTAGAACGACTGGGCCGTAAAGCGCTTGAAGAACGTATCCTTCTTCCGCGAACTGCGTACACCGTAGACAATGTCGCAGCCTTCGTAGTACTTCGCGATCATCTCATCGCAGGCATGAATATCGTCCTGCAGGTCCGCGTCCATCGATATGATCATGTCCGCGTACTCCGCCACGGTCATCATGCCTGCCAGCAATGCGTTCTGATGGCCGCGGTTGCGGGACAGATTGATGCCGGAGAAGAGCGGATTCCCTTCATGAAGGCGCACAATGACATCCCAGGTACTGTCCTTGGACCCATCGTTCACAAAGACCACCCGGCTGTCCTGCCGGATGACATCCCTGCGGATCAGATCGTTCATTTTTTCTTCCAGACGCTTTGCCGTCTCCGGCAGAACCGCCTCTTCGTTGTAGCAGGGTATTACATAATACAGCGTATCACTCACTGTCCGCCCACCGCCTTTCCAGATCTTCCATCATCGTTCTGTTCATCATTATATCCTGAACGTACGGATACTGAGCGGCAATCCGTTCAAACCGCTCCTTCAGCTTCCGTGCGTTCTCTTCATCCTTCTTCATCAGTGCTTCGCCATACAGGGTACGGATGATCGCCGGATCATCCTTCATCTGCAGATAGATCTTCCGGTCTGCGTCCAGGATCTCCGGTACTTCCTCTCTGTCCAGCATGTGCAGGCAGTACAGGTCCGCCCGGAACATTGCCGCATGCAGGCCGAGGATCCTGCCGCCGTCCACCAGTTCCTGCATCAGTGCCTTGGCTTCTTCCCTTCTTCCAGCGCCCAACAGACAGCCTGCCTGGGATACCCGGAGGGATTCACAGAGCGGATTATCCTTGTTGCCTTCCGCACTGTTCCGGAACAGTTCATCCGGGATTTCCTGATACGGCAGCCCCTCGCTGAGCCGGGCATTGACCGCCAGGACAGAGCGGAAGGCATACCTCGCAGCCGGATTGTTCCTCAGCGACATCAGGTTCGCCCCATCGTTCGCAATGATCTTCGACCGGTACGGGATCCCGTTCACCAGCGCCTGGAATACCCCGCACGCCCCCATCAGACCGCAGAACACCTGCAGAGGATACCAGCGGATGACAGGCACCAGGGCCAGGAAGATCAGCGCACTGAAGAGATTCATCAGTACCCCGCCGAGATTGTAGAGCACCACCGGCATATCCCTGTAATCGCCCGGATACTCCAGCAGGCACTGCCCGGCAGTACCGGCGATGCTCAGGTTCCTGCGCACCAGCCTGCCGTCCTGCACCATCCACATCATACGGCCTACCCGGTAGGAGATGAACCGGTAGCCGCTCAGCAGCCCGGCAATCAGATGGCCGCCCTCGTGCAGCGCAATCTGGATCCGCTCGCACAGGATGAATCCCACAACCGTACAGCACAGCTTCACCAGATACAGTCCGAATGGATCCGCGAAACTGATGAGCCTGACCTTCAGGTTCACCCACACCAGACAGATCATGGTACCTGCCAGTACCGCTGCATAGTACAGATACTTCTTCATCCCGTCAATTTTACCACAGCAGACTTACATTCCTGTGCAATCCGCAGTTTCTTTTCGGTTATAATAGAATCAAAGATATATACAAGGATATATACAGAAAGGACAATCACACCTATGGATCTCTTTAACCTGATCATGGACTCCATGACCTCTCCCGGCTCCACTGCGACTCTGTCACAGAAAACCGGCGTCTCCAAGGAACAGACTGCCAGCCTCATCGCTTCCGCTCTGCCGGTACTCCTGCAGTCGATGCAGAACAACGCATCCACGGAAACAGGCGCCATGTCCCTGCTCAATGCACTGACACAGCACACGAACACCCAGTCCGTACCGCAGCAGATCGCTCACGCGGACACCGTGGACGGTGCCAAGATCCTGGCGCATATTCTCGGCCAGAACCAGACCGCGACGGTCAACCAGCTCTCCAAGAAGAACGGTCTGAGCACAAAGCAGACCATGGCACTGCTGAGCCTGATCGCTCC
>JAFOIY010000006.1 GCA_017420505.1 Solobacterium sp. | reverse complement strand
GGTAGGAGAGGAATTCTCCTTCCGGCATGCCTGCTTTACTGTCAACAGCGATCTTTTTGGCAGAAGCGACCGTAACTTTGATCGTAGTGCCCGGTGCGACGGATCCGGAAGCGCTCTGGCTGATGATCGTTCCGGGTGTATTATCATTCGTTTCCTGTACAGCGGTCTCCAGCTTCAGTCCGGCAGATCCACTGTAGGCTGCGTTCAATGAGTTGATGTAGGCCTGGAAGGAATCCAGTGTCTTCCCCGTATAGTCATTGACGGATACGTAGCCGATGGACAGGACAAAGGTGACGGTATCGCCTTCACTCAGCGTGCCTGAAGAAGGATTCTGCGACATGATGGTGCCTTCCGCAGCGGCAGCGGAATACTGCTCGCTGTAGATCGCCTTCAGACCATTGTCCCGGATCCAGGCATCCGCTTCACCCTTGGTCTTCCCGGCAAACGAGGCAACTGTGATGGCTTTGCCGGAGGACAGTGTAACCGTTACGGATCCGCCCGAAGTGATCTTCGTCCCGGCTGCCGGGTTCTGGGAAACGACCTTTCCTTTTTCGACCGTATCACTCGGTGCAGTACGGAAGTAGACGGTCACCCGGTTGGCTGATGCCCAGGCCTGGATGTTCGTCCTGCTGTAGGAAGAGAAGTCCGGAACTGTAGTTTCCACCGTCTGCTGTCCGTCTCCTGATCCGAGTGATATACGGACGGATATTTCATCGTTGCGGTGGAATTCCGTACCTTCTTCAACGATTCCGATGAAGCGGTTCTTTTCGGTCTTTGCGTCTTCTTCGTAGATATAGTAGACATTCACGAATCCGTTCCTGCTGAACCAGTCTTCGATTTCCTCCTGGCTCATGCCGGTGAAATCGGGCAGGGTGATCAACAGTTCGGGATCCTTGCCGTTTGAGACAGAAAAGACCAGGACATCATCCTTCATCACTTCTGTATCAGGTGCGATACTCTGGTCGAGAATGATGTTTTCTTCGATTTCTTCATCATAGTAAAGGTTGAATTCCATCTGACTGCGGGGGATGTTGTTCTGTTCCGCCCAGGCCATGACATCATCACGGCTGCGGCCGGTGAAATCCTCCATCAGTACCGGGTTCCGGTTCATTTTCCGGAGATATATACCGCCGGCAGCTGTTGCGGCGAACAGCAGTACGGCGACGATCAACAGGGTAATTGTCCTGCGGTTTTTCCAGTCTACACTCATACAGTTTCTGACCTCACCCGTTCATTATAGCATGCAGTAAAAGAATCTGCTTCCCGGCAGATTCAGTGTACTTTCTCTCTCTTTTTCCGTACTTCCTCGATGCTCAGCAGGTAAGGAACACCGTGGTAGAGCTCGATGAGCTTCTGACGGTCCTTGTCCAGTGTATCCTTCGGGGCAGGGATGATGCGGATCCAGCAGTTCATGCCTTCCTGGATGTCATCGTATACCCTGGACAGCAGCCTGTCGTTGAGGATGTGATGGATTTCCCGCCGGACGGTCGGACTGCCGCCGACATAGGCGTTGTCGTAGGCAGAAGGATCGGTTCCGCGTGCAGTAAGGATGACATAGTTGCCGCTCTCGTCGTTCTTGTCCTGCCATGCGGCTTCGAAATCCTGCGCGGACATCCAGCCCTCGGGACGGAAACTGAGACGGTTCACGCTCATACGGTAGGCAGCAAATACCGCAATGGCAGCTATCGCAGACGCGGTACAGCCGGGCAGGGGAAGGAACCAGGACAGGGCTGCCAGCGCAGCCATCAGGATCCCGCAGAGGACCCGGTTCCTGAGAGGATGGAAGCCTGTTGCGAACAGGTAGAGGATCAGGCCGAGCGCGGCAAACGCGATCCCGGTCCAGGTAAACATACGGTTGTACATCAGTTCATTCATGCCACAATCATAGCACTGATTCCAGGGGATTTCCCGCATTATTGCGTATGAAATGGATGGAGGTACGCAGATATGACAACAAAGCTCAAGAACATGCCGGAGGAAAACCGTCCGCGGGAGAGAGGTATGAAATACGGACCGGAGAACCTGACAACCAGGGAACTGCTGGCCGTACTGATCCGGTGCGGTACAAAAGGACAGTCCGCGCTGGAGACAGCGGACAAACTACTGAAGGCAGCCGGTGATCTCAACGGGGTTGCCCGCATGCCGATGGAAGCCATCAGCGGCATCCGCGGTCTGTCCATGACCAAAGCGCTTGAACTAAAAAGCTGCTTTGAACTGTCCAGGCGGATGATGTACGAAGATGTCAGCCGCGGTGATCCCATCCAGGATCCCGAGGCACTGGAAATGTGGCTGAGAAGCCGTATGGGCGCTCTGCATCAGGAGGAGTTCATGGTGGTGTTTCTGGACTACGCGCATCATGTGATTGCGGCAGAAACACTCTTTATCGGCACTGCCAGTGCCTCGCTGGTCTCTTCCAGGGAAATCTATCAAAGAGCGCTGGAACGCCGGGCATCCTTCATCATGCTTGCGCACAATCATCCCAGCGGCAGCCTGGAGCCAAGTGAAGCAGATCTGCGGCTGACCCGGCATGTGATGGAAGCGGGCCTTACCATGGACGTACCGGTCCTGGATCATCTGATCATTTCGGATACCGGCTGCCTGAGCATGCGCAGAGAGGGATATCTTGAGGAATGTATGACGAAACAGTATGACTGATGGTAAAATAGTCTGGTAACAGAACAGGGCAGGTGATGCGTTCCATGAAACGTTTGAAGAAACTGGCTTTGAGCATACTGTCGGTCATGATTCTCTGCGGCTGCAGTACGGTAAAAACGAAAGCGGCCTATACGGTCTATCCGATCGGCTATATCATAGAGCGTCTGAGCGGGGGAACGGTGGAAGCCGTATCCATCCAGGAGGACACCATGGTGCAGCGTGCACAGATCCGGGAGAACTACCAGGATATTCTCGCGGACAGTGCAATGCTTTTCTATATCGGCCAGCTTGAGCCGTACATGCAGGTATATGCCAGTGAAATCAACGAAGCAGCGGATGCAAAGACCGACCTGTCCATTCTGAACGCAGTCTATGATTTCAAGCGCTATACACCGGTCATTGCGGGCAACGACCTGACATTTGTGGAAGGACCGTACTACAAGGATCCGGCTTTTGATCTGGTGGATACGGACGTGAAGGACCTTTATCTGTGGATCGACCCGATTGCCATGCTCAGTATGTCCAAGGATATTCTCTCCTGGATGAAGACGCAGTATCCGGACAATGCGGCAGTCTTTGATGCCAACATGGAGAAGCTGGAAACCGACCTGATCAACCTGGACGCACAGTATCAGGCACTGGCGACCAAGATCATCAATGAGCACCGTTCTGTAAAGTTCGTGACCATGACTGCGGGATTCGGCAACTGGCAGAAGACCTATGGATTCGAAGTCTATCCGGTGGTCCTTTCCAAGTACGGCGTTCTGCCGGATGAAGAACAGCTGAAAGTAATCCGCCAGCGCATCCTGGAGGACGACGTACGCTACATCGTCTATGAGCCGAATATGCCGGCAGACATGGTCGCGCTGTTCAATGAACTGGAAGATGGTCTGGGTCTGACACGGGTGGAGATGTCCAATCTGTCCAGCCTGACGGATGCGGATAAAGCAGCCGGAAAAGATTACCTGTCGATCATGTATGAGAACCTGGCGGTTCTGGAAACCATGAGCCGCAACCGTACGGAGTAGGAGGAACTTTATGAAGAAACTGCTGCTGGTGGATGGATACAGTATGCTGTTCCGTGCCTACTACGCTACAGCATACGGCAGACCGATGACCACCTCCGGAGGCATTCCGACCAATGCCGTGTTCGGCTTTGCGAACATGATGCAGAAAGCACTTGATACCATACAGCCCGACAGTGTGCTGGTGGCTTTTGATGCGGGAAAGCATACTTTCCGGCATGAGATCTACAGTGACTACAAAGGCGGCAGAAAGCCGGCACCGGAAGATCTGGTGCCGCAGTTCAGTATGGTGCGGGATTATCTCGACGGCTACGGAATCCGCTGGGTGGAACTGGAAAGCATTGAAGCGGATGATCTGATCGGTACGCTGTCAAAGGAAGCTGAAGACTACGAGACAACGATTCTGACGAGCGACCATGACCTGCTGCAGCTGATCGATGACAGTACGGACGTACTGCTCATGAAGAAAGGCCTGACGGAGATGGACCGCATGACGGTCAAAGCCCTGCAGGAGCAGATGGGCATCCGTCCTTCCCAGATCATCGATCTGAAAGGTCTGATGGGCGACAGCAGCGACAATATCCCGGGCATTCCCGGTGTCGGTGAAAAGACGGCGCTCAAGCTTCTTGGACAGTATGATACCGTGGAGGGCGTACTTGCCCATCAGGATGAGATCAAGGGAGCGCTCGGCAATAAGGTCCGGGAAGGCGCGGATTCTGCCCGTATGAGCAAGCTGCTGGCGACCATCAAAAGGGATGTAGCGCTGGACTTCACTGCGGATGACTGTGCGTTCCGTCCGGATTACGGGTCCCTTATCCGCTTTCTGAAGAGCCTGGATATGAATACCCTGGCAGGCAAATATGAAGAACTGGCACAGGAAAGCAGCACAGCAGCGGATCCTGCCGCAAAGTATGAACGGGTGCAGACAGTTCCGGCGTATTTCCTGAACGATGGCTGTACGGTGTTTGTGGACGGTTCGCAGGAGATGTATATGAAGGCGGAGCTCTACGGACTCGCTCTGTGCAGGGAGGAGAAATCTGTCTACATTTCACTGGAAGACGCACTGCAGGATGCCGGGCTGTGCCGCTGGCTGGCGGATGAATCGCAGCACAGGACAGGCTATGACGTCAAGCGCAGCCTGCATCTGCTGAAGCGGGCAGGGCTGGAGGTCGTTTTCAGCGATGACGCGATGATCATGGCCTCTCTGGCGGACTCTACACTGACAAGTACCGACAAGATCATGGACAATTACGGACTGCGGACCCGGCTGAGCTATGAGGATGTCTACGGCAGACCGTCACGGCCGAAGATGCCGGATCTGCAGGAACAGGCAGAATATGTCTGCGAAAGCGCGATGAATGTACAGACGCTTGCCGGCCGTGCCTTAAAGACCATTGAAGAAGAGGGCATGATCGACCTTTACCGGAACATCGAAATGCCGCTGACGTTCATCCTTTGCCGCATGGAAGAGGAAGGCATCCGATGCGATGCCGGTGTCCTCGGAAGTATTGCGGCGCAGATGAAGCAGGAGATGGACGCGGAGCAGGCAGCCGTCTTCGAGATTTCCGGCAAGGATTTCAACATCAATTCCCCGAAGCAGCTGAGTGAAGTGCTCTATGATGATCTCGGCCTGCCCAGCGGGAAGAAGCGCAGTACGGCTGCGGATGTGCTGGAAAAACTGAACGGTGTGCATCCTGTCATCAGCCATATTCTGAAATACCGCAAGCTGCAGAAGATCTACAGCACCTATGCGGAAGGCCTGCAAAAGTATATCTTCCGTGACGGGCGGATCCATACGGTATACAACCAGTGCGCTACGCAGACCGGCCGTCTGTCCAGTTCGGAACCCAACCTGCAGAACATCAGTGTCCGGGATGAACAGGGCAGAATGATCCGCAAAGCCTTCCTGCCGAGCGAGGGGTGTGTACTGATTTCCAGTGACTATCACCAGATTGAACTGCGGATGCTGGCGCATATGGCAGACGAACAGAGCCTGATCGACGCTTTCAATTCCGGCATTGATATCCATACCAAGACAGCGATGGATGTATTCAACGTCACAGAAGCAGAAGTGGACGGGCAGATGCGCAGAAGGGCGAAAACAGTCAATTTCGGTATTGTCTATGGCATCAGTGACTTCGGCCTGGCAGAGCAGCTGGGCATCTCCCGGAAGGAAGCCGCGGATTTCATCGAACAGTATTATAGAAGCTATCCCGGGATCCGTTCCTACATGCAGCAGGTAGTCCGGGACTGTGAAAAGAATGGCTATGTCACGACACTGTGCGGCAGAAGAAGGGATATTCCGGAAATCCATGACAAGAACCGGATGATCCGGGAATTCGGCAAGCGCGCAGCGATGAACGCTCCGATCCAGGGATCGGCAGCGGATCTGATCAAGATCGCAATGATCAACATCGACCGTTCCATGAAGCAGGCCGGCATGAAATCACGGATGATCCTGCAGGTGCACGACGAACTGATCTTCGATGTTCTCGAGGATGAGACGGAAGAGATGAAGAAGCTCATCGAAGAAGGCATGGTCTCAGCGATGAAGCTCAAGGTTCCCTTGACTGTAGAGTGTTCCGTGGGACAGAACTGGTATGAGGCGAAGTAATGCCTGAACTGCCGGAAGTCGAGACGGTACTGCGCACGCTGGAACAGCGGATTGCCGGACTGCAGATCATGGATGTACAGATTCTGTACGATAAGCTGATTGAGGGGGATCCTCAGGAATTCTGCCGTATTCTGACAGGACAAACATTCCGCCGGTTCTGCCGCAGAGGAAAATACCTGCTCTTCGGTATGGATGACGTATGGTTTGTTTCCCATCTCAGAATGGAGGGGAAATACTTTATACAGAGACCGGAGGAGCCTTTGATCAAGCATACGCATGCGGTCTTTACGCTGTCCGACGGCAATACACTGCGCTACCATGATGTGCGGAAATTCGGCCGGATGAAGCTGTATCCCGGAGATACGGACTTCACGGATTTTCATGGACTGGGTCCGGAACCGTTCAGCGAGGAGTTCAGCACAGCGTATGCCGTGGAACAGCTGCAGAAACGCCGGGAACCCATCAAATCGGTTCTACTGGACCAGTCCTTTGCGGCAGGAATCGGGAATATCTACGCAGACGAGATCCTTGCGGCAGCCCATATACTGCCCATGCGCAGAGCCTGTGATCTGGAAGAGTATGAGATCGGACGTATCGTTGAACAGGCCGGGATTGTCCTGAAACAGGCTGTAGAAGCCGGCGGTACAACCATACGCAGCTATACCTCCAGCCTCGGTGTCACAGGACTCTTCCAGCTGCAGTGCCTGGTGCATGCCCGGAAGACCTGTGCAGTATGCGGCGGAGAAGTCAGAAGGATCCGCCTGGGCGGCCGGAGCAGCTATTACTGCGAACATTGTCAGAGGTAATGATATGAAAACAGCCATCACTGGCACCATCGGTGCCGGAAAGTCAACTGTATCCGGAATGTTCCGTTCCATGGGATTCCCGGTCTTTGACGCGGATGTCTGTACACACCGTTGCCTGCGGATGCCGCATCCGTGCTGCCGGGAAGTGCTGGATGTGTTCGGAGAGGATCTTCTGCAGGAAGACGGTACGATTGACCGGGCAAAGCTCGGTGCATTGATATTCACAGACGAACAGAAGCGTCTGAAGCTCAACAGTATTGTTCACCCGCATGTGCTGCGGGAAATGCTGGCCTGGATGGATGAGCAGGAGTCTCCGCTGGTATTCGCTGAAGTCGCACTGCTCTTCGAAGCCGGCTGGGAAGTCTATTTCGATGAAACCATCGTTGTGACCTGTACGGTTGAGACAGCGGTGCGGCGGATGGTGGAATACCGCGGCTATACCGAAGAGAACGCCCGTATGCGCATCCGTTCCCAGGTGGACCGGGAGGAACAGATCCGCAGAGGGGATACCATCTTCCGCAATGATGGTACACTGGAACAGCTGTATGATGCTGTAAAGCAATGGACAGAGGACAGGAGGGAAACATGGAACTGAAAGGCAAGGATGTATACCGTGTTCAGCGTCCGGCAGGCATGAGCCAGGAGATGATTGTTTCTCTGTTCAGCCTGTACCAGCCCGTCATCGGCAACAACCCCGTTACGCTGTATATGACGCTGTACAGCGAAGGCCTGCACCAGCGGACACTGGAAACCCATGCCCGGCTGTCCGCGCTTGCCGGACTGAGCGTGGAAGAGCTCGAAAGGGCAAGGATCCGTCTGGAAGAATTCAAGCTGGCAGAGACATACATGGAAGAACGGGCTGCAAACAACAGCTATATCTATGTACTGCACGCGCCGCTGCCTGTACAGGCTTTCCTGGATACCGCATGGCTGAAGAATGCGTTTGTTTCCGCAGTAGGTACGAAGCAGGCGGAAATCACGTTCACCAAATACGCGGCGGAGTCGCTGTCCTTCCAGAACTACCGGAATGTGACAAGGCAGCTGAAGCATCTGCCGCAGGACAGAGAGTACAGTACAGAAGTGGAGTACCGCAGAGTACGGCCTGCGTGGTCCTTCAGCCAGGATGAGACAGCCATCCGTTTCGACTATGAAGATTTCCTGTCCAAAGTATCCAGGCTGGTGTTCCCGGTTGAGCTGCGTACGGAAGAAAACCTGCGCCTGATCGGCCAGCTGGCTACCGTGTACGGCATATCACCTGACCGGATGATCATCCTGCTCAAAAGCGCCGTTGACCTGGAAACCATGACATTCCATGAAGAAAAGCTGCGCTTTGCGGCAGAGCGGGCAAAAACCGGAACCGTAGAGGCAAAGGATCCCTACGATCTGCCGCCCGTATCCTTCCTGCAGTCCAAGCAGAACGGTGTACCGGTAGGCATGACAGCCAGAAAGATCCTGGAGAACCTGTATGTAGAGAAGCACTTTGCGCCGGATGTCATCAATATCATGATCGAATACATCCTGCAGCGCTCCAACAACCGCCTCATCCCTTCATTCGTCGACAGCATTGCGGATGAGTGGGCGAGGGACGGTGTGGTCAGCCGCGAGGATGCCATCCGGGAGACGAAGAAGCCGGTCCGGAACGCACCGGCAAAGAAAAGGGTCCGTCCGGAGTACCTCGACAAGCTCAATGAGGAATACACCGAAGACGCGACAGAAGAAGAAAAGCAGCGGATTGAAGAGCTGATGAAGCAGATGGAGGCAGACAGTGGAAAAGTACACACCTGCTGATTACACAGCAGAAACACAGGACCAGCGCGCTCTGGTACAGGAGTTGAAACAGGAACCGGAAATCCGGGAGGTGTTTTCAGCGATGCACATTCCCGCTGCCGAACTGGACAGGCATCCGTACCGTCTGAAGCGCTGGCTGGACCGGAAGAAACTGTGCCGGGGATGTACATCGCTGAAGAACTGCCGCCAGGCCCAGAGAGGATTTGTGGAAGAGCCGGTGTATGATGGTGTGCTGTCCATGGAACTGACACCCTGCCGCTGGCTGCAGGAGAAGCAGCAGAAGGAAGCCCATGCAGTGCATTTCCTGGTGAACGATCTGCCGGGCAACCTGCGTACAGCCGGATTTGCCGACCTGAAGACGGACAAGGAAAGCCGCGCCTATCTGCAGGCGCTGCAGAAGGCAATCACGGCCTTCATGGACCGCAGAAGCCTCTATATCTACGGCAATATGGGTACCGGCAAAACAATGATCGCTGCGTGCGCAGTCAACGATGCAGCCCGCAAAGGCATGAAGACAGCGTTCGTATCCATGCCCAGGCTGTCAGAGCGGATTACAGCTTCGCTGAGAACAGGGGAGTACCAGACAGAGGTACAGAGGCTGTGCTATGCAGACTTTGCGGTATTCGACGATATCGGCGCAGAAAACGTTACAGACCGGTACCGGGCTGTCCTTCTGAGCATTCTGGATACCAGAATGCAGGATGGAAGGATGACCTGGTTTAAGTCCAATGAAGATTTTGCGTCCCTGAAGAATCATTACATACTCAGTATGAACCAGGCGGACATCGGTGATGCGGAACGAGTCCTGGAAAGGATCCGGGCAATCGGAGAGCCTCTGGAACTGATCGGCAGGGATAGAAGGAACCTGTATTCTACAGGGAAAGGAGATTTCAAATGACAACCATCAAGTACTGCGGACATTCCTGCTTTCTGATTACCTGTGACAACGGCTACCGCTATGTACTGGATCCGTATGAGGAAGGCTCCGTACCCGGGGCGGAACTGCCGGATCTGGAGGCGGAAGAGGTTCTGTGCAGCCATGAACATGGAGACCACGGTGCAGCACACCGCGTCAAACTGAGCGGAAAGGAACTGCTTTCTCCGCTGACGGTATCCTATCTCCTGGTGCCGCATGATGACCAGGGCGGTGCCCTGCGCGGAATGAACCGGATCTATATCCTGGAAGGAAACGGGATGAAGATCGCGCACTACGGAGATCTGGGAAGGGATCTGACGGAAGAGGAAACAGAGCGTCTGTCCGGCTGCGATGCGGTTATGATTCCCTGCGGCGGGCACTATACGATCGACGCTGCCCAGGCTGCCCGGATTGTCAAGGATACTTCACCGAAGCTGGCCATTCTTATGCATTTCCGCACAGACAGAGCAGGCTACGGTGTTCTGGCGCACATCAATGATGTGAAGGAGTACTTCCCGGAAGCTGTGAGTACCGGTACAGATACGGTGAATCCTGCGGAAACAACAGGTGTTGTCATTCTTGACCCAGCACATTGATGGCAGATACAAAGATTGTCTGCTAAGCTGTATTTGTGTATAAATGCCGTGTATCGCGGCATTTTTATTCTTGTTTTCACCAGAATATCATAAAAGAATTAGCACTAAGGACTTGAAAGTGCTAAAAAGATGATTATAGTAGTAGGTGAAGAGAGAAAGAAGGTAAGCAAAATGAGATATTTTCCTGCAATGAACAATACGTTGTTCGATGAACTGTTTGAGGATATGTTCGCTCCCGTCAGAGTCAGCGCCCCGCTGCTCGCAAAGACGGACATCTACAAAAAGGATGATCAGTACATTCTGAATATGGAGCTTCCGGGCTTTGCCAAGGAGGATGTAAAGATCTCCCTGTACAACGGTGAACTGACAATTACCGCTGAGCACACAGAAAACAAGGAAGAAAAGAACGAAAAGGGCCAGGCCATCCGTCAGGAACGCCATTCCGGCAGTGTAAGCAGAAGCTTCTACGTCGGTGACGGAGTCACGGATGCGGACATCCAGGCAAGCATGGACAACGGGATCCTGAAGCTTGCGGTACCTGCAGGGAAGAAAAAGCCTGCAGAAGAGAAGAAATACATTGAGATTCTTTAAGGAGGACAGAACCATGAGATACATTCCGGCAAGAAAAGCATTTGAAGATATGATTGACGACTGGTTCCCGGCAGCCAGCAATGAAGCAAGCACGATGAAGACCGACGTACACCGCAGGGACGGCAAGTACATCATCGATGTGGATGTTCCGGGCTATGCGAAGGAAGACATCAGGATCGCTCTCTACAGAGGCAATCTGACCATCACGGCCGAACACAATGAGACCAAGGAAGAAAAGGACGAAAAGGGTACAGTGATCCGCAAGGAGCGCTGGAGCGGCACCTCTTCCAGGACATTCTATGTCGGCGAGCATGTGACGGAGAAGGATGTCCACGCAAAGCTTGCGGACGGCATTCTGACACTGGAGATTCCGACCGAGGAGACAAAGAAGGAAGAGGAAAAGAAGTACATCGACATCTTCTGATCAATGGATAAGCCCGTACCGAATACGGGCTTTTTCTTTATTCCGTGCATGTATTGAAAAAAGTTTGATTTGCAAGTATTGTAATTACAGGCGTTATGCCGGCATTCAGAGAGGTGGAAAGCAATGAAGAAAATCATCAGTATCCTGATGTGTGCAGTTCTGATGACAGGCTGTGCAGGAAAGAGTTCAGACAATGCGAAGACGGATGAGACAATCCGTGTTACGGATGGTGTCATCCAGTACAGCGATGATTCCGGAACCTGGTACAACCTGATTACCATCGAGGAACTGATGGCTCTTAAGGAAATGGCGAACGGGATGGATACCCAGCCCGTAGAACCTACGGAAGAATGGATTGTGGAGCCTGCCGAAGACGGCGGACAGTCCCAGACAGCTGTGGATCCGAACCACCAGCACGTATACAATACTGTGATCGCTTCCGGTGCGCCTACCTGTACAGCGGAAGGCTACGCGACCTACCGCTGCAGCTGCGGACAGACAGTCACACGCAAGATTCCGCCGCTCGGCCATGATATGCAGTTGATCTGGGCCGCGGATCCGACCTGCTACGATACAGGCTACCGGACATACCGCTGTGCCAGATGCGGTGCGGATGAACACACAGAATTCATTCCGAAGCTGACAGACGGCTGCCCTGCGGAAACCGTAGAGGAACCTTCCGCGGAGCCTACGGATGAGCCTGCACCGTCCGAAAGCACGGACGCAGAAGCGCAGAACTGATGAAACACCCGCATATCCATGCGGGTTTTCTGATGTATAATGATACGTACGTAAAGATCGGGGGACAGCTATGAAAAAGAAAGTCTATATCAATGCACCGATTACCCTGGGATTTGCACTGATCGGTCTGGTCGTTCTGATTCTGGGCCTTGTTTCAAACGGATCGTCCACCATGAAGTTCTTCTGTACGTATCCGTCATCGTGGAAGAATCCGCTGACCTGGCTGCGTCTGATTACGCATGTCTTTGGTCATTCCGGAATCTCCCACTATGCCGGGAATATGGTCTACATTCTACTTCTGGGACCGATCCTGGAGGAAAAATACCATGAGAATCTGATCTGGGTGATTCTGATTACAGCGGTTGTTACCGGTCTGATCCACAATGTCCTGTTCCAGGGTGCTCTGCTGGGCAGCAGCGGTGTCTGCTTTGCGTTCATCCTGCTGGCTTCGGTTACAGGCAGGCAGAAGGGCATACCGCTGACCCTGATCCTGGTGGCTGTATTCTGGATCGGCAATGAGATCTATACGGGACTGACAGCCCACGATCAGATCTCGCAGATCACCCATATCATCGGTGGTGTCTGCGGCGGCATGACAGGACTGTTCTTCAAGGACAATTGAAAACAATGGTCGATTGACCATTGTTTTTCTTTACAGTTTCTTGATGGCTTCCGACATCATCGGCATCAATTGCTGCTTGCGGGAGATGATCTTGGAATCAAATCCGGAATGTTCATCGAATACCGTTTCCAGTATGCTGTCGAAGATGTGGGACAGCGGTCCTTCATAGACGAAGAGGGATCCTTCACCCATCACATCCGTAAACAGCATGACCAGAAGATCATAGTTGTTCTGTTCCTGCTCCTTCTTCAGATTCTTCCGGAATGCCGGAAGGATTTTCTGTACTTCCTCCATACGGCTGTAGTTGGTCTGCCCGATGGCGAAGGAGTAGTCACCGATCCGGTAGGCTTTGAGGTCCCGGTTCAGGATCTCATGCGGTGTTGAGTCGCGCAGGGCAACGGAAGCGCCGAGCATCTCCCGGGCATATTCGTCGATGTCGTCAATGCCGGCAAGCCCTGCGAGCCACTGAGCCGCTTCCCGGTCTTTATCCCGGGTGGTCGCGGACTTGAAGTTCAGGGTATCCGAGAGAATGGCGGAAAGCATCAGTCCGGCAATGTCCGGAGAAGGATCGAATCCTCTTTCCCGGTACATTTCCGCCAGGATCGTACAGGTGCAGCCCAGCTGTTCGTTGCGGTAGTAGATGGGGTGATCGGTACGGATGCCGCCGATGTGATGATGGTCGATGATCGCCTGAACATCAGCGTCTTCAATGTGGTTCAGGCTCTGGTTCTCCGCACTGTGGTCGGTGAGGATGACTTTGCGGTGTTCGTAGTTCAGTACATGGTAGCGGGATACGATACCGATGATCTTCCCGTTTTTGTCCAGTACAGGGAAGCTGCG
>JAFOIY010000078.1 GCA_017420505.1 Solobacterium sp. | reverse complement strand
TCACGGATCTGCCGGGCATCTATTCCATGTCACCGTATTCCAGCGAGGAAGTCGTATCCCGCAACTTTGTACTGCAGGAGAAGCCGCACGCAATCATCAATATCGTGGACGCGACGAATATAGAACGGAACCTGTACCTGACGATGCAGCTGCTGGAGATGGGCATACCGGTGGTGGTTGCCCTGAACATGATGGATGAGATTGCCAACAACGGCGGATACATTGATGTCAATGCGATGGAAGAGATGCTCGGTACACCGGTGGTGCCGATTTCGGCAGCGGCGGGACAGGGCATCGATGAACTTGTCGAGCATGCCATTCACATTGCAAAATACCAGGAAAAGCCCCTGGATCAGGATTTCTGTACACCGGAAGACCACGGCGGTGCGGTACACCGGGGCATCCACGCGGTGGAACACGTGATCGAAGACCATGCCATAGCTGTCGGGCTTCCTCCGCGCTTTGCCTCCAGCAAGATCATCGAAGGGGATACCCTGATCCTGGAACAGCTCGGGCTCGATGCGAACGAAAAGGAAATCCTGGACCACATCGCAATACAGATGGAAGCGGAGCGCGGGCTGGACCGCAGGGCTGCCATAGCCGATATGCGCTTTGCCTTCATCATGAAAGTATGCCAGCGCTGCGTGACCAAGCCGGCGCTCAGCAAAGAGTACCTCCGCTCCCAGCGGATCGACCGGATCCTGACCGGCAAGTTTACAGCCATACCGGCGTTCATTGCCATCATGGGCGTCGTATTCTGGCTGACGTTCAATGTCATCGGTGCGTTCCTGCAGGATCTGCTTGCGGGCGGAATCGGGGCACTGACAAAGGCGGTGGATACGGCAATGACGGTGCACGGCATCAACCCGACCCTGCACGGTCTGGTGGTCGGCGGCATTCTGGAAGGCATCGGAAGTGTGCTGAGCTTTCTGCCGATCATCGTCACCATGTTCTTCTTCCTGTCCATGCTGGAAGACAGCGGCTATATCGCACGGGTGGCCTTTGTGATGGACCGCCTGCTGCGCAAGATCGGCCTTTCCGGCCGCAGTATTGTTCCAATGCTCATCGGCTTCGGATGCACGGTGCCTGCGGTCATGGCCACACGTACGCTGCCGAGTGAACGGGACCGCCGGATGACCATCCTGCTGGCGCCGTTCATGAGCTGTACCGCCAAACTGCCGATCTACGCGTTCTTTGTGAATGCGTTCTTCCCGGCATACGGGGGTCTGGTGATGACCGGCCTCTATGTACTGGGCATCATCGTAGGCATACTTGTTGCGCTGCTGTACAACAGGACGCTGTTCAAAGGTGAAGCGGTCCCGTTCGTCATGGAGCTGCCGAGCTACCGGCTGCCGAGCGCCCGCAATGTGATGCAGCTGCTGTGGGAAAAGTCCAAGGATTTCCTGCAGCGGGCTTTCTCGGTCATCCTTGTGGCGACGATCGTGGTCTGGGTGCTGCAGAGTTTCGACTTCCGCTTCAATCTGGTGGAAGATTCCTCCCGCAGTATTCTGGCAGTGCTGGCAGGCCGGCTGGTGCCTTTGTTCCGCCCGGCGGGACTGGGTGACTGGCGGATCGTAACCGCACTGATCAGCGGCTTCATGGCCAAGGAAAGCGTAGTATCCGTACTGGAAGTCCTCTTCGGTGCGGAAGGCGGTGTACAGGCGGTTATGAACTCCCTGACCGCTGCCTGCATCCTGGTCTTCAGCCTGCTCTATACACCGTGTGTAGCGGCCATTGCGTCCATACGCCGGGAGATGGGTCACCGCTGGGCACTCTATGTTGTTCTCTTCCAGTGCCTGACTGCCTGGCTGGCGGCCGTGATCGTCCATACGATCGGAGTCCTGCTGTGAAGCCCGGGGACTGGCTGGTGCTTGCGGCAGTGGCAGCTGTGCTGGTACTGTGCGTGCGGTATCTTCTGAAGTGCCGCAAGAGCACATGTACAGGCTGTACGAAGGTGTGCACGCTGCGCAGGAATGATAAGTAAAAGGCAGAAGAGTCTGCCTTTTTTACTGATTTGAAGGATACCGGGATAGTAGCTATAATAAATGATTGTAAGGAGATGTGATCATATGGCCAAAACACAGAAGCAGGGTATATCCGCAGGTCTTCTTGCGGCTTTGTGTTTGTTTATTGTTGCCGTTTCAGCGCTGCTCGGAAGGTATTTCTGGCTGCGGGAGAAGTACCATGGAGAGGCGGTTGCCTACAGCCGCAGTGCGGTAAAGTCCCTGGAGGAAGATTCCTTTGACTATAAACTGGCAAGGAGCTTCTATACAGACGAAGAATGGGACGCTCTGTTCGATGAGAACTATACCGTCATGGAGAAGGATGAAGAGGAGATTCCGCCGATTGAAATCGAACATATCTGCGGCTCTACCTATGAAGGCTACATGATGCTGGTGCACCGCCCGGAGGATGTCTATGTTGCGGTCAACCCGAACATGAACAACGGCAGGCAGGCACCGAGCCTGGAGGACTATGTAAAGACGGACAAGGCCATCGCGGGCATCAACGCGGGCGGCTTCGAGGATGCCGGCGGAACAGGCAACGGCGGACTGGCCTGGGGCATCGTCATCCATAAGGGCAAACTGATCAGCGGCAGTATGAACACCTTCCTGCCGATCATCGCGATCGATGACGACCTGAAGCTGATGTGCGTGGACGCGACGGCTGCGGATGCGCTCAAGTGGGGGGCGCAGGAAGCAGTTACTTTCGGTCCGACCTTCATCTCCAACTACGAAGTGGTCTACAGGGACGGAGACGGCGACTACCCGATGCTCAATCCGCGTACAGCCATCG
>JAFOIY010000077.1 GCA_017420505.1 Solobacterium sp. | reverse complement strand
GTTGCGACGGGCAGTATGATCAATATCTTCAGCCCGGACATTGTCGTCTACGGCGGCGGCGTCATCGAAGCCTGCGGACCGGTCTTCCTGGAGAAGATCCTGAAGGAAGTCGACAGATACTGCATGCCGTCCATCCGGGATACGGTAGAGCTGAAGCTGGCAGCCCTGGGCGATGATTCCATCCTCTACGGTGCGCTCTCCCTGATCGAGGAAGAAACCGCAAAGAAAAAGAAAGCATAGCCTAGCATGAAGAAGACACTGCATTCATTGCTGGCTCTCACAGCTTTCTGTACATTCCTTTCGGGATGCGGTGGATCGTCTTCCGGCTCCGGTAGTTCCTCTTCTGTTCCCTTTCCGGAAGCCTCCGAAGATTCCTATGAAACCCTGGTCGACCTGGACGGTCAGTATACCTACGCTCTGGGCAACGGCTATGCCGTAAAGCTCAGGACGAATATCAATGACTATATCGGTGAAGACGGTTTCTTCGATTATTACCGCTGTGCCGAAGACCTGGGCTTCTTCCGGTATGACAGTGAGATCATTGCCTCCCAGCCTGGCTATGACGGCCTGCTGAAAACGATGGCGGACTCTCCTGCTCTGTATGAGACCGGTGTATTCTGGCTGATCATTGATGAACATGAGAGTGCGTACCGGGCGAGGGATCTCTATATCCAGGCCCTGGACTGGGATACCTTCGGAGACCCGGAGGAACGGATGAATCTCTGTGCTATCCGGATGCAGAAACTGGCATACTACACAGACTCTCTCGGAAACCGGTGGGGAGGCGGCGGTGGATCGCTGGCTGAATTCCGGACCGATGACGATTCCCTGGAGTACCCGTTCCACTACACCCGGGCATGGACATCCAAGTACAACGGCGATATTGAACAGACGATCCATCTGACTGCCCAGCAGGTCATTCTGGCAGTGTACGGTCTGGAATACATCCGGTCACAGTACTATGACTACTCGGAAGGGTGGCCCCAGTACCGCTCGGAATACCTCGGTGACGCCGATCAGTGGGAAAGCGTCGGCATCTACTGACCATAGGCATAAGAAAAGCTCTGTATATCCAACAGAGCTTTTTCTGTGAAGTGGAGGCTAGGGAATTCGAACCCTTGACCCCTCCCCTGTGAAGGGAATGCTCTCCCGCTGAGCTAAGCCTCCATGTCTTCAGCAGGGTTATTATACATCATTTGCGCAAGGATTGCACAGATTATTCCGCCGTGCGGAAACTGCCCAGTGTATGTTCCTTGAACGCGTTCAGCCAGTTGCCCGCTTCCGTACCGGAAGTCTCGAAGATGAAGTAGTGCATGACGCTGCTTTCATCGCAGAAGACCGCAATCACCATCCAGGAACCATCATCGAAGGACATGCCGCATTCCTTGACCGCATAGCCGTTGAAGTCATACTGTTCATAGTTCTTCCAGGTCAGGTGTTCCATGTACTTCTGAGCGATCTCATGGGCATACAGTTCCAGTCCGAATTCCGGACTCTGGTCCTTCCACTCGGAACGTTCCTCCGCCTTCAGACTGAATACCGTCAGCCGGAAGTACTGCCCGTCCGTCCAGATCTGCATTCCCTTCTGTTCCTGCTCTTCCGTCAGTACCCGGAACCAGCGTGCCGGTATTTCATAGTACCCGTTGTCCGGATTCCCGGCACGCTTCATTGCCTGTTCCTGCCAGGATGCAGCGGGCAGATGCGGTATCACTTCCTGCAGGTATGCCTCCGGATCATCCACCCGGTGGAACTGCCTCTCGCTGCCTTCCTCACCCAGCGTGATTGTCTGCCGCTTGCGTACAAACGGAATCTCTTCCTGCGTATCTGCTGCAATCAGTACTTTATTCTTCTCATCCAGAGTGTACTGTGATGTCTCTCCGAACCAGTGCAGTACAGCGGTATTGGTTTCATTGATCTCCAGCCAGCTGTAGAGCCCGTACTCCTTCAAGGATTCCAGATCCTCCTGTGCAGTAACGGCTTCTCCTTCACGCATCTCCACCAGCTCATACAGCCCGTAGATCCCCTCGTCCCGGCGGAAAACAGAACAGCCTGCCGTCAGAAGCGCTGCTAGCGTCACTATGAGTATTCTGCAGATTCTGTGTTTCATAGGACTCCTTTCAGGCACTTCTGCGCCTCTGCGGCATGAGCGATGCGGTGAATGCGTGCAGCCAGACACTGAGCAAAAGGATGACAGCCAGCGTCAGAACAATGATCAGTGCTTTCTGTTCAGGGAACAGCAGTCTGCTGAACAGAAGAACCGGATACTGCCAGAGATAGATTTCATAGCTGAGAGAAGACAGCCAGCGGGACAGCCTACCGTCCACAAAGCGTCGGAACGTACGCCGGTTCATCGCGATCAGTTCAATGACCAGACAGACCGCAATGGTATACAGCTGCATTCCTCCGAGATATACCATGCGCGATGATCCGGAAGCGCCCAGATAAAGCAGTACGGTTATGATGACGAACGCTGCATAGAGAATCCGGGGGATATAGGGATTGCCGGACTTCAGCGGCCGGATCCCGAGGGATTCCGCCCGCATCATTCCCGCAAGCGCACCGGCCAGCAGCGAGAATACTCTTGTCCCGGTCGCATAGTAGACCCACGAGAGATCCTTACCCTTGACGAGCAGCTCCCAGGGCATCACCAGAAAGGAGAATACCGTCAGGCAGAAGAACAGCAGCAGCGGCAGGAACTTCCCTGCGGATCTGCGGATCCGGTAATGGATCATCATGATCCACGGCCAGACCAGATCAAACTGGATCAGCACCGCAATGTACCACAGATGGGTGAACGGAGAACTGTCTGCCAGATCATTGAAGTAGGACGCGTTCATCTTCAGCTGCCAGTAATTGTTGTATCCAAGCACAGCGCTCAGGAACTCCTGACGGCTGTCTGCCAGCCGGTAGAGATCAATCCGCGACAGTACCGCCGTCCCTGCCAGCAGGACAATGATCATAGCCGGCCAGATGCGGAAGAAGCGCTTCCGGTAGTAGTCAACGAGCGAGAACGTACGTTCCTTCATCTGTGTCAGTGTACGGTAGCCGCTCAGATAGCCGCTGATGACGAAGAATGCCACAACCCCGAAGAAGCCCCCGGAGAACACCACGGGGAACGCATGGTACAGCAGAACGCCCAGCACCGCAAGCGCCCGCAGACTGTCCAGTCCGCGGATTCTGTTTTTCCTGCGCGGTCTACTCATTGGTGATCAGTTCCTTTGTGATCTCATCAGCGATCAGATTGGCGTAGACTTCCGCACCGGCATCAGTCAGATGCAGACCGTCGCTCAGGATATAGCTTGCCCGGTTGGGGAAGGCAACGCTTTCCC
>JAFOIY010000076.1 GCA_017420505.1 Solobacterium sp. | reverse complement strand
CTTTGACCTCCGGACCGTACTTCATTTCCGCCAGACAGTTGGCCGTACCCACACAGCCGCCGAGTACAGCAGCGTACGCGCCATCATTGCCTGCTGAAGCACCCTGCGCCCGCCTTGTACCGAACTCCATAACACTGCGCGGATGATTCGTGTCCAGACCGACGATATGCGTTGCCTTGGTCGCAATAAGGGAATGGAAGTTCATCGTCTGCAGCAGATAGGTCTCGATCAGGATCG
Organism: Solobacterium sp.; assembly: GCA_017420505.1. Classification (GTDB taxonomy): domain Bacteria; phylum Bacillota_I; class Bacilli_A; order Erysipelotrichales; family Erysipelotrichaceae; genus Bulleidia. Next base: position 8,221 of record JAFOIY010000076.1, on the reverse strand, counting down.
CACCGACCATATCACACTCAATACGGACCATCGGAACCTGCGGGTAGCAGACGGTGCCTTCCTTCAGCGCGTACATATCGCCCTTCCAGCGGTACGTGCGCAGGTATTCGCAGAATTCCTCGCTCATGCCTTTGTATCTCAGCCAGCGCACATCCCGATCCGTAAAATGATAGTTCAGCAGGAACTTCATCAGCTTTGCCTGGCCGGCGCTGATGGAGTATCCCAGATCATCCGGATTGCGCCTGAAGAACATATCGAAGACCATAGTCGTATCCTTGTAGCCGTGCAGGAACAGACTGTTGGCCATCGAGAACTCGTAGAAGTCCGTAATCATTGCCGGATTGTCATAGTCTTCATCCGGGATGTAGGGTTCCACTCTGATTTCATTCATGATCGGTATCCTCCTTTTCCGGGATCTGGCAGCTGCCGAGCAACGCAATCGCTGCATCGTGCTTCTCCGGCGTCGTTCCCGCACAGGCCTTCGCCAGCACACGCATTTCTGTGTCAGGAAGCGCAGCCCGCACCATCAGGGCATTGGACAGTACACAGATATCCGTGCAGAGCCCGCAGAAATCCACCTGTGCCGGCTGCATTTCCTGCAGCATCTCCGCCAGGGTGCGGCTGCCGAAGGTCGGCTTTTTCAGAATCATAGCGCCGCGCGCTGCCAGTGCATCTTCCACCTGGGGATTGAACTGCCATCCTTCCGTATTCTCAATGCAGTGTTCTACAGGCAGATATCTGCCTTCCAGGGTAGAAAGATAGTTTTCATGACGGGTGTCCAGCGTCGCAATCACCATATCATAGGACGGATCCTGGATCGCCCGGACGACCTCCGGAACGATCTGTACCGCTTCCTTTGTGCCCAGTGCGGCATCCACGAAATCATTCTGCATATCAACGACGATCAGTACTTTTTCATTCATAGATTTTCCTCCAGATTCTCAAACAATGGATTGAATGTATACAGTGCTGCGTTCCTTCCGCGCACTTTCCTGGTTTTGCCTGTAGGAACCAGCATACGGCGGATATCACGCCGGAAGTTGCCGGTATCCAGCTTATGACCGCGTATGGACTCATACGCATCCTGGATCTCCCTGAGCGTAACTTCCCTGGGGAGAAGGTTGAAGATAATACCGGTCAGTGAGGAACGGTTGCGCAGCTGGTCCAGTGCCATGTTCACCGCTTTGATATGATCGGCAGCCAGGCAGGCATTGGATGTGTCCAGCAGCCGGGAGCGCGTGATCACATGGTTTCCCTTGGCATAGTCCGTGATTTCATACTCCATCCGGATGCCCCTTTCTTCACTGCAGATGGAGAGAACGGATCTGCGTTCCTGTTCATTTGCAGAAAGCGGCTGCTTGGCAATGGTGAACCATAGTGCGTCTCCGGCATCATCTCCTGCCTGGGTACGCTTGATGTTTTCGGCGGGCGTCATGGATACATACACGGTTGTGATGACCCGCGTCCTGGGATCCCTGTCCACGTTGCCGAAGGTGTAGAGCTGGTGGAAGTACAGCAGATCATCCATGCTCGTCTCTTCCTTCAGCTCGCGCAGTGCAGCATCGTCGAGATCTTCGTCGATGTTCACAAAGCCGCCCGGCATTGCCCAGTCCCCGATCCAGGGATGGTTCCGCCGCCGTATCAGAAGAAGCTTCAGTCTGCTTTGATCAACGGTGAACAGGATCATGTCCACGGTACAGGACGGCCGGGGCCAGCGGCCGGCATCATAGTTCTGCAGGAAGGTTTCGAGGTCCTGCCCCTCTTCGTTCAGTTTCTTGTCCATAGTCTTATTATAGTCATTTTGACTATATACATCATAGTATACCGTACAGGATGTGTCAATAAAAAAGACCATATCCTGGGATATGGCCTCAGCTTGTAGTCTTCATGCGCATATGCTTTTTGGGCAGCTTTTCAACCAGCAGTTTCCTTACCCTTTCTCCATCGCGCAGTTCAAACAGCATCTCAATGTTGATGGTGGATGTCTGCTTGTTCTTGTCCTCACCGACAAGCTGGAATACAACAACGAATGCACTTCTGGATTCATAGTAGTCATACCGGGAGATTCCATAGAACGGCAGACGGCGGTAGTTGTACACGATTCCCTCTTCTCCGATCCCGTCCCTGACCAGGATGACCGCAGACAGTGCCAGCGTCATCAGGATGGAACGCACGGTATCGTACATGGTTTCCGCGGCAACCAGTGTGACCAGCGAGAACATCAGTGCTGAGAACATCAGCATTCTGTACCGGGTCATGTTCTTGCCCTTGATGATGATATACTTCCTGTTCTTGAAATATATTCCCAGCATGTACACGAGAATTCCCGCAAACAACACGCTGATAATTACACTCAATACATTCGCCATATGATTCCCCTTATCTGTATACAGTATTTGATTATAGCATGATCAGGAAGAAAAAGACTATATCAGTCTTTTTCTTCCGTTCTCACAGTGTAGTCATGCTCGTCCGCATCCACGATGATGCGCTTGCCCTCAATGTTCGGATCTTCAATGATCTTCCGGGCAACAGCTGTTTCAATCGTTCTCTGGATATGGCGCTTCATCGGTCTCGCACCGAAGACAGGATCCACACCGAGCTCCACAATGCGCTCCTTTGCGGCATCCGTCACATACAGATCGATACGCTTCTGTGCCAGACGCTCCTGAAGCTGGGCAAGGAACTTGTCCGCAATCTTCTTCAGCACTTCACCGTCCAGGGCATTGAACACAATGATCTCATCAATCCGGTTGACGAATTCCGGCTTGAAGTAGTTTTTGACTTCACTCTCATAGTGCTTGTCGCGCTTTTTCCTGTCTGCTTCAAAGGCATACTGGGAACCAAGGTTGGAAGTCATGATGATGATTGTATTCTTGAAGTCCACCGTTACACCCTTGGAGTCGGTGATGCGTCCGTCATCGAGGATCTGCAGCAGGATGTTGAAGACATCCGGATGCGCCTTCTCCACTTCATCCAGCAGGACGATGGAGTACGGACTGCGGCGGACCGCTTCCGTAAGCTGACCGCCTTCGTCATAGCCTACGTATCCAGGAGGCGCACCGATCAGACGGGATACACTGAACTTTTCCATGTATTCCGACATATCGATACGGATGATCTTGGATTCATCGTCAAACAGCTGCTGTGCCAGTGCCTTGGCGACTTCCGTCTTGCCGACACCGGTCGGTCCCAGGAAGAGGAAACTGCCGAGCGGGCGGTTCTCATCCTGTATCTGTGCTTTGGAACGCATGATTGCATCGGATACCAGTCTGATGGCTTCATCCTGTCCGATCACACGCTTTGCCAGGGCTTCCGGCAGATGCAGGATCTTTTCCCGCTCACTGCTGACCAGTCTGTTTACCTCGATATGCGTCCACTGGGATACAATCCGGGCAATCATCTCTTCATCGACTTCCTGCTGCAGCATCCTATTGTCATCCTTGATGCCCGAGTCGTTGATGCGCTTCTCCAGACCGGGAATCGTTTCGTACTTCAGCTTGGCCGCCAATTCATAATCCGCGTCATTCTGCGCCTGTGTCAGCTTCAGACGGGCATTCTCAAGCTCCTCACGGCAGCGCTTGACTTCATCCAGCCCTGCCTTTTCCCGCTTCCACTGCGCCGTCTTTTCCGCTTTCTCTGCGTTCAGCTTTTCCAGTTCCTGTTCGATCGTTTCCCGGCGCTCTACGGCCCTGGGCTCTGTTTCACCTTTCAATGAAGTGCTTTCGATCTTCAGGGTCATGATCCTTCTGTTCAGCTCATCCAGATCCGCAGGTACAGAATCCATCTCTACCCGGATCGTCGCACAGGCTTCATCAATCAGATCGATGGCCTTGTCCGGCAGATAACGGTCGGTGATATACCGGTTGGAGAGCACCGCTGCCGCAATGATCGCATCGTCCTTGATATCCACACCATGGTGACTCTCAAAGCGGTCCTTCAGTCCTCTCAGGATACTGATCGTGTCTTCTACACTGGGTTCACTGACCTGGACTCTCTGGAAACGGCGCTCCAGCGCTCTGTCCTTTTCAATGTACTTCCTGTATTCATCAAAGGTTGTCGCACCGATGCAGCGGAGCTCTCCTCTTGCCAGCATCGGTTTGAGCAGGTTCGCCGCATCCATGGAGCCTTCCGTCTTTCCCGCACCGACCAGATTGTGGATCTCATCGATGAACAGGATGATGGAACCATCGGCTTCCTTCACCTGGTTCAGTACACCCTTCAAACGTTCCTCGAACTCACCGCGGTACTTCGCACCGGCGATCAGCGCGCCCATATCCAGTTCGATCAGACGCTTGTCCATCAGTCCCTGCGGGACATCACCGTTGTAGATCCGCCATGCAAGGCCTTCTACAATCGCTGTTTTACCGACACCCGGTTCACCGATCAGAACCGGATTGTTCTTGGTTTTCCGGGAGAGAATCTCGATCACCCGCCGGATTTCCTCATCCCTGCCGATGACCGGATCCTTTCTTCCCTCACGTACATCCTGGACGATGTCGTGTCCGTATTTTTCCAAAGCATCGAGCTGGCTTTCATTGGTCATTTCATCCATTCTGATTCCACCTCTCCTCTCCATTTCCGCCTTTTCTATATCCTCGGCGGACAGATCAAACTGTGCCCGGATCTCCAGGGACACCGGCGCATCGCACCGGAAGATGCCGGAAAGCAAAGCGCCTGTGCTCATGTAGCTGTCCTTGGCTGTATTCATGAAGCTGAGCGCATAGTTGTACGCATCATTCAGATACCGGGACACACTGGGCTGTACATTGCCGGATACGGTCGGGAGTTTCTTCTCCTTTGCCGCAACAACGTCAGCCAGTACTTTCTTGTCGATACTGAGCCGTTTCCAGATTCCATCAGCCGCATCGCTTTCCAGGATTGCCGAAAGCACATGCTCTACAGTCAGTTCACTGCAATGGCTCTGCTGAGCCCGTGTCAATGCACTGACAATGATCTGCTGAAGCTGCTCTGTCATCTGCTCTATATTCATTCTGTCACCTCCTTCAGGGGGCTACTGGAACTGCTTGCGGAACTTGTCCCAGATCGTTTCCTTGGTCTGGTTCTGCTGCAGGCTCTGCAGCTGCTTGTACAGTTCCCGCTCCTTTGATGTGAGATTGCGGTCAATTGTAATCTTGACCGTACACAATTGATCTCCGTTGGCACCGCCTCTGAGACTCGGTACACCCTTACCCTTCAGGCGGAGGATCTTGCCGTCCTGCGTACCCGCGTCAATGCGCATACGTACATCGCCATGGATCGTCGGTACATCGATCTCCGTACCGAGCGTCGCGTCCACTGCTGTTACCGGGATCTCCAGAAGAATGTTCTGTCCTTCCCGTTCAAACATCTTGTGCGGCCGTACATTGATCTGCAGATACAGATCGCCGTTCGGTCCCCCGTTGATGCCGCGCTCGCCCTTGCCTGCCACACGGATGCTCTGGCCGTCATTGATTCCCGCAGGAATATTGACAGTGATCTTCTGCTTTTCGGTGTTGTAGCCCTTGCCGCGGCAGTGCGGGCAGACTTTCCTGATCTTCTTGCCAGTACCACGGCAGTCAGGGCATACACCCTGGGTCTGCACCACACCCAGCATGGATCTTCTCTGGGTGATCACCGTACCGGAACCATGGCAGGTCGCACAGATCTCGATATCACTCGGCGACGCTGCGCCGCTGCCCTTGCAGTCCGGACAGGTCTCATCCACGTCAATGCTGAAATCCATTGTTTTGCCGAAGCAGGCATCCATGAAATCCACATCCACCTGCATAACCTTGTTGTCACCCTTGACAGGCTGGTTGCTGCGGTAGGATGTACCCCCGCCGAATCCTCCGAATCCACTGCCGAAGAACTGGCTGAAAATATCCCCGAAATCATCGAAGCCGCCGGTCTGGAATCCACTGAATCCCCCGCCGGCCTGCGCACTATCCATACCGGCAAAGCCGAACTGATCGTAGGCTTTGCGCTTGTTCTCATCGCGCAGCACTTCATAGGCTTCGTTGATTTCCTTGAACTTCTCTTCCGCGTCCGGTGCTTTGTTCACATCCGGATGGTATTTCTTGGCAAGGCTGCGGTACGCCTTCTTGATCTCATCTTCCGTCGCACCCTTGGATATACCGAGCACGTCATAATAATCTCTTTTCCCGGCCATATACACCTCACCTTTCCTAGTTTCCGAGCGAACCGGCAAACGTTGCCAGTCCGTTGCCGCCGATCACACGCACCCGCGGCAGTTCCAGAAGATCCATACCGCGGTAAATGATTCCCGGCTCTGTTGTGAATGCCATCAGTGCGCCTGCATCGCGCAGGATCTGCTTGGCATGCTCATTGACATCACCGAACGGATAGCAGTATACAAAGCCACCGTCTACGTAATCAAAGGACATAATGGTATCCTGTACGCCTTCGTTGTAGTCCATGCACAGGATTCTTCCTCCGTGTCCCATTCCCGGGCAGCCGCCCTGGTGGGTCAGGAAACCATGGCTCTGCAGTTCCAGCCCGGCTTCCCGCATTTCCCAAAGATCCCAGCTCATAGTGGGTTCTCCCCACCCGCCGATGATGAACAGCGTTGCTCTCATACCGTATTCCACGAACAGCGGGAACGCGTATTCATGTACGCTGGGATCACCATCATCGATCGTAATGGCAACGCTGTTCTGCGGTACAGAGGCCCGCCCCTGCATGAAGTACAGGACCTCCTCCATCGTCAGCGTCGTCCAGCCGTTGTCCTTCAGCCACTGCAGCTGGGAGCGCAGCTCGTTCTGCTCTACATAGTTGCCGTCGATCCTGGTTTCTCCCTTTTCTTCACTGTAGAAGAAATGATACATGAGTACCGGGATCCGGTCTGCTTCCTGCCGGGCAGCCGGCTCAGACCAGGATTCTGTTACATCCGAAGGATCAATGAAGCATACACAGTTCTGGAACAGAACTCCCCAGCGTTCTCCTTCAGCCCGTACATAGACCCGGTAATCGTGCGGCTCCTTGATCTGCAGCAACGCGTTTCCTCTGCGGTCGTAGAGGACATGATCCTTTCCGGCCCGTATGATTTCATCCGACGGCAGAAGCGATGTCCGGTGATCAAACCATCGCTGGGCTTCCTGCACTTCGGAGCCGCGCACATAGTAGTCTTCGTCCCGAAGCTTTACATAGCCGTTTCCGGCATCCTGCTCGATATCCACATAGGATCCGGCATACAGGCGTCCTGCTTCTTTGTGCTGTGCATCATACAGACTGATCTCCTGCGGTGCCTGGACTTTAACACCGTTGAAGCAGGACCAGTCTTCCCTGACAGATACAGGTTCTTCCTGGGGCTCCTGAATGTCTGCAGGCTCCTGCGGCTTGCTGCATCCGCACAGAAGACAAATTCCCAGAATTGCTCCCAGGAATCTGCCGATTGTATTCTGTTTACTTCGTTTCACGGAAGTCCGCGTCCACGACATCATCGCCGTAGGTATTCTGATCTGTACCGCCGTTGTTCTGCTGCTGGTACATGGACTTAGCCATTTCATTGGCCGCTCTCTCCAGCATGTCCAGCTTTGCCTTCAGACCGTCCATATCGTTCCTGTCGATGCAGTCCTGGAGTTCATCACGCAGCTTCTTGACTTCATCCTTCTGTTCCTGAGTGACATTGGGATTGTCGCTTTCGAGTGTTTCATCGATCTGCGCAATATAGTTCAGTGCATTGTTCTTGGTCTCGATATCCTGCTTGCGCTTTTCATCCTCTGCCTTGTGGGCTTCTGCCTCACGCACCATTCTGTCGATCTCATCATCGCTCAGACCGGAAGAGTTCCGGATCTCGATGCTCTGCTCCTTGCCGGTGCCCTTGTCCTTTGCGGAAACATGGACGATACCGTTGGAGTCGATATCGAACTTGACCTCGATCTGCGGAATGCCCCTTCTCGCCGGAGCAATGCCGGTCAGCTGGAAGTTGCCCAGTGTCTTGTTGTCATTGGCCATCGGACGCTCGCCCTGCAGTACATGGATATCTACGGCCGGCTGGTTGTCCGCTGCTGTAGAGAAAATCTGCGACTTGGATGTCGGCACCGAAGTGTTTCTCGGGATCAGTACGGTCATCACACCGCCCAGGGTCTCAATGCCCAGGCTCAGCGGTGTAACATCGACCAGGATAATATCCTGTACATCACCGCCGATGACGCCGCCCTGGATCGCTGCACCGAGGGCTACGCACTCATCCGGGTTGACGCTCTTGTTCGGTTCCTTG
>JAFOIY010000075.1 GCA_017420505.1 Solobacterium sp. | reverse complement strand
TGTCTGTAGAGGAAGAAGTCGCAGAACACGAACTGCGGCGGGTCATCAATCTGTTCCTGAGGGATGAAAAGGAAAGAGAGAGGAACCTGTTCATCAGGCGGTATTTCCATTCGGAAACGATCGAGGAGATTGCGGCTGTCTACGGTATGCGCAAGGATGCGGTAGCGTCCAGTCTGTACCGTATGCGGGGACGCCTGAAGGTTTATCTGGAGAACGAGGGTTATTCTGTATGAAAAAAGAAGATCTCTACAGAGCGATGAATACCATCGATGATGATCTGCTGGAAGAAGCAGAACGCACACCGGCTGTCCGCAGAGCCGGACACAGGAATGCCTGGGCAGGGCTCACCGTACTGGCTGCTGCACTTGTGCTTGCGATCATCCGGCCCTGGCACGGAATGGGCAGTGCCGCAGACAGTGCAGAGGCACCGATGCAGGCGGAATGCAAGGACTGCGATGAGGCCGTCTACGGTGAACCGGAAAGCAGTGTGGAAACGGAAGGAGCGTACTTCTCGAATATCGATGAAGAGTGCTGCCTGGTGAGGGCAGGAACGGATACGTTCAATGAAAGTGTACTGGTTCTGCTGGCGGATGATCAGGAGAACCGGCTGATCTCTCCGGTGAATCTCTATTCGGCTCTGTCCATGCTGGCAGAGATTACGGACGGGCAGACCCGTGCGGAGATACTGGATACATTGGGTGTGCATGATCTGGCGAACCTGCGGGAAATCAACCGCAAAGTGTACCTGGAGAACAATGTACACAGAGAGAGCCTGGAATCGCTGACAGCCAATTCTGTATGGCTGTCCGATGAACGGCAGTACCATGAAGATACACTGGCAGCCCTGATGAACGAATATCAGGCGGACGTCTACCGCGGCAGCTGGGACGCACAGTTCAACGGTATGCTGCAGAAGTGGCTGAATGATCATACCGGCAATCTGCTGGAGGACAGCGTCAGCGGGATCCGGCTGCCGGAGGATACACTGCTCGCTCTGGCAAGCGCGGTATACTACAAAGCGTCGTGGATGGCGGAGTTCCGTCTCTCGGAGGAGAAGGAACCGTTCCACGCACCGGAGGGGGATGAGGAGGTGCAGTATCTCCGCCGTACGGATGAAGACAGTACGGTGTACAGCACGGACCGCTGCAGTGCGGTATGTCTGGAACTGCAGGAAGGCGGGTCAGTATGGATCATCCTGCCGGATGAAGACGAAACCATCACATCCCTGCTGCAGAAGGAAGATATCCTGGAGCTCGTCCGTACCGGTGGCAGTGAAGTGATTGCGGAGCGGAAGACCGGGGATGTACACATCTCGCTGCCGTTGTTCGATGTCCAGTGTGAGCTGGATCTCAGGGAGCAGATGCCGTTGCTCGGAATGACCACTGTGCTGGGCGAGGACGCGGACTTCTCACCGATCACGGACGAATACATGATGCTGTCCAGCGCCAAGCATGCAGCGCGCTTCATGGTGGATGAAGAGGGTGTCAGCGGTGCAGCCTATACGATTATGGTCTTCGATACCGCCATGGCACAGCCTGAAGAAGCAAAGCAGCTGTACTTCACAGCCGACCGTCCGTTCCTGTTCCTGGTGACGGCGGAAGACGGTGCGCTGATGTTTGCCGGTACCGTCAATCATCCGGGAGAATAACCGGAGTCATACGATACGGTCTGCGTTCTGCAGGCCGTTTTTTCATGTCATAATGAAGGGAGTACTGCAGGAGGTGTCTATGCTCGGAAAAATGGTACAGAACCGGTTTTTTGAGGCGGTTGAAGTCAGGAAAGGGATATGGCAGATTCTCGGACAGGGAGGGGAACTGTGCTATCTGGCTGAGGGCAGTGAACGCGCTGTCCTGGTGGACGGACTGACCGGTGCCGGATCATTGAAGGCTTTTGTACAGGAGCTTACAAAGCTTCCTGTGGTTGTTGTCCTTACCCATGGGCATCTGGATCATACCGGCGCTGCATTCGAATACGGAAGCTGCGGCATTCACCCGGACGACATCCCGCTGATGTACCACCCGTTCCACAGTGAGGAGTCCCAGCGGCTCTGGTTTGCCACGATGGATACACCGCTTGCGACCCACAGGACAGAGGTCACAATGGATGATATCGTGCGCACGGTTCCGGTCGTGACTAATCCTTTATATGACGGAGATGTGATCAGCCTGGGGGACAGGGAACTGGAAGTCATTCATGTACCGGGCCACACCTACGGTACCCTGGTGTTCCTCGACCGGAAAGAGCGCATTCTGTTCAGCGGAGATGCCTGCAACATCAATACGCTGCTGGGCCTCTACGGGTCCACCAGTGCAGAGGAGTACCTGGACGGACTGCAGCATCTGAAGGCATATGAGAGTGCGTATGATGTGATGTACGGCGGACATGGGCGAGAGACCGTGGACAGGTCCATTGTGGATGACGCAATCGCTATGTGCGGGAGGATCCTTGCCGGGACGGATGATGCGGAGCCGGCGGTCAGTATGGACGGTGAACAGGTGTTCTACGGGGCCCGGCATCTTCCGGACTACCGTCCTGCCTGCGGCGGACTGGCCAACATCCAGTACCGCCGGGATCAGCTGGTCCGCGGCAGCACGGTACGCCCTCTGCCGGAGTGGATTCTGAAAAAGAACTGAATGTTTTTAGGGATGATCCTGCAGGCAGGCTCCGGCAGGCAAAACGGTGTTTGTGTTAAAGAGAATGAACCTTTATGATTAAATAGAATCAGTATGCCGGAAGAGAACGAAAACAAAAACACAGCAGAAGAGCATGTGCATAAAAAAGCCAATACCTACTTCTTTTCGAAGGTGGTTTTCAATCTGCTCCTGATTGTACTCGGAGCGCTTTTCATCGGTCTTTTCCTGTCCCGCCTGCAGCGTCAGGCAGTTCTGAGAAACCAGAGGGAAAACAGTGAGCACGCTCTGCAGGAAGCGGTGCAGATTCTGGACAGGAATGCTGAGAATGCGGATGAGCTGACCCAGGTCTACCATGAAGGAAACCGGCGGATCCTGTATGACATTGAGATGCTGTTTTCCAATGGTCTCTTCGACCAGATGTTTGATGATGACGAGAGTGTACGGTCACTGATCTTCACCAATATCGCTGAAACAGCGGGTACGGACTATCTGTTCCTGATGTCCATGGACGGCAGGGTCGTAATCAGTACGGACGAAAGCCTCTCCGGCCGCAATCCGGCAACGACAGCCCATATGACCCAGGAGAATGTAAACGGCATTCTGAAAGGTTCAACCGGAGAAGACGGTACGATCATTCCGGTGCGGGTGCGCAATCAGTACGGTACCTACTATTTCTACTCAGCGCCTTATACCTACCGGGATACACAGTACATGCTGGTGATCGGTCAGGATTCCTCGGTGCTTGATGTACAGATTGCTTCGCTCCGGGATGTATCAGCGGTACTGAGCCGCGGGGTTACCATCAACAACGGCTTCCTGTTTGCTGTAGACAGGCAGGATCAGCTGTTCCTGTACTACAAGAACGGGGAGGACCTCCTCACAGGCCAGAACGCGATCAGTGTGGGACTGCAGCCGGAAGCCATGGAAGACGGCTTCAGCGGTACAGTGACGATCAACGGTGAGCAGTATGCGTGTGTATCGAGACAGCTCGGGGACAGCACTGTCATCTGTGCTGCAGCCAAGATGAAGGACGTTCTCACTCATGAGAACTATGTTGTATTCTGGTCGGTGCTGGGCTTCAACATTGTGATGCTGCTGTGCCTGGCCTATGCCGTCATCGTACGCAACGATTTCGTCCGCCGGGCAGTGGAAACAGACCGGATTGTACTGCGGAAAGACTCCGCCAATCCTGTCTATTTCGATAAGTCGGTATTCGCGAAGATATTCCCGCTGATGTGTTCGGCTGCCCTGGTGATGTACGGAATCTCTTTCTACACACAGACACTGCTGGAGATTACCGAGGGCATTGCGGAATCGGAAACAGCGCTGCAGGAAGTGACAGGCAGGTATGAAGAAAGCCAGGAAAGCCGGCGGATCATCCAGGATTATTACAACGAATACTTCCTCTCTACAGCCAGAATCATCTCCTTCATCATCGGTGATGAGCCGGATGTTCTGAATGAACCGTCGGCTTATTATCATACGGTCTATAACGAGAAGGAAGACCGGGAGTATCTGCTGGATGATGAGGGCAACCCGCTGAAGTCGGTAGCGTATTCTTCCCGTCTGCAGGAACTGTGTGATGTGAACAGACTGGATGCCGTGTATATCTTTGACGAAGACGGACACACCATCGCTACGAATACAGGGGACTGGTTCTTTACCATCAGCCAGGAGGAAGGCGATCAGTCCTATGCGTTCCTGCAGGTGCTGGACGGCCGGAAAGACAGTCTGATCCAGGAAGCGGGAACCAATGATCTGGATGTCTATGCACAGCATTTCGGTGCAGCTTCAAACTACTATACAGCGAAGGATGAAAACGGGAATACGGTGTATGTCTCCCGCTATGCCTACGAGAATGCAGTGAACAATAATACCGATGAAATCATCAATAAGCACCGGTCCTTGATCCAGATCGAACCGTCTTCGCAGCTGGCGCAGGTACTGCTGGAATCCACGGATACCGATACCATTCTGTCTACGAGCATGCTCTCCGGCGGCGCCATCGTCATGTTTGACAACAGTCCGGAGCATATCTGCCTGTACTCGCCGATCAAGGCAAGCATCGGCAGAGCGGCAGCGGATCTCAGCATATCGTCGAGAGCGTTCAACGGTGTAGACTACTACGGGTTTACCCGGGTCAATGGTGTGAACTATTTCATGTACTACAAGTATTCCGACGGGTACTATATTGCGACTGCGATTCCGAAGAACAGCATGTTCCGTTCCCGGATGCCGGTTGCGGCGATTACAGCAGGGGTGTGCTTCCTGCTCATCCTGATCCTGACGCTGACGGTGACCCTGACGAATGAGGAAGAAGAAATGCTGTATGAAACAATGGCAGAAGATGCCGATGGTCTGGATTCACCGATCTTCAGCATCATCCTGCCGTCCGGGCGCAGTTCAGTAACAACACGGGCAGCCGCAAGGTGGGACAACCGGCAGATCCGCTGGATTGAACGCAGTCCGGAGCAGAAACTAGCCGTGTTGATCGGATTCATCTTTGTTCTGCTGCTTGGCTATGCGTTGCTGAGCGCTGCGGGCGTCATTGTACCGTTGGAGAAGCGCTCTATGCTGCGGTATATCCTCAGCGGGGACTGGGACAGAGGGCTCAATATCTTTGCCTTTAGCGCCTGCGCGCTTGTACTGGCGGCTGTGGTGGTATTCACCTTCCTGTTCCAGGTCGTTGTCCGGATCTTTACGGCACTGCTGGGGACCCGGGGAGAGACGATCGGACACCTGCTGCTGTCGATCATCAAATACGGCGGAGCGATCTGCGGCTTCTTCTACTGCCTGCATCTTGTCGGTGTGGATTCGAACAGCCTGCTGGCCAGTGCCGGAGTGCTGTCGCTGGTCATCGGTCTTGGCGCACAGAGCTTGATCAAGGACATTCTGGCCGGTATCTTCATCGTGTTTGAGGGTGAATTCCGGGTCGGTGATATCGTAACGATCGGCGGCTACCGCGGTACGGTCATGGACATCGGTCTGCGTACGACCAAGGTCAGGGCCAATGACGGCAATATCAAGATCTTCAACAACAGTGATATCTCCGGTGTTCTGAACATGACGAAGGAGACATCGCTTGCGGTGGTCAAGATCAGCATCGAATACGGCCAGGATATTGACTATGTGGAAGCGGTGCTGAAGCGGGATCTGCCGGATCTCCGGGCGAAGAACCAGAAGATACTCAGCGGTCCGGATTATATGGGTGTTACGGATCTGGATGACAGCGGTATCCGGATCGGTGTACTGGCAAGGTGTACGGAGAGGGACATAAAGGGTGTTATCCGCTACCTGAACAAGGAACTGCTGCAGATCTTCTACCGGAACGGCATCAATGTACCGTTCCCGAATGTCACGGTATCCCATCTCGATACCACTGCGAGAAGAACGATGGCCGACTTTATTGCGGACAAGGAGACGGAAGAATGAAACGGAAGTCAATTGCGGCATTCCTCTGCTGGGCGCTGATGACAGGCTGTACGCCTGCGCAGAACGATGAACCGGTGCCTTCTGCAGCCCCTGAAACAGAGACGGTGCGTCTGGCGCTGAATGCCAGCGGACATATCCTGACCGCGATTGCGGAGCAGCAGGGGTACTTTGAGGATGAAGGAATCAAGGTTGTCTATGTGCGGGTGAATACGGACGCGGAAGCGTTTGAAGGCATTGCGGACGGAACGATTGATGTGGCTTCGAATTCCGGTACGAATCTCCCGCTGCAGCAGATTGCGGAGGGCATGGACCTGACAATCTTCGGCGGATATCTGCTGACAGGCTGTATGCCGGTCTTTACCCGGGCGGAAAGGGAATGGAACGGGATCGAGGACCTGATCGGAAAGACGGTGGCCTTTGAACCCAATCTTTACGCCATTACCGGTCCGCTGCTGGATATGGGATATGATCCTCTGAACAATATCAAATGGTATGAGACAGACAGCCAGGAAGAACGGATTGAAGCGGTTCTGAACGGTGATGCGGATTACGGACTGGTCGGTACAGCGCTGAACTACGCTGTCATCAACAACCCGGACCTGAAGATCGTGACCTATGCTGCAGATGTACTGCCGGCGTATTCGTGCTGCAGAGCAGAGGCGCTGACATCCTGGGTCAACGAGAATCCGAATACTGTCAAAGCGCTCCTGAAAGCCTGGATCCGGGCGATGGAGTACTACGATACGCATCATGAAGAGACGGTTGCGATTACAGTGGAGCTGGTCGGTACGGATGAGTCCTATGTCAGGGCTTATCTGGACAATCCCCGGTTTGATCTGAACTGCGATCCGATGAAGAATTCCGTGGAAAGAGCGTGGACCTATATGGATTATCTGGGACTGTTCAGTGAGGAAGCCCAGCAGATCCGGATTGATGATCACATCAACACCGATCTGTACAAAGAAGCGCTGAATGAGTGCCAGCTGCAGTACGGTGACAGCAATCCGGAATTCTATGAAAGGCTGCAGGCACAGTATGCCCGCAACAACCAGTAATATGATCTTCATCATCAGGCACGGGCAGACCGCTCTGAACAATGCGCATGTCCTGCAGGGCAGGAGCGATCAGCCGCTCAATGACACAGGCATCCAGCAGGCCCGGCAGGCAGGAGAGTTCCTGCGGGACAAGGGCATTGTATTCGACCGCATCTATTCCAGCCCTTTGATCAGAGCAGTACAGACAGCAGAGCAGATTGCCCCGGGTATACCGGTAACCATAGACGACAGGCTGATCGAGATGGACTATGGTCCCTATGAAGGGATGGATCTGAAGAATCCCGCGCCGGAGGTAATAACCTTCTTCCGCGATTTTGTCCACCATCCGGCACCGGAAGGTATGGAACCATTGTCTGCGGTTGTGGAGCGTACCGGCAGCTTTATGGAATCCATCAAGGATGCCGGGGGAAATATCCTGATCTCCACACATGCTATTGCAATGAAAGGAATTCTGGAATATCTGACACCGGACTCGGGCGGCAGCTACTGGTCGAAGTACATCGGGAACTGTGCGGTCTATACGACGGGATGCGAAGACGGCACATTCACGGTTCCGGCAGAGATGAAAGCAGAATAAAATCCACCGTTGGGTGGATTTTCTACTGCATAGGGATTATGAGTGCCGGAGATAGATCTCCCGCACCTGGTCCAGGATCTTTGCCTGATCGTAGTCCAGGGCTTTGCGGCGGGACTGCTCTCCCATGGCTGTGCGGGTCTGAGGGGAAAGGTACAGTTCCTTGATGCTTTCCGCCAGTTTCCTGGGATCGTTTGCACTCAGCCGTCCGTTGATGCCGTCCTCCACCAGATCCGTGTTGCCGCGGATGGCGGTGCAGACTGCCGGCAGGGAACAGCTCATGGCTTCCATCAGAGCGACGGGAAGCCCCTCCTGCAGGGACATGAAGAGGAAGAGATCGGAAGCGCTGCAGAGTTCCGGTATGTCATGCCGGTAGCCCAGGAAGTGCACTTTATCTTCGATTTCAAGGCTTCTGCAGTGTTCCTTCAGCTCATCCTGCAGCACACCGCTGCCGCTGATGAGATACTGCAGGCGGGGATAGATTTCATCGTTTTTCAGTTCCGCAATGGCATCCAGTACAGTACGGTGGTTCTTCCGCTTGATCAGTTCTCCGATGGACAGCAGGATGAAATCGTCCTGCATTCCGAGTTCCTCCCGCAGCTTCCGGCGGCTTTCCGGGGAAAACTGCAGACGCTCGGTATCGATGCCTACACCCGGTACATAGAGCGTTTCCTTCGCGTTCATATGCGTACGGGCGAACTCATAGTCTTCCTTGTTGATGGTGATCAGTACATCGGTATCCCTGGAGAGGTGCTTTTCTACCGGGTAGTAGGCCAGCCAGTTGATGAGCGGTGCGCCTTTGTAGAAGTGCAGACCGTGTACGGTATAGATGACTGTGGTGCCCTGCTTCCTGGCATTCCTTGCGGCGATCCGTGTGAGCATTGCGCCGACCGGGGTATGGCAGTGGATCAGGTCAAAGTGTTCTCTGTCTATGAGCTCACGGAGCTGTTCCAAAGCTTCCCGGTTGGCCGGCTTCAAGGGATTGCGCTCGAAGGGAATATCAATGTAGTGGTCGCAGTACGGGATGATGCATTCAGCGGGATCGGCATAGTCGTTCCTTGCCGCTACAAAAGTCTCGTATCCCATTTCCTTGAGCATCTTCAGGTAAGGGATATGGAACTGCATGATATGCGTTCTGACAACCGTTGCGGCAAAGAGGACTTTCTTCATTCGAATTTATAGGTATCCTTGATGTATTCGTTGTAGACGGGATAATAGCCGGCATTGATGTGAAAGCCGTCTGCGAGATAGTAGTTTTTGAAGCCGATGCCTGTATTCGGATCGATGAAGTACTCACCGGTGTTGATCATGCGTGTGCCGGTGCGTTCGCACATCCTGAGCAGGCAGTAGTTGGCTTTGTTGATCATTGCCTGTGTAACGCCTGCTTCGGTGATCTCCAGATTGACCGGGAAGATCGTGGCGACGACGATCTGGGCATCCGGTGCGGCATCGTGCAGGATTTCCAGCTTTTTCTCGTAGGCATCCGCCAGTGCCAGGGGATCTCCGGCTGCGACTTCGGCATAGCCCATGGTGATGATGATGTGCTCTGGCTGCAGTCTGCGGATCCAGTATTCGGCATTCTCATTGGTCTGTTCATTGTTGTAGAACACCGGGAGATCAAAGGTGCCCGGCGCCAGAGCAAAGCGAGCCAGTATATGGTCTGCCGGCAGGGAATGATGCTCGGCCATGTTTACAAAGTTGGAGTCACCGATGAAATAGATGGAATTCAGCTCCCGGTCTGTCAGGGAAGGCTCTACCCGCTGGTAGCACACATCCTGGGTGTCATAATCGAACAGATTGAAGTTCCCCGGCAGGAAGTCATCCTCGGAGATCTCTCCGACAACGATCCGGATTGTTGCGGAGGACAGATTGCCGGCTGTATCCTCCGCGCTCAGGCGGGTACTGTAGACGCCCGGTACGGCAGTATCGAAGTCATCGCTCATCTGTACCGTAATCTCTTCCGGTGTGCTGTAGTTGTCCGTTACGGTATACGCCGGCAGGGAAGCTTCTTCCCCGGTTCTGACGAACAGGACATAGGTCTCCGGTTCGATGACCGGTGCTTCGACATCGAGGATGTTTACCGTTACCCGGGCGCTCTTCAGCGGAATGCCTTCCAGGCGGTAGGTGATATGATAGGTCCCTGTATGCTCAGGATCGATATCATCCGATACAATCAGACGGTCATGCATATCCTTTCCGAAGAAGGATGCCTGTGCGTCCGGAGCAGTCACCGGACTGCCGTAAAGGACATTCAGTGTGTCAGCCTCCGGTTCAATGCGGATGCCGAGGAAGAGGACAAGGGCAAGCAGTGCAATCGCTGCGGGCAGTATAATCAGTTTTTTCATATTATTCATTATATAGTGTATGCTCAGAAACTCTTCTGGTATTTCTTTTTGAATACTTTGGCAATGAGGAAGGAAGCGATCTTTTTCGGCCAGTTGACGCTGCCGTCATAGATGTACGGGAGTTCCCGGATCTCCTGTCTCCTGATGGTTCCCTGTTCTATCTGATGCATCAGCCAGACATTGAACAGACGTTCACTGACTCTGCCTGCCCAGCGGCGGTGGAAGTCCGTGTACCCGGAGTCATCGACTCTTTCTTCGATCCGGGGCAGGAGCGCAAACAGCCATCCACAGTACTGATCGAACAGTTCCTTGCGCATGATGGCCATATTGAACATATAGCCGCTCCGTCTCTTCATGAACGTCCGGAAAGCGGGGAGATATTCGGGACAGGAATCCCGGATGATTTCTTGCGCCGCATCCAGCTGCTCACCGTAGAAGGTATGTGCATAGTGGGAGTAGATTGTCTCGATATAGTAGTGCCGTTTCTTCGGCACCAGGATGCGGTACCGCTGCAGCATGGACTCTGCTTCCGTGGAGGTCAGTACGGCATCCAGGAATCCATTCTTTGCGTCTTTCGGTCTGAGGGAGAAATACCGGCGGTAGTGCACCAGTCCCAGATTATCGCACTCTATGTGCTTCCAGCCCCAGTACAGACCGGTCAGTTCGCTGTACCTGATATTGCGGGTACTGATGTTGTCGCCTTCATCATCCCGCTGGAATCCATTGTCCGGCTTCCCGGCAGAACCGACAAAAACAGGCAGGTACAGCGGGTCATCCGGTACAGGACAGGCTTTATGCGCAGCGATCAGGACAACGTTCTTCATTCTGCCCCGTCCTTCTTCACGACTGCGTAGAACGTACGGAACAGGATCTTCAGATCCAGAAGGATGCCCTGATGATCAATGTAGTACATCTCCATGGCCTGGCGCTCCCCGGTTTCATAGAGTGCATTGTTGCGGGCGTAGGCCTGCCAGTAGCCGGTCAGCCCGGGCTTCACACTGAGCAGTTTTGCCGTATCGCTGCCGTAGAATTCCAGTTCTTCCTCCGTGATGGGACGCGGTCCGATCAAGGACATGCGGCCGGCAAGAATATTGAAGAACTGCGGCAGTTCATCCAG
>JAFOIY010000074.1 GCA_017420505.1 Solobacterium sp. | reverse complement strand
TGCTGCAGGATGAAGAACTGGGAAGAGGCACTGTCCGGCTGTTTTGACCAGGCCATGGAGATTACACCCCGTTCATGAAGGATGGGATTGTCCCACCCGTTGGCACTGAACTCACCGTGGACCGTTGTGCCGGACCCACCGAAGCCATTGCCTTCCGGGTCACCGCCCTGCATCATGAACCCTTCGATGATCCTGTGGAATGTCAGACCATCGTAGAATCCAGCGTCCACCAGGTTCAGGAAGTTCTCCACGGTAAGCGGTGCAGCCGCCGCATCCAGTTCCACTACGATGGTCCCGTAGTTCTCTATTTCTATGGCCACACGGGCAGTATCCGCTTCCGGAGCCTCCGGTTCCGCTGTACTGCAGCCCACAGCCAGCACCAGCGCAAGGCAGGCAAGCAGTCTCTTCATCAGGCTTCTCCGTGATGGCAGCCGCCGTGGCCGCACGCTTCATGATCATGGCCGTGATGATCGCACCGGGTATCCGGATCATAGTCCAGCGTTCCCTGAAGCAGCGCTTCCACTGCTGCGTCCGCAGATCCGGCAATGCCCGGATACAGGCGGATCCCGGCGTACTCCAGTGCATTGCGCGCACCCATGCCGATCCCGCCGCAGATGAGCGCATCCACACCGGCATTCATCAGTACACCGGCCAGGGCACCATGCCCCTGACCGTCTGTTCCGATGGTCCGTGCATCAACTACGGCACCATCCTGTACATCATAGATCCTGAACTGTTCTGTTCTTCCGAAATGCTGGAAGATCTCTCCGTTTTCATACGTGACTGCGATTTTCATGATTCCGCTCCTTCATCAAAGACATCCTGATCGCTGAACCGGGTGATCGCATCCTCTACACATTCATCCCAGAAGCGCCATTCATGCGCGTAGCCTTCCGTCTCGAAGAACTGTGCGTCAATGCCGTATTCCCTGCATCTTTCCTCGAACGCGACGTGTGCTTCATACATCAGCGGATCCACTGTTCCGCAGGCAAAGTACAGCCGGGGAAGCTTCCCCTCCTTCTTCCGCTTTACAATCAGATTCCAGGTGTCCTGATAGGAACCGATGAACTTCTCCAGTCCGCCGGCATTCTCCAGCTGGTTCCATCTTCTCTGGGTGAACATGTCCTGCACCACCGGCTCCTGCGGCTCCGAAGGTGCGTAGGACATAATGTAGGCGGCCGCGAACTTTTCCGGATGGTTCAGTGCGTACAGGAGAGTGCCCCTGCCGCCCATGGAAAGGCCGGCAATGAAATTGTCCTTCGGGTCATCGCTGGCGGGGAACCAGCCGTGCACCAGCGGCATCAGTTCGTTCAGCAGATAATGATAGCTGTCATAGCCCATACCGAACTTCGGCCAGTCCGCATAGTCTGCGTTCAGTCCGGAAGGCATTACAACAATCATCTGGTGCTCCGCAGCGTACAGTTCTACATTGGACTTCCGGATCCAGTCCGTATAGTCCCCGAATGTACCGTGCAGCAGCCAAAGCACCCGGTATTTCCGGCCGGAGAGATAGAACGTCTTCGTGTTCTGCTCCCTGGGCCTGTCCGGGAGGATGATGTTCACATCCGTATTGTTGTTCAGGTATTTGCTTTCAAAGTTCAGATGCACCAGTGTCATATACTTACCTCATACTGTCTGCAGGCATCTCCAGGATCCCTGTATATCTACAATACCGTAAATACCGGTGATTGTCTTTCTTCAATGCACCGTATTGACAATTGTTAGGGGGCGAATTATATTTGTAAGGCAACTAACAAAAGGAGGCACTATGGACAATGAGAAGCATGTCGGCTATGAGCTCCGCCAGACCGACATTATGATCCGCCGGTTCGCTGAACACAGACGGACTGCGGCCGGCTACGGTGATCTGACCTTTGCCCAGGGCGGTATGATCCACTATCTCTACCGCCACCGGGAAGAGCCGATCTACCAGAAAGACCTGGAAAAGCGCTTCGACATCCGCCGCAGCACAGCGACAGGCATTCTCCAGAACCTGGAGAAGAACGGGTATATCTGCCGCAGCTGTGATGCAGGGGACGCCAGAATGAAGCAGATCGTCCTGACGCAGACAGCGCTGGATATGGAAGAAGCCGTGCGTCTGCTGGCCGAAGAGGATGAAGCCCTCTTCTGCAGAGGAATGAGTGAAGAAGAAATCAACCGGCTGATGGATCTGCTCGGCAGGATCCGCCGGAATATCGCAGAACAGGAGGACACGTATGATTAGACGTCTCATGCAGGAAATCCGGGAGTACAGAGGCGCGGCCATTGCGGCACCGCTGTTCATGGTGGGCGAAGTCATCCTGGAACTCTCCCTTCCGTACATCATGTCCATCATTGTGGACAAGGGTGTACAGGGCGGCAATATGGACATTGTCTACCGGTACGGGCTGATCATGATCATGTGCGCCTTCGCTTCCATGTTCTGCGGCATCATGTCCGGCAACATGGCAGCCTACGCTTCCACCGGCTTTGCGCGCAATCTGCGGGATGATATGTTCCGCAGCATCCAGACATTCAGCTTTGCCAACATTGATCATTTCTCAACCTCCGGTCTGATGACCCGGCTGGGAACCGATACCAACAACGTACAGATGGCCTTCATGATGATCCTGCGCATGTGCATCCGGGCACCGTTGACCATCATTGTCGCGATGTTCATGACCCTGATGATCAGTCCTTCCCTCTCCAGGATCTTCGTTGTCGCGTTCATCCTGCTGGCCTGTGCACTGGCCTTCATCACCGTGAACAGCTACAAGCGCTTCTCGGTGGTCTTCAAGCAGTATGACAGCCTCAATGAAAGCGTACAGGAGAATGTTACGAACATCCGGGTCGTGAAAGCCTTTGTCAAGGAAAAGGATGAAACGGAGAAGTTCCGGAAAGCCGCCAGGAAGCTTCAGCACCTCTTCGAGCGTGCAGAAGCGCTGATCGTCCTCAACGGACCGGTCATGAGCCTGGCAGCCAATGGATGTATGATCGCCCTGTCCTGGTTCGGTGCACATCTCATTGCGGGCGGCGAACTCGGTACGGGTCAGCTGATGTCCATGTTCACCTATACAATGAACATTCTGATGGGACTGATGATGCTGTCGATGATCTTCGTGATGCTGACGATGTCGGCCGCAAGCGCCAGGAGAATCGTAGAGGTCCTCGAAGAGAAGCCGTCCATCACCAATCCGGAGAATCCTCTGATGGAGATTCCCGATGGTTCCATCGATTTCAATCACGTTTCCTTCGGCTACTTCGAGGGAGAAGACAAGCATGTCCTGCATGACATCGATCTGCACATCCGTTCCGGAGAGACCATCGGCATCATCGGTGCCACCGGTTCAGGAAAGAGCACCCTGACGATGATGATCCCTCGTCTGTACGACGTTGATGAAGGTGCAGTCTGCGTCGGCGGACACGATGTCAAAGAATACGATCTCACCGCCCTGCGCGACAGTGTATCCATGGTGCTCCAGAAGAACGTACTGTTCTCCGGATCCATCAAGGACAACCTGCGCTGGGGCAATGAGAATGCCACGGACGAGGAAATGATCCAGGCATGTGTCTCCGCCGCTGCGGATGACTTCATCCGGGCTTTCCCGGACGGCTATGATACGCATATCGAGCAGGGAGGCACCAATGTATCGGGCGGTCAGAAGCAGCGCCTGTGCATTGCCAGAGCTCTGCTGAAGAATCCGAGGATCCTGATCCTGGATGATTCCACCAGTGCCGTGGACACCGCTACGGACGCAAGGATCCGGAAAGCCTTCCGGGAATATCTGCCGGAGGTAACGAAGATCATTATTTCCCAGCGTATCTCATCCATTGAGGACGCAGATAGGATCCTCGTTCTGGATGATGGGAACATCAACGGATTCGATACACCGGAGAATCTCCTGAAGAACAATGAAATCTATCAGGAAATCTATGAGACGCAGAAGAAAGGAGGCAGTGGAAATGACTAGAGGGCCCCGTGGAAGAGCCATGTATACCGGTGAAAAGCTGGATACCAAAATGCTCGGCAGACTGCTCTCCTATGTACTGAAGCGCTACAAGCTGCCGATTCTGATCGTCATGGTCTGCATTGTCGTCAATGCCAGGGTACAGGTCATCGGCTCCCTGTTCCAGAGAACCCTGATCGATGATTACATCACACCGTTGATTCCGGCGGCCGTCAAGGACTACGGACCGCTGGCCGGGAAACTGTTCCAGATGGCCGGCATCTATGCCCTGGGCATCATTGCGAACTTCACCTACCAGAAGATCATGATCCGGGTCACCCAGGGTACCATGGAGAACATCCGTGAAGATCTCTTCACCCATATGGAAACCCTGCCGATCAGCTACTTCGATACCCATGCGCACGGTGACATCATGTCCATGTATACGAATGATACGGACACCCTGCGCCAGGTCATCTCCCAGAGCATACCCAGCTTCTTCAGTTCCCTGCTGACCATTGTGATGGTCTTCACCTCCATGGTGATGCTGTCACCGCAGCTGACGGTGCTTTCCGTCTGTATGATCGCCCTGCTGCAGATTGTACTGCGCAGGATCATGCGCCTGTCCGGCAAGTACTTCATGATCCGCCAGAATGCTCTGGCCGCGGAGAACGCCTACATCGAAGAAATGACGGAAGGCGCCCGGGTCATCAAAGTATTCAACTATGAAAACAAAGCGATTGAACGCTTTACAGATCTGAATGACCATCTGCGGGAGAGCAGCTACAAAGCCAACCGGTATGCCAACATCATGGGTCCGGTAACCGGCAACTTCGGCAACATCTCCTATGTGCTGAGTGCCATTGTCGGTTCCTGGCTCATCCTGAGCGGGCATGTCAGCCTGACGCTCGGACAGCTGGCCTCCTTCCTTGCCCTGAACCGTTCTTTCAATATGCCAGTCTCCCAGGTTGCCCAACAGCTCAACTCCGTCATCATGGCTATGGCAGGCGCCAAGCGGATCTTCTCCCTGATGGATGAAGCGCCGGAAGCGGATGAAGGCAAGATCACCCTGGTCAACGCTGTCGAAAAGGACGGAGAACTGGTGGAAACCGAGGAAGAGACCGGAATCTGGGCCTGGAAGCACCCGCATGCGGACGGCTCCGAACGGCTTGTACGCTTGACCGGCGATGTACGGTTCTACGATGTCGATTTCTCCTATGTACCGGAGAAACAGGTACTGTATGACATTGATCTCTATGCTGAACCGGGACAGAAGCTGGCCTTCGTCGGCGCTACCGGTGCCGGCAAGACAACGATGATCAACCTGATTACCCGCTTCTATGATGTCCAGCATGGTCAGATCACCTATGACGGAATCGACGTACAGCTCATCAAGAAGGATGACCTGCGCCGCTCCCTCGGCCTGGTACTGCAGGACACGCACCTGTTCACCGGAACCATTGAAGAGAACATCAAGTACGGAAAGCCTGACGCTACCCATGAGGAAGTGGTCCGGGCTGCCAGACTGGCAAACGCACACTACTTCATCCGGCATCTGGAGAACGGCTATGACACGATGCTGACGGGTGACGGCAGTGCTCTGTCCCAGGGACAGCGCCAGCTGCTCGCCATTGCCAGAGCCGCCCTGGCCAATCCCCCGGTACTGATTCTCGATGAGGCAACCAGCTCCATCGACTCCCGTACCGAAAAGCTTGTTCAGAGCGGCA
>JAFOIY010000073.1 GCA_017420505.1 Solobacterium sp. | reverse complement strand
TCGTGATCGTAACGGCTGTTGCGCTGGATATCAGAAAGAACATCAAAAAGAAATAGTTGTTCATACAAAACCGAAGAATCCCGGAAAGAAATCCGGGATTTTTGTATAATCTGAAGAATGAGGGATATAATACTGAATCAGTGAAGGGGATGCGTGTATGAAAGAGTGGAACCGGAAAGAAATACTTGTAACGACAGGAATGGCTGCGGCTGTGATCTGTCTGGTGGTACTGTTCTTTTTCCGCACCTCGGTCTACACAGGGATTCTGTCTGCTGTTCTCGGAGTGTTTGCGCCTTTCATCTACGGTCTGATCATAGCCTATCTTCTGCATCCGGTCAGTACGTTCCTGGAACGGTTTATGTACAGGACAGGGCCGGCTGTAAAGTCGGAAAGCCTCCGCAGCCGGATCCGCTTTGTAGCGATTGTCCTGTCGATTCTGCTGATGTTCGGACTGATCAGCCTGCTGCTCAGGGCTGTCATTCCGCAGCTGGTCACCAGCATCAGTGATCTCGTAAAGCAGATGCCGGAAGGCATGGCAAGGATCGAAAGCTGGATCGACAGCATCATCAAGGAAGAATCGGCCGTTGAAATCCAGGAGATTCTGAATGAACTGACGGAATACCTGCAGAACTACCTGCAGACAACCGTACTGCCCGGTCTGAAACGGGTGATGACCAGTGTCACATCCGGGTTCACAGGAATCATCAGTGTACTCAAGAATTTCCTGCTCGGTGTGATCATTGCGGTCTATCTGCTGCTCAGCTGGGACAAATTCGGACTGCAACTGAAGATGGTCAACTATGCATTGTTCCCGGAGAAGTGGTCAGCGTGGATCAGTGAAGAAGCCCGGTTCACGGATGAAAAGTTCAGCGGGTTCATTTTCGGAAAACTGCTCGATTCCTTGATCGTCGGCGTACTGTGCTTTATCTTCATGATGATCCTGAAGATGCCCTATGGTCTTCTCATCAGCATCATCATCGGCATTACCAACATCATTCCGGTATTCGGTCCTTTCCTGGGCGCTGTACCCGCAACGGTGCTGATCCTGACGGTATCGCCGGCCAAAGCACTGGTGTTCATTGTATTTGTCATCATTCTGCAGCAGGTGGACGGCAATATCATCGGACCGAAGATCCTCGGAGACCGGCTGGGTCTGTCAGCGTTCTGGACACTGTTCTCGATCATCATCTTCGGATCCATCTGGGGCATTGCCGGTATGCTGGTCGGCGCACCGCTGTTCGCTGTACTCTATGACATCGTGCGGGATTTCATCCTGACACGGCTCAGGAGAAAAGGGGAAGAGGAAATCCTGACCCAGTACGAAGAATCAGAAGGCCATGAAGCCATTGCCAGGGAAGCAGTAAGAAACGAAAAGGAAGGGTAATCCTTCCTTTTACATTTCGAAGTCGAAGCAGACACGGTCCTTGGTGACAGGCACGATGATCCCGTCCTTGACCTTGACATGCTCCGGATGCACTGCGTAGCCCTGCAGGGCTTCTGCGTCCTTCAGTACGCATTCCAGCATGATGTCGTAGTTGCTGGTAGGCATCTGATTCAGATATACGTGAATCTCCTCCAGCCCGTCGATTCTGCCGTACAGGCCTTCCAGCCCGTCCCTGATGCGCTGTCCTTCCCGGATCCGTTCCTCTTCGCTCAGACGGTCCGCATAGCGCCACAGTATGATATGCTTGATCATCTTGTTTCCTCCTGCATCAGTAACCTGTTTCCCGTTCATAGGTAACGACCACCTGGAAAGTCAGACCGGAAGTGTTCGGGATCACCGAGATGACCCGCCAGCCGACCGCTGCCATATAGTTCATACCTTCCTCCGCCTCCAGGAGCCGGTAGCTTTCTACTTTGTATTCGTACATAAACAACCTCCTGACCATGCCTTGTTTTGTACATCGTAGCATAATCCCGGCAAACGTGCTTGTTGGGAGAACAGGATTGTTTTATCATAGCAGTATGAATCTGATGGTAATGGATGCCCAGGGCGGCGGGATCGGCAGACAGGTCATTGCGGCTCTGAGGAAAGAAGAACTGAACATTCATATTATGGCGGTCGGCACAAACAGTGCAGCGGTCAGTGCAATGCTGAAAGCAGGAGCGGATGAAGGCGCAACCGGCGAGAACGCTGTACGTGTCGCATCCCGGCGTGCGGATCTCATTGTCGGACCGATCGGGATTATCATCGCCGATGCGATGCTGGGTGAGATTACACCGGCCATGGCACAGGCAGTCGGCCAGAGCGAAGCGGTACGGATCCTGATTCCGTTCCGCAGCTGCGAGACCATCGTTGCCGGTGTCAAGGATCTTTCCACCGCTGCACTCATCCAGGATGCAGTAAGGGAGATCAAAGCCTGCATCCAGAACAACGGCTGAATCCGGACAGGAAGTTCGGACAGGAACGCTGAAGCGTATTCAACCAGAACGGAAACGGTAAGCATACATGTCAGGAAGGCATGCAGTTCTTCTGCAGAAGAGCACGTGCTTTCTTTTTGATGAGGAGGAATCTATGAAGACACTGTATATCGACTGCGGCATGGGCGCGGCCGGCGACATGCTGACAGCAGCGCTGCTGGAACTGATGCCGGACCCTGCGGTAGCACTCAACGAACTCAATGCACTGGGCATCCCCGGTATTGAGTACGTCGCAGAAACAGCATTCAAATGCGGCATCAAAGGCACACACATGCGGGTGCTGGTCAACGGTGAAGAAGAAAACGAGCATATGCACGAGCATCACCATGATCACGATCATCACGACCATGATCATCATGACCACGATCATGACCATCATCATGACCATGATCATGAGCACGGGCACCATCATCACCATCACAGCGGCATGGCAGGCATCCGCCATATCGTCAACGATCACACAAATCTGCCCGATCCGATCAAACAGGATGTACTCAATGTATACGGGATCCTGGCGGATGCAGAGAGCGCTGTTCACGGGATGACGGTGGAGGAGATCCATTTCCATGAAGTAGGCACTATGGACGCTATAGCGGACATTGCGGCTGTCTGCTGGCTGATGGACAGAATCCACCCGGATCAGATCATTGCCTCCCCGGTGCATGTCGGAAGCGGTACTGTACGCTGCGCACACGGTATCCTGCCGGTACCGGCGCCTGCTACGGCCAACATCCTGAAGGATATCCCTATGTACAGCAGACAGGATATTGCCGGAGAACTGTGTACACCGACCGGTGCAGCGCTGCTGAAATACTATGTTTCTTCCTTCGGGGAGATGCCGGTAATCCGTACAGAAGCGATCGGCTACGGTATGGGAAAGAAGGATTTTCCGATTGCGAACTGTGTACGCACGGTTCTCGGTGAATCCGGCAAGCTCAATGATGAAATCATTGAACTGTCCTGCAATGTGGATGATATGACCGGAGAAGAGATCGGCTTTGTATTCACTCGGCTGATGGAAGCCGGTGCCAGGGATGTCTTCACTATTCCGATCGGTATGAAGAAGAACCGTCCGGGTACACTGATCAATATTGTCTGCCGCAAGGAAGACAGGGAAAGCATACTGCACATTCTGTTCCGTGACACGACAACGATCGGTGTGCGCGAGACGGTGAAGAAGCGGTACGTACTGGACCGTACCGTGGACACCATTGAGACAGAATACGGTCCTGTACGTCTGAAGCGTTCATCCGGCTATGGGGTGGACAAGCAGAAGTATGAATACGAGGACCTGGCGGAAGCAGCCAGAAAAACCGGTCTTTCCGTACGCGAAATCCGCAGTGTGATTGAACAGGGCACAAAGAAATAAACGGACAGCTGCAGTCTGTCGAACGGTACGCATGATCAGCGTACCGTTTTTTCTTCTGCTATAATGAAACAAAGCATAGGATATGACGAGCATGAGGAAACTGATTATGACAGGTATCATCGTTGCAGCACTGGCTGCTGCTGGTGTTTTTGCATACATCGTTATACAGCGCAGAATCCGTGACAGTATCCTGGATGGTCCGGATATGGTCTACAAAGGCATCGGTCTGCCTGAGGAAGTGCAGGGACTCTGGGTATCGGACACGGCGCCCCAGTGGTCCCTTCATGCCGAAACCGACCGGATCATCCTGGATCACTACGGAACGGAAACATGCAGTGTACCGCTGCAGAACTATAAGGAATTCGATGAGTCCGGGAAACTGCCTGAACTGACGACGGTTTCCACTTCGTTTGAATGGCCGTACAGCGGTGCCGATCACGCAGTGATTACCCATGTCGATGTTTTCCGTGACCGGATCAGTGTACTTGTGGAGACGGAGGATGGAAAACGGCAGACGTTCTGGTTCAGCCCGGCTGAAGAGGGCACATCCGTAAAACGGGAAAGGGAAGCTCTGCCTGTGGGTGTTGTACTCAAGGGACTGAAGTTCCATCAGACAGGTTCAGCAGACGATATCCACTTCAGTATCCGGGAACTGCAGGAAGGCTATGAAGTACGGATGTCCTATGATGAACTGTTCTGGATGGATATGGATGACTATGACAGCGAAGAAGACAGCAGTGTCCGTGTCAGCCGTGTCATTGTCGATCAGGAAGAGATCAATGATCTGATGGACCGCCTTCTGGAATACGACGTACTGTCCTGGGATGGCTTCGATCAGTCCGAAAGCCTTGAGGAAGGGCTGCTGGACGGAGACAGCGGATTTGAACTGAAGATGCTGCTGTCGGACGGACGGATCATCAATGCCAGCGGCTACAATGCCTTCCCGCCCAACAGCGATGCAATAATCGGAATTCTAACCAGTTTCTTCTACAGCCATGAGGATTATTCTTCCTACTACCCGGCAGTGTTCCCGGAGGGTGATCCTGCAGTGCTTGAAATACTCTGTCCTGCCTATACGGACAACCGGACGGAATACTTCCGCATTGAGCTCTACAGCAGCGGCAAGTGGGCATTCTCGTTCCAGGATCCGGAAGGACATTTTCTGGATGCCGGAACGAATATCAGCGAGTACGGCTTTGCGGATACGCTTCCGTTTGATCGTTATATCAGTTTGCTGAAGGAATACGGCTTCGAGCCATACAATCAAACAGACTGCAATGATGGGGATACGAAGCAGTACCTTTCCGTTACGCTGTTCTATGAGGATGGGAAGGAGTATGCCTACCGTTCCAATGTATATCCGAAGAACTATGAGGATTTCCGCAAAGAACTGATTCCAATGATGTATGAGGATTACCAGAAACTGAAAGGATAGCAGGAATACGATACAGAACGGAATAATATGTACCATTGATGTCTGTTCCTGTTTTGAATAACAGTTATAAAGAGTTATAATTAAATATATTTATGATGAGAGAGGTAAACAATCAGTATCCTGAGTTCGCCAGACCCTATGAGCCTGTGAAAGGCGCCAAGAAGCACAAGCGTCTGGTTTTTGGGCTTGCGGTGCCTGGTTTACTTCTGATTTCTCTGCCGGTGATTCTGAATACTGTGATCCCGGAGATCATTCTCCCCGATCTTCCGTCCCATGGGGAGCCGGGTACGGCTG
>JAFOIY010000072.1 GCA_017420505.1 Solobacterium sp. | reverse complement strand
CTCTCCAATCTTTTTCGCCACTTATATTGTACCGTATTTAGGGGATTGTTCAACAGTAAATCAAGGGTGATACGGTGAACATTCTGTAAATGAAACATTTTCAGAAAACTGTTTCATTGTCCTTTCAGCGTACGGATGCTGCGTTTGTAGTCCGGCATGTACGCTGCGATTTCTGCGTAGAATGCGGCAGAGTGATTGCGGACCAGAAAGTGTACGTATTCATGCAGCAGCACGTAGCGCAGACAGTGCAGCGGATAATGGACGAGCCGGGTATTGATGGTGATGGTGTGCTTGTCCGGATAGCAGACGCCCCAGCGGGTTGTCATGGTACGGATGCGGATCACAGGGCGGGGAATCCGGTATACATCACAGATCCTGGTATCCCATTCTGTACGCAGCTGTTCCAGCATCTGTTTGATTTCCTTTGCGGCATACGCCTGGAAAAGCTTTACAACGGATTCTTCATCCATGGTTTTCAGATGCATTACCATTATGCCGCCGATGATTTCCACTTTACTGCGGGCTGCGCGCACGTACTGCACAGGCATCTCTTCACCGAGCCAGTATACCCGGCCGTACAAAGCAGGATTGTTGTAGTCTGTCTGCTTCTGTACCTTGTTCTCCGCTTTCCGGATCCACTCCTCCTTCTCCATGAGGAAGCGCTGGATCTGCAGATCCGGCGTACGAAGCGGGCAGGATACGTACAGTGTACCGTCCGGACGGATGCGCAGATACATGCGTTTGATCCGTTTCTTCTCTATTTCCACCGTGCGTATTCTGCCGGCGATGTTCATTCTGGTCTGTGCCATGGCTGTATTCTATCATCTGTACCGGTAAAACTGTATGCGTACAAAGAAAAGAGGCTGCACTGCAGCCCCTTTATACCGGTATGGTGTGCTTCCCTCAGTCTTCCTTGAGAACGATCTCTGCGTCCGGTGCGTTCTTGACAACAGACTCGATGCCGTTCAGAGCGGACTTCTTTGCCTTGTAGCCTTCGCTGTGGCCGATGTTCTGGCCGTTCTTCGCCTTCAGGCGGAAGCGTGTCTCACCTGCGTTGTCTGTGTATACCTCAAACTGCGGGTGCTTCTTGACCTCGAATCCTTCTGCTGTCTGGTCTTCGATCGCTGCAGCAGGCGCGTTCTTCTTTACGGAAGCGATGCCGGCTTTGCAGGACTTCAGTGTTGTATACACTTCAGATGTCAGGATTGTCTCGCCGTTGCCGGCTTTCAGATCGAACTTGAAACCGTTGTTCTTTGTGGGTTTGATTACAAACTTACCAGCCATGATTATTCTCCTTTGGATATATCTTTATCTATAATATATGATACATTGTGACAAAAATCAGCCTTTATCACGTAAATATAGATCATTTTGGTACATTGCGGCAGGAAACACTTTCATAATTCTTCCTGTACGGGAGGGCAAAAACAAAAGACCGCATTTTCTTTCATGCGGTCCTCTGTTTTGCAGGGGCGACTGATGGGGCTCGAACCCACGAAATGCTGGAGCCACAATCCAGTGTGTTAACCAACTTCACCACAGCCGCCGCAGCGTAGGTATATTATAAACGACATGTGATTGTTTGCGCAAGAGAAAATTGCATCGGTTATAATATTGGTATGGCAAAGACGCAGGAAACTCGGAATCTGGAAAAAGCACTGCAGGACAGGTGTGCTGCCAAAGGCGAGTACGGCTGCAGTGAAGTCACCATCGGCTTCGTGCACGGTGGAAACGGGCGTGAGATCGTCGACTTTCTGTCCATGGACAGTGAAGGTGTTTTCAAGTGCTTTGAAATCAAGGTCACCCTGGCGGATCTGCGCTCTGACGCAAAGCTTTCCTGGTACGGTGACTACAACTATCTTGTGGTCAGTGAGGAACTCTACCGGAAATCCCCTGCCTGGGACAACTATATACCGCCCTATGCCGGCATTCTTGCCGGGACAGGCCTTAGTGTAAAGCGCCGTGCGAAGAAGATCGGCGTTGCGGCGGAGCAGCGCGCTTTACTGCAGGACAGTATGATCCGCTCTCTGTACTGGCGCATGGAAGAAATGCGCCGGAACAGTGAACGGATCAACCGGAACGAATACGCAGAGCAGATTGAGGAACAGCGCTCTGCTCTGGCAAAGCTCACGGAACAGTACGAACGGAAGGTCTGGGAAGCGCAGGACTATGAAACCTACTACCGGCGCAATCATCAGGACAGCTCGTTTACCATAGCCGGACAGGCAAAGGTAGAGCGGAGCCAGTACCGGCAACGTGCCGGAGATGGCTACACCTGGATCCATACCGGACACGGCTGTATCTGTCCTGCCTGCGGACAGCCGGCGCTCATTGTGGATGGTTCAGACGTGCTGAGTGCGTTCTGTCCGCACTGCGGAAGCGATCTGAGGTTGATCGATCATGAAGAAGATCCTGCGTAGAATCCTGGTTGTTGCAGTACTGTTACTGGTCTGCTACGCAGCCGTGCAGGACCGGATGGGGCTGCCTGTTCTCTTCCCTTCGTGGCAGGAGGTATCCGAATCCTCGGCGAAGATCCTGATCGGTCCGTACAAAGTCCTCTATGTTACGGACGGTGATACACTCCGGGTAGAGATCGATGGTGCGGATACCTTTGTCCGGTTGATCGGCATCGATGCGCCGGAATCCGCAAGCCATAATCCGGAGGTCAATACAGAAGAAGGACAGATCTCTGCAGAGTATCTCCGGGGCATCGTCAGACCGGGCATGAAGGTCTGGCTGGAGTATGACGAAAACACTGCCGACCAGTACGGCAGAACACTCGCCTACGTCTATCTGGACGCCCAGGGAAAGGATATGCTGGAAGTACGGATCCTGAAGGATGGCATGGCGCGTACACTGCATATCAAGCCGAACGATAAATACTATGAATACTTCTATGAGCTGGAGGATGCAGCACGGGCAGACCGGAAAGGATTCTGGGCAACAGAGATCTGGAACTAGTCTTCCGTGCTGAACAACCATTCCAGAGCATCTGAGCTTTCCGGTCTGGTGGCTTCGCTGCCGGTGCTGTAGGTTCTGTTTGAGGCAAACAGGCGTACATCACCGGTTTTTTCACTCAGTGTGAGCATACTGATGTCTTCATCATTGACAGCGAGGATGACCATGTCTACGGTACCGGTGCTTTCCGGGTCATCGAGGGACAGACCGCGGTAGTCCTTGATGGCGATGATGCGGACATTTTCCAGCAGACAGCCCGTGACAGGGCGTTCCCGGTTGGATTCGAAGGTCGCGTAGATATCCACGCGCTGTCCCGGACTCAGTGTACCGCCGAGCTTTGCAATATCCGCTTTCATGGTATAGGCGGACTGTCCCTCCTTCAGCTGCAGATACGGACTGTCCGGCAGTTCGGATTCGTCCTTGATCATCTCCCTGTAGAACGGCGAACCGGCAGGAATGCTTCCCTGGATATCTGTATACTTGCCGATGAGTTCACTGCGGTCATTGAGGGTTCTGTCCTGCAGATAGGAAGCAGGAATCATCAGTTCCGCCAGATCATTGTCTGTAATCTGTGTGCGCGGGGGAATCGTTCGGGAAGCGACCAGAGCCTGCCGGAGATCCAGTTTCCGGTTGACGTCAATGCGTACTGCCGCCGACCAAAGCAGCAGGATTAGGCCGGATACCAGAAGAATCCGGGATGCTGCAGCGATTGTCTTTTTGTTCATGCGAATACCTCCACCCTGTTATTCGCACAAAAAAACATTCCTGCACGGAAATGCAGGAATGTTCTGTTTCAATCAAGCAGCAGGGTGTTCCGCCAGATAGGCCGCAACAGCATCCTTCTGTGCCTGTGAACTCGGCTTGCAGGACTTCACGTCGCCGGTGCCCTCTGCGATTGCCGCAGCCATACCGGAGCAGCCGGGGAATCCGCAGCCGCCGCAGTTGTATCCGGGCAGCAGTGCAAGAATCTCTTCTGCACGGTGATCAGGCTCGACATAGAACACTTTGGAAGCGATGCCCAGAATCAGTCCGCAGACTGAGCCGAGGATCAGCATTGTCAATAATCCCTTAATCATTCTTCGTATCTCCTTTTGTATAACTGTTCCGTATCGCGCAGCTCGTGATTGCGCAGCCCTTGCAGTCAGGAACGAGATTCTCGCACCCTTCCGGTACAGGCGTACGTCTGTTCGCAATCAGCAGAACGATGTTCAGTGCCAGAAGCGAACCGGCGATCAGGATTGCATACAGAATCTTCATGGGTTATACCAGACCGGCAAACGCAGAGAATGCAATTGCCATGATTGCTGCGACGACGAAGGCAATCGGGTTGCCCTTCCACGCCTTCGGCATATCACTGCCTTCCAGCCGCTCACGGATGGTTGCAAAGATAACCAGCATCAGCATGAATCCGCCTGCAACCGCAACGGAGTTCACTGCTGTTTCTATCAGATTGTACTTCTGGGTGATGTTGTCCATCGCAACGAACAGGACAGCGCAGTTTGTCGTAATCAGCGGCAGGTAGATACCGAGGGATTTGTAGAGGGCCGGTGAGGTCTTCTTGACAAACATTTCAACGAACTGAACGAAGGAAGCGATCAGCAGAATGAAGCAGATCAGCTCCATGTACTCCAGTCCCAGCGGTACCAGTGCATAGTAGTACAGCAGCCAGGATACAACCGAAGCGCCCAGGATGACGAAGATGACCGCTACGCCCATGCCGACGGCAGAGCTCAGCTTGGTGGAGACACCAAGGAACGGGCACATGCCCAGGAACTTGGACAGGATGACGTTATTGACCAGCAATGACGCAATGAATATACTGAACAGATTCATCTTTATGCCTCCTTGGCAGGCTCAGCCTGCGCAGCAGCTGCCTTCTTTGCAGCAGCGGCAGCCTTTGCGGCCGCAGCCTTCGCAGCCTTTTCCTTCGCCTCTGCCGCTTTCCTTGCCTTCTCAGCCGCAGCTGCCTTCGCATCCTTGCTGTTCTTGTAGGCTGTTACTGCAGCCGCCAGAATCGCGAATACGAGGAACGCGCCGGTCGGTGTGGTAAAGATCGGGATATCGAAGCCGACAGGCAGAAGACGCAGACTGAACAGCGTGGTATCTGTCAGCGGGTTCTTGAGGGCCAGGACACCTGTACCCAGGATCTGACGGATGAATGCCATGGCGAATACACTCAGTGTATAGGCAAGGCCCATCATCAGACCGTCCCTTGCGGATGCGGCTACACCGTTTTTGGACGCAAACGCTTCCGCACGTCCGAGGATGATGCAGTTGACGACAATCAGGTCAATGAAGGCACCCAGCGCATCATACAGCGAAGGTGTATACGCCTGCATGACCATGCCGACGATCGTAACCAGTGATGCGATGATCGCGATGTACACCGGAATATGGATCTCATCCGGTGTCAGCGGAGCTACCAGCGAAACGAGAATGTTGGACAGTACCAGAACCGCGATGACCGCTACACCCATACCGAGCGCATTGGTAATCGTTGTTGTAACCGCAAGGCAGGAGCAGATACCGAGGTACAGACCGAATACAGGGTTGTCGTAGATCAGTTCGTCGATCAAACTCTTCTTTTTCTTTTCTTCACTCATGATCTCACCTCCTACTTCCCGCTGAACATTGCACCGGCAGCTTCAATGCCGTTCTTCAATGCAGTGGATGTCAGTGTCGCTCCGGAGAGCAGAGGTACATCATCGCCGACACTCAGCGAGCGGATCCTGCTCATGAAATCCTCTTCGAAGCAGCGGGAACCGAATCCGTTCGTCTCTGTATGGGACAGAACCTGGAATCCGCCGACTGTACCGTCATCATTGAAGGCAACCAGGAAATCAATACCATTGGAGCTGTAGCCTACAACATGTGCCTTGTAGACCATGCCCTTTCCTTCTGCCTCATAGACGCCCGTAATCAGACCGCTGGGATCATCATAATCATTGACGGCTGTGAATTCAGCACCCGGATAGATCATCTCCAGGTTGGCCTTTTCCTTGGCAATCTTGGCAGCCTCGATGATCGGGGATGTAATACCGTTGACCAGGGAGAGCAGACAGCCGCATACCGCGCTGACAGCTCCGAGAACGATAACTTTATATAACGTAGTATCTCTGTTCATGATCGTCCTCCTCAGTGAGCATCTGCCCAGGCGGTATCGTATACCGCGTCTGTTTCAAGCGCTTCTGCTGCAATGACCGTTGTCTGCGGCTCAGCTGCAGCGGACTTCTTCGGCTGTATTGCCACGATGCCGACCAGCAGCGCTACCGCGATGAATGCGCAGGAGCCGATCAGCATGTTCCTGACCAGTCTGCCGCTGTCCTTGATCTGGCTGCCGTCCATCAGACGGTCGATCATCGGTGTCAGCATGTTCATGAGCAGAATCGAGTACAGAACACCGTCGGAAAGATTGCTCTTCCAGCGGATGATCAGCG
Source organism: Solobacterium sp. (assembly GCA_017420505.1). Taxonomy (GTDB): domain Bacteria; phylum Bacillota_I; class Bacilli_A; order Erysipelotrichales; family Erysipelotrichaceae; genus Bulleidia. Next base: position 7,613 of record JAFOIY010000072.1, on the reverse strand, counting down.
TAAAGCTGGCTGCACCGATCGCAAACAGGATCTTGCCCGGAATGGATACCGGAGAAGTAACCGGATCGGTCGTCATGAAGACGCCGCCGAAGAGCACACCGCCTGCCAGTACGTTGAACAGTGCGTACTGGATGCCGGCGCCGCGTACCAGGCCGACGATCAGCGAGATGACGAATACGCCGCCGATGTAGAACACCGGTGTCTGCCAGTCAATATCCTTGCGGATGATCAGGACTGCCAGGCAGGCCAGGATCAGCAGTGCACAGGTGCTTCCCATCGTACTGTCGTACATGCCCAGGAACATCTTCCCGAGGCCGCCGTACTGTGCGATGACACCGGACAGCTGGTCCGCTGTGGAGATCCAGCCGAATCCTTTGTAGGTAACGGTCGGTGTTGCGCCGGACAGCAGGTCAGCGCTTGTCGCTGCGAATGTACTCATCAGAATCGCTTCACCGAACGCTGCCGGGTTGAAGATATTCTGGCCGAATCCGCCGAAGACCAGCTTGCCGAACAGGATTGCCAGTACGGTGGAGATAATCAGCGCATAGACATTGGCATTGACGGAGGAGATCAGTGTAATGATCAGCGCCGTAACCCAGCCGTAGGAAGACATAATGCCTTCCTTGATGTCTTTCTTGACCGCTTTGAACCAGAGTGCTTCCGTAACCAGCGCAGCCGCAACCGTTGCCACGAGATTGATCAGCACACGGGTACCCAGAGCGGACCCATAGGCTTTGAAATAATAGACGACCGAGAAGAGTGCCACTGCCAGAAGGCACAGGGTCAGATCAATCATTATACCGGTCGTACTCTGCTTACTGCGGTAGTTCGGCGCTGGTTTGAAATTCAGTTTCATGACTTCCTTTCCCCCTTATTTCTTTGTCAGGGCAAGATACTTCTTCGCCCTTCTGATGCCTTCCGTCACATCGATCTTCGACGGACAGATATAGGAGCACAGACCGCACTCGATGCAGGACATTACATCCAGCTTCTTGAGTGTTTCCACATCCTTGATCTTCTCTGCTGCGTTGATGCGCACCGGCTGCAGTCCGTTCGGGCAGACTTCCGTGCACTTGCCGCATCTCAGGCAGGCAACGGTCTTGATCGGCTCATTCTTGAATGTTGTCAGACCATTGGTCTCCAGCGCTACGACGAACTGGTCATTCGGAATGGCACGGCCCATCATCGGACCGCCTGCACACAGAATGCAGTCATCGGAACTGTAGCCGCCGCAGGCTTCCACAACATCGTGCGCCAGTGTACCGACCGTAGCGATGACCGTGGACGGTGTATTGACGCCGGTGCCGGAAACCGTCACGTACTTGTGCGTGATCGGCATGCCGTTTACCAGCGCGTTGCCCAGCGCGATTGCTGTGGAGGCGTTGGATACGATGCAGCCTGCCTCGATCGGCAGCCTGTCATAGCGCTTGCCTGTCAGCAGAAGCACCAGTGTACGCTCCCAGCCGGCCGGATAGATATCCGGTACGGTACGGATCTCAATCGGTGTTCCTTCGAATATTCTCTTCAGTTCAGCGATCAGATCATGCTTGTCTTCCTTGACGGAGACACAGCCCTTCTTCGCCTTCGAGAGTTTGAAGAACGCCAGTACACCTGTCTTCAGCAGTTCAAGGTTTTCCATCATGTTCTTGTAGTCTGCTGTCAGGTACGGCTCGCACTCTACTCCGTTGACAATGAACAGATCAACGTTTTCGGGCTTCAGGAACTTCACATAGGTCGGGAAACCGGCACCGCCGAGACCCAGCATGCCTGCGTTCTTGACGAAATCAAGCAGCTCCTCATTGGTCGCCTTTTCGTAGTCAATCGGCGCAAAAGGCTTCTCGACCGTCCCCTTGTGATCGTTCTGGATCCGAAGATGATCTGCCATCTTCATGGCTGTGGTCATTTTCTTTTCCACTGCCATGACCGTGCCGGAAACCGGAGAGTACAGCGGCAGATAAAAATGGTCATTGCGTTCCGCAATCTTGGTTCCGATCTTCACCTCATCCCCTACATTGACCAAAGGTGTGCAGGATGCGTTCCCGTTTACCAGAGGAATCCATACGACATCCGGTTCCGGCAGCTTCTTCACAGGATTGTGCGCTGTCAGTTCCTTATGTCCGTCCAGATGGTGATGCATCGGTCCGGTTAATAATGACATAGTCTTATCCCTTCTCCCTAATGAAACGTCAAAATTATAACATAGAATGCCGCTGAATAACCATCAGGACACCCTGTATATGGTATAATTTGCACAGCATGAAACGGAAGATGATACTACCGCTTCTCTCAGGGATGCTTCTGACGGCCTGTGCGCAGGATGCGGACAGAGTGCCCCAGGAGCTTCTTTCCGATGTATGCACGGACTGCGGCTTCGACACCTTCTTTTCCCTGCAGCAGTTCCAGCTCTCTCCCGAAGAATTCCAGACGGTTTTCCGGGAAGCTTCCGGGTATTTCCGGCACTGCAGCGATCTGTTCGACATCTACCACAATTACCAAGGGATGAATAACCTGAAGACGGTAAATGATATGGCCGGCATTGCGCCGGTCGGTGTAGAGCCGGAGATCATTGAACTGCTGAAGGAAGCGGAAGAGATGTATGAACTATCCGACGGCGGAATGGACATCACAATGGGTTCCCTGTTCGGTGTGTGGCATGAATACCGAACGGCAGCGGCGGACGGTCCGGGTGCGGTGCCATCGATGAATGAGGTGCAGACTGCTGCAGCACAGAGAGGCTGGGAGTACATCGTGATTGACGAGGAAGCAGGCACGGTGTACATCACCGATCCCGGGATACAGCTGGATGCCGGAGCCATCGCCAAAGGATGGGCGGTGGAAAAGACCGCGCTGCTGCTGCAGTCGCACGGCATCCTCACCGGTGCTGTCAACGGCGGCGGCAATGTACGCACTCTGGGAGCGAAGCCCAACGGGAAGCCGTGGCGTACCGGCATTCAGGATCCGGCAGGCAGCGGTGCATTGATCAATGTGGTCTGCCTGGATGAGGAGAGCGTTGCGACCAGCGGAGACTACGAGCGGTTCTTCATCGGAGAAGACGGGCAGAGATACCACCACATCATCGACACGGATACCGGCCTGCCGGCTCAGTACTGGCATTCGGTATCCATCGTGACACAGCGCAGTGATCTGGCGGATGCCCTGTCCACTGCCCTGTTCACCATGTCCCTTGAAGAAGGAAACACAGTGCTGCAGAAAATGCGTGACAAGTATCCGGATATGGAATTTGAAGCCGTGTGGATTGCGGACAGTGACGCGGTGTATGATACCCCGTACCAGAAGCTGACACACAGCGAGCTTGTCATCTACACGGAAGGACTTGAAGAGCGCATCGAGTGGTAAACAGAGAAAGGACGGAAACAACATGGCAAAAGAAAGAGACAATCTGGAAAAGCTGGTGGAAGAAACCGAAACCTATCTGAATGACAAGAAGTACGTACAGGCAAGAAAGGCCATCATCGATCTGGAGCCTTTTGACATTGCCTACGTCATGGAAGCACTGCCTGAAGATACGATTCCTGTAATGTTCCGGCTTCTGCCCAAGGAACTGGCTGCGGAAGTATTCGTTGAGCTTGATACGGATTCCCAGGAGAGTCTGATCAAAGGATTCTCAAGGTCAGAGCTGAAGGAAGTCATCGATGAGCTGTATCTGGATGACGCGGTAGACATCATCGAGGAGATGCCAGCCAATGTCGTCAGACGGATCCTGGCTACAGCCGATCCGGAGACAAGGCGTTCCATAAACAACATTCTGCAGTATCCGGAAGATTCCACCGGTTCCATCATGACGACCGAGTATGTGGACATCAAACGGACCATGACCGTGGAGGATGCCCTGAAGCGGATCCGGCGGATCGGACAGGACATGGAAACGATCAACGTAATGTACATCGTTGACGCAGACCGCCATCTGCTGGGCTTCCTGACCATCCGTGATCTTCTGCTGGCGGAAGCCGACCAGACCATGGAAGAGATCATGGATTCGAATATCATTGCGGCACAGACGCTGGATGACCAGGAAGAGACCGCAAGGAAATTCGAAAAGTACGACTTCCTGACCATGCCGGTCGTGGACAAGGAAAACCGTCTTGTCGGTATCGTTACCGTTGACGACGCTCTGGACGTCATCGTAGAGGAGACGACCGAGGATATTGAACGAATGGCAGCCGTCATTCCTTCCTACAAACCCTATCTGAATACAGGCATTGTAGAGACGGTCAGATCCAGGATACCCTGGCTGCTTCTGCTGATGATCTCGGCAACGTTTACCGGCCAGATCATCTCCAGCTTCGAAGATGCCCTGGCTTCACAGGCCATTCTGACTGCCTACATTCCGATGCTGATGGACACAGGAGGAAACTCCGGTTCCCAGGCCAGTGTTTCCATCATCCGTGGTATTTCCCTGGATGAGATTACGATGAAGGATCTCGGAAAAGTCATCTGGAAGGAAATCCGGGTATCGGTCATCATCGGTGCGATCCTGGCTGCCTGCAACTTTGCGAAGCTGATGCTGGTGGACCGGATGCTCTTCCACAACCCGATCACCGTCAGCATCGCTTTGGTCATCTGCTGCACCCTGATCTTCACCGTGTTCGCCGCGAAGCTGGTCGGCTGTACTCTGCCGATCCTGGCCAAAGCCGTCGGTTTCGACCCGGCGGTCATGGCGTCTCCGTTCATCACCACCATCGTGGATGCCATCTCACTGCTGATCTACTTCCGCTTTGCGCAGTATCTGCTCGGTCTGTAGTGGTTTGATACAATCATTGAAAAGCAGTGGTCCATCAGGACCGCTGTTTTTTATACAGATCCGGGTTGTTCTGCTTGTTCAGAAGGCAAATACCAATGAAAACTGCACATAATTTCATTTTCTGTGCTACATTTTAAGTAACAAGCAGTACAGCATACGCTGTTTATTGAGGAAATCATTATGAACATATTATCTGTTGATGTCGGTACCACCAGTATGCGCGGTATCCTTTATGATCAGAACGGCAGAGAACTGACGCTTGTCAGCCGCCTGACTCCGCAGTTGTTCGTCAACGACTACATTGAGCAGGATCCTCTTTCACTGAAGCAGAAACTCTTCGAGATCATCGCGGAGATTTCACAAAGCTTCTCTGTGGACGCTATATCGGTTACTGCCTACCGGTCCGCACCGGCTTTGTTCACCAAGGACGGTACACCGCTGACCAATTTCATCATGTGGCAGGACACCCGCAACAAAGAGATCTGCGAACGGGTTGCGCCATATAATCCTACGGTCTACCAAAAGACCGGCGCCAAGGTCAACGCGGTGTTCACGGCTTCCAAGATCACCTGGTTCAAGGAACACATGCGGGAGGTCTACGACCAGGCGTACAAAGCCCTGATCGTACCCGACTATCTCATCAATACAATGACCGGCGCGTTAACCAGTGACCGTACCTACGGAAGCCGTACCGGAGCGATGAATATCCACACGCTGAAGTACGATGAGGATATGCTCACCCTGTACAATCTGGATGAAGAGAAGCTGCCTCCGCTTGTGGATGTCGGCAGTATTGTCGGCTATACGAATGAAGCATTCGGGAAAGCGACCGGTGTGCGCTGCGGTGTGCCGGTCATCTCCTCCGGCGGTGATCAGCAGAATTCAGCGCTGGGCCTCGGTGAGCTGGATGATTCCGCTCTGGTGATCAACTGCGGCACCGGATCGTTCATCATCTCCCTGGTCGATCAGCCGTATCTGGAAAACGAAGCCATGATCTGCAATGTTTCCGCTATCCCCGGCCGGTTTGTCCTGGAGTCCAATGTACTGGCTTCGGCAGCCGCAATGAACTGGATGCTGAAGGAACTGTTCCCTGAGCTGTGGAATGATGGGAATCCTGATTTCGAGAAATTCCATGAGATTGTCGGACAGTCTGTCCCCGGAGCCAATGGTGTACGCATTGTACCGCTGTTCCAGGGCTGCGGCTCCCGGGACTGGAACCTGGACGCAAGAGCCGGATTCACCCATATTTCCCTCGGAAATACAAGAGCAGACCTGGGAAGAGCGATGCTGGAAGGCATTGCTGCAGAGATTGTCAAGAGTGTCCGCTCCCTGCCGGAAAAATCCCGGAATGTATCGAAGGTGTACATCGGCGGCGGGCTGACCAAGAGCGATCTGTTTGACCAGATTCTCAGTGATATGCTGGGGAAAACGCTGGTGCGCTATGATGATTCCCAGGCAACCGCGATCGGTGCCTTCATCTCTGCTGCTGTAACGCTCGGTGTATGGCCGGATTACCGTACCGCATTCGAAAAAGCCCGCGAAGGCGCCCGTACCTATGTGTACGAGCCGGACAAAGAGATGTACGCGTTCTATCAGAGCGTAGTTGACGATACAGAAGCGGTGTATGAGGCTTTGAAATGAAAACGACTGGAAACGAGCTCAGCGTTCTGGAGGCTGCCACCCTTTCCAGAAACAAAAAAGCATTGCAGGAGTATGCATTTCTGTCCCAGATCGCGGACATGTACTACAACCAGAACATGCAGCAATCGGATATTGCCAGGCAGCTGTTCTTCTCCCGCTCGACCGTTTCCCGTCTTCTTGCCCGGGCAAGGGAAGTCGGTATTGTCGACATCCGTGTCCGTCAGGTACGTGACCGCATCCCTTCCATGGAGGAAGTCTTCTGCCGTACGTTCGGTCTGAAGGACGCTGTCATCATCTCCTGCTTCGAAGGTGACTCCTATGACCGGACTCTGGACGCTCTGACAGACTTTGCGTCCATCTATACGTCCAATCTGCTGAAAGGAAAGAAGCGGTTCGGCATCGCTTCCGGCACCGCTGCAGACCGTACCATCCGCAAGATCCGCCCGATCCACGAGTGTGAACTGGAAGTCGTCCAGCTGATCGGTACCGCGTCCAACGCTCATCAGGCAGTGGAAGCCCGGGAACTGCGCGTACACCTTGCAGAACTGTTCCACGGAGACAGCTATGAACTGCGCACCCCCATCTATATGGACAATGCAATGGCCAGGGAAGCCCTGCTGAATGATCCGAATGTCCGTCGTGTCATGGATATGATGGAGCACTGCGACATTGTTCTGACCGGCCTGGGAGGCATTGACGTCAGCCGGCTGAAGACAGCCGAGATCATCCGTGAATACCAGACGGAAGCACAGGCACAGGAGCTGAAGGAGAAAGGCGCTGTCGGCTGCGTCTGTATGATGTACTACGACATCAACGGCAACTATGTTCCCTGCGAGTGGAATGAGAAGTGCATCTGCCTGCATCTGGACAAGGTAAGAAAGAACCAGATGACCGTGGCGGTTGCCTGCGGTGACCATAAGATCATGACCATCCTCGGAGCGCTGCGGGGTCATCTGCCCAATGTATTGATTACGGATGTCAATACAGCCGCAAAAGTGCTGAGCAGGAACGAAGAGCTTTTCGGGAAATCTCCTGAAGCATAGAGATCAGACAAAAAGCGGGATACTGGAGGTATCCCGTTTTATACTGAATGAAGGCTATACCCCTTCCCTGCCGGGAAGCCCGTAGTCTGCCATGAGGCGGTCAATGACCTTGCAGACATACTCCGGTGTAATGAACCGGCTGCATTCATACATTCTCTTCGTTCCCT
>JAFOIY010000071.1 GCA_017420505.1 Solobacterium sp. | reverse complement strand
TGCGGCCGTGCTGGTACTGGCACTGGCTGTACTGGGCATTTTTGTCCTGCATCAGCCGCAGAAGCCGGTGGAAGAACCGGAGCCCACCGCAGAGGTGGATGATCAGGAATACGATGCTTCGGAAGGTATTATCAACGCGGATGAATATGACGGCACCATCCTGGCGGAAACAGAGGATGCCGGCAGGGAGTACATTGACTCCACGCTTTTCCTCGGCGATTCCAATACCGCCCGCTTCCTGCGCTTCCTGTCCGATGATGACAAAACAGCGTTCACAACCATAAAGAATACCATCGGTGTCGTCGGTATGGGCGTGGATGCGATCGCGTCCCTGCCTTGCATGCAGTTCTCCACGGGTACGTTCACCATACCGCGCTCCGTAGCCATTCTGCAGCCGGAGCGGGTCATCATCATGTTCGGTACGAACAATCTCTACGGATCCTCGAAGGAAGCGGAAGGGTTCGCCCAGCGCTATACCCAGCAGATCCTGGCCATTCAGAAAGCATATCCCTCAGTGGACATCATCGTTGCGTCCATTCCGCCGGTCTCCAAAGTGCGTGACTATACCAATGTGTCCATGACGCAGATCGACGCCTACAACAAAGCCATTGTCAGGATGTGCGAAGAGAATGACTGGAAGTATCTGAATACCGCGGAGGCACTGAAGGATCCGCGGACCGGATTCGCCAGGGAAGGCATGATGGACAAGGACGGTCTGCATCTGAGCAGACAGGGTCTGATCACACTGTTCAGCTACATCCGTACGCATGCCTGGATTACAGAGGATGATCGTCCGAAGCCGCTGTCTGCCATTCCGGCCGTCTACGGTGTCGTACCTGATCTGATCAAGGTCAACCCGCTGAACAACGAAGAATTCACGGAAGAGCCTGCCCCGTCGGAAACACCGGAGCCGCAGAGCTATACGGTACCGAACGCAAAGACACTGGGTGATCTGCGCTCCTGGGCGAAGGACAAGGGAATCATGATTTCCGTCAGTCCTTCGGATGCCAAGGATACAGCACAGATCGAGAGCCTGTCCCCCGCCGCAGGAGCGGAGATCAAGGAAGGGCAGACGATCAAGGTCAAAGTGAAGGTCAAGGCGGCATTCACCGTTCCTCAGTTTGCGACGGAAGCCGAAGCGAAAGCGTGGGAGACCCAGACCGGTATCAAGGTCACGATCGTATACGAAGAGAGCGCACAGCCGGCCGGCACGGTGCTGGAACAGAGCGTACCGGCAGGTCAGAGCGTGGAAGAAGGCAGTACGGTCACCGTTACCGTCGCAAAGGCGCAGACTGCAGAAAGCCCTGAACCGACAGACAGTCCTGCCCCGACAGGCAGCCCGGATCCTACAACGACACCGGAACCGACAACCAGTCCGGAACCGACGGAAACACCTGCCCATACGCACAGCTATGCAAGTGCAGTGACACAGGCGGCGACCTGCGGTGCGCCGGGTGTAATGACCTATACCTGTTCCTGCGGGGACAGCTACACCGAAGCCATCCCGGCAACGGGTGCCCACAGCTGGCAGGAGAACGGCAGAGTGGATGCGTCCTGTGCATCCCCCGGCTCTGTTACCTTCATCTGCCCGGTCTGCGGCGCAACCTATACAGAAACCATTCCGCAGCTGACTGAAGGATGCGGTACAGAAACACCGCCGGCGCCGACGGATACACCTCCGGAAGAACCACCGGCTGAAGGCACAGAAGGATAGTTGGGAGTGTGAAGAAACGATGTACGATATTGTAATTGTCGGTGCAGGCATCATCGGTACCCTGATGGCAAGGGAGCTGTCCCGGTACCGGCTGAAGACTGCGCTGATCGATAAAGAAAGCGACGTAGCGAACGAGACATCCATGGCCAATTCCGCCATTGTTCATACCGGCTATGACCCGGAGGACGGTACCCTGAAGGCTTTGCTGAATGTCAAGGGTGCAGAGATGTACCCGCAGCTGTGCAGGGAGCTCGGCTGCCGGATCAAGCAGACCGGTGCGTATATCGCTGCCTGCGGGGAAGAGGAAGAAGCGCATCTGGAGATCCTGGCGGACCGGGCGGAGAGACGGGGAATCGAGTATGCCTGGCTGAGCAATGAAGAAGCCCATATCCAGGAACCCAACCTGAGCGATCATGTAACAAGAGTGCTGGATTTTCCGACGACCTGCGTCATCTACCCATGGGAAGTAGCCATCGCAGCAGCGGAAACCGCTGTGAAGAACGGTACGGAACTGTACCTGAACCATGCGTGCACAGGCATCGACCGGACGGAAACCGGCTATGTAGTCCATACAAAGGACCGGGACCTGGAAACGAAGATGATCATCAACTGTGCCGGTATCTTTGCGGATGAACTCTATGCCATGGTCGGGACGCCCGACTTCGAGATCAAGCCGCGCAAGGGCGAGTACTACGTACTGGACAATACCGTGCATTTTGTGAAGCACATTGTTTTCCCTGTGCCTTCCGCGAAGGGAAAGGGCGTTCTTGCCGTGCCTACGGTATACGGCAATACGCTGATCGGTCCGAACAGCGACTTCAGTGATCCGGAGATCACTACGACCGCGGAAGGACTGGCCTACGTCCGGGAAAACATCACCAAGACGCTGAAGAACATCCCGCTGAACATGTCCATCCGTACATTCGCAGGACTGCGTCCCTCCGGATCAAGAGGGGACTTCATCATTGAAGAAGCGAAGGACGCTCCGGGATTCATCAACATCGCGGGCATTGAATCACCCGGTCTGGCGAGCGCGCCGGCAATCGTGGAATATGCCATTGAAAACCTCATCCGGCCGAAGACACCGCTGGAAATCAATGAAGACGCTGTCATGACAAGAGAGCGTCCGGTGGTGATGAGCGAACTGAGCGAAGAAGAACGGACAGAGATGATCCGCCGGGATCCGCGCTATGCGAATATTGTGTGCCGCTGCGAACAGATCAGTGAAGGCGAGGTTGTGGCCTGCATCAACCGTCCGTGCGGTGCCCGTACGGTCAAGGGTGTCAAGAAGCGTGTACGGCCGGGAATGGGCAGATGCCAGGGCGGCTTCTGCGAGCCGAAGGTACTGGCCATCCTTTCCAGGGAACTGGGCATTCCGATGACGGAAGTTGTCCTGGACGCTCCGGATTCCCGCATACTGATAAGGGAGAACCGATGATGAAGAAGTACAGTGCAGTGGTGATCGGCGGCGGCAGCGCAGGGCTTGCGGCCGGAATTACTTTGAAGGAAAACGGAATCGAAGATGTGCTTGTCATCGAAAAGGATGATATGGTCGGCGGAATCCTGAACCAATGCATACACAATGGATTCGGCCTGCACACATTCAAAGAACAGATGAGCGGACCGGCCTATGCAGAACGCTTCAAGATGCGGGCTGAGGAAGTGGGCCTGAACATCAAGCTGAAGACGATGGTCACGCATATCCATGAAGACCGGACGATTGAATATGTCAATCCGCAGGAGGGATATGTAACGATCCAGGCGGACGCAGTCATACTTGCGGTAGGCTGCTACGAAAGAAACCGCGGAGCACTGGCCATTCCCGGCCAGCGTCCGGCAGGCGTCTATACCGCAGGACAGGCTCAGCGCTATCTGAACATTGACGGCTATCAGGTCGGCACGAAAGTGTTCATCCTGGGATCCGGTGATATCGGTCTGATCATGGCAAGAAGAATGATGCTGGAAGGCGCAAAGGTCTACGGTGTCGCAGAGATCATGCCGTATTCCAACGGACTGCCCCGGAACATCAAACAGTGTCTGGAAGACTACGATATTCCGCTGTATCTGAGCCATACCGTTACCAACATTTACGGCAAGGACCGGCTGGAGCGGATTGAAGTATCGAAGGTGGACGAAAAGCTGCGTCCCATCAAAGGAACGGAAATGTACTTCGATGTCGATACACTGCTGCTGAGCGTCGGCCTGATTCCGGAAAACCATCTGGGCGATGAAGCCGGGATCACAATGGATCCGCGCATCAAGGGACCGTCCGTTGATGAAAACTACATGTGCAGCATCGAGGGATTCTTTGCCTGCGGCAACGGTCTGCATGTCCATGATCTGGTGGACTATGTAACGCTCCAGGCACAGCGGGCTGCGATGGGGGCGGTGCACTATCTGAAGAACGGAAAACCGCAGGAGAAGGAATGCCGGGTCATGCCGGGCAAGGGTGTGCTCTATACCGTGCCCAACCGCATCCACCCGCACAATATCGATAAGACCGTTGAGTTCTTCTTCCGGATCAATGAGCCGGTGGATGAAGCAATCATCACCGTACGCTGCGGTGAACGCATTCTGAGGCAGGTAAAGAAGAAGTACCTGGTGCCCAGTGTGATGGAACGGATGATGTTCGCGGCGAAGCAACTGGCGGACGTTGACGGAGACATTACGTTTGAAATGGAGGCAGTGAGCCATGACGAATAAAGTGCTGACCTGTGTCGGCTGCCCCGCCGGCTGCCGGATCAATGTAGAGATGGAAGGGGATGAAATCCGTACCATCACCGGCAACACCTGTCCTGTCGGAGAGCAGTATGCCAGACAGGAAGCCGTCTGTCCCATGCGGATCCTGACCTCCACCGTCAGAATCACCGGCTGTCCGTACCGGGTGCTGCCGGTAACGACAGACAGGGAGATTCCCCTGGCATCCGTGGATGAAGTGATGGAAATCATCCGCAGTACCGTAGTCGAAGCACCGGTTTCCTTTGAACAGGTGCTCATCGAGAACGTACTGGATACAGGAGCGAACGTGATCGCTTCCAAGTCCATGCCTGCCGCTTGAGGGAACAGGAAGAGGAGAAGAGAGGATGATCAGACAGGCAATCGTTGAAGACTCTTCAAGAATCGCTGAAATATCGGTTTTCACCAAGCGGATGAACTACCGGACGATTTTCAACGATGACAGTGTATCCTTCGGTGAAATGCAGGTGTATCCGCTGGCGCTGGAGTACATCAACAATCCGGACAGCCTGAAAGGAATCTATGTATACGATGATGAATTCGTCAAAGGGTTCATCCATATCGACGGAGAAGAAATCGTCGAACTGTACGTAGACAGCTTCTTTGCCGGGCAGGGAATCGGCGGAAAGCTGCTCGAGTACGCCATAGCGGAAGGATGCCGCTTTCTGTGGGTCCTGGAGAAGAATGCCGGAGCGAGGCGCTTCTATGCAGCGCACGGCTTCCAGGAGACCGGCGCAAGGAAGAACGAAGAAGGAACAGACGAATACAGCATTGAAATGAAGCGGTAGGGAGAAAAGGAAGATGACACAGAAGAAACCGGAATGGATGGAGAAGTATCTGGACAGAAAGACAATCGGGCTGCTGGTGGCAGGCTTCCTGCTGATCTGCGCCGGTGAGACAATGATCGAGCTCAGAAGAGCACTGAAGGAAGCGGAAGCCGGCAGAACGGCTGAAGAAGACTGAAATGCGGGAAAACCCCGCATTTTTTCATTGATGCCTCTGAAGTACGTAGTAAAGTACGTCCGGTTCCTGTGCATCCGCAGTCCGCATCGGCTATAATATCTGCCATAAGGAGAATCATCTATGCATGAACTGAAAGAAAGAATGGCAGCGTTTGTGGACGCGCACAGTGATGTATACAAGGACATCGCCCTGCAGATCCACGCAAAGCCGGAAGTAAGCAACTACGAATTCTTCGCTGCGGAAACACTCACCAGGCAGCTCGCTGCAGAAGGCTTCACGATTGAAATGCCTGCTGCAGGACACCGTACAGGCTTTACGGCATCCTACGCATCAGGAAAACCGGGACCGGTGCTTGTGTTCCTGGCTGAATATGACGCCCTGGCAGGCCTCGGCCACGGGTGCGGACACAACCTCTTCGGTGCAGCTTCGGCACTGGCCGGTGCTGCGCTCAAAAGCATCATTGATGAAACCGGCGGTGAAGTACGTGTCTACGGTACACCGGGAGAAGAAGGCGGTGAAATGGGCAGCGCCAAGGGAAGCTTTGTCCGTGAAGGCTATTTCAAGGATGTAGACGCTGCTCTATGCGCACATCCGGGCAGTTCACCGACGAATTCACTGACCACCAAACTGCTGGCCAACGCTCCGGTGGATATTGAATTCTGGGGACGTCCGGCGCACGCAGCCGCGGTTCCGCACATGGGGCTGAACGCTCTCGATGCGCAGATTCTCGTATTCAACGCCATCGCACTGCTCCGCCAGCAGCTGACCACCGATGTCCGGATTCACGGCATCATCACCGATGGTGGAACAGCGCCGAATGTCATTCCGGAGTATACCAAGTCCAAGTTCTATATCCGGGCAGCGTCCATGGATACCCTGAACGATGTCTACGCAAAGATCGAGAAGATCGTGGAAGGCGCAGGCCTGCAGACCGGTACAAAGTCCAGCATGAAGCTGTACCAGAACCTGGTGGAGAATGTCGTACTGGCACCGAAGTTCGATGCCCTGTATGAAAAGAACTTCAATGAACTCGGATATCATTCCGAGCCGCAGGTATTCACAACCATGCCGGGCTCCAGCGATGTCGGCAATGTCTCGCAGGCAGTACCGTGCATCCAGCCGATGATCTCCATCACCGACACAGAAGTCCCGGGGCACTCCCAGGGAATGGTGGAAGCTTCCTGCTCCGAGAAGGGCCTTGCCTTCATTACTCTGGCAGCCAAGGTTCTGGCCAATACCGCCCTGGATCTGATCCTGCAGCCAGAAGTGCTGAAGGAAATCAAGGAAGAGCACGCCTACAACGTAGAGCACCAGAAGGAACTGGCATAATCCAGAATAATCACCTGCTCCGGCAGGTGGTTTTTTTCCGGAAACGGGCAAAGGTGAACAGCACCGGGACAATATCCACTGTGCTATGATGAAAGCAGTGACCAGGTTCCGGGGGCTATCCTGCAGCCATAGATCCGTTCAGAAGAAAAGAAGGAGATACTATGAAACAGTATATTGTCGATGCATTTACGGACAAACCGTTTTCCGGCAATCCGGCAGCGGTGTGCGTTATGGATTCCTGGCCGTCCGATGCGTCCATGATGAAGCTTGCCATGGAGAACAATCTAAGCGAGACGGCATTTATTGTAAAGGAAGAGGAAGGTTACCATCTCAGATGGTTCACACCGGGGACAGAGGTGGAGCTCTGCGGCCATGCGACATTGGCTTCTTCCTTTGTGATTCTGAATTACTATGAACCGGACAGCGATGTTGTCAGGTTCAATACCCTGAGCGGAATTCTGACCGTAACACGGAAAGGAAAGCTGTATGAAATGGATTTTCCGACCTTTGCACTGAAGGAGATCCCGGTGACCGATGACATGGAGCACGCGTTCGGTGTGCGGCCTTTGAAGGCTGTTCTCGGTCTGGACCTCATCTGTGTGTTTGAATCCGAAGAACAGGTACGGAACATGGTGCCGGATCAAGCAAAGCTGCTGCAGATCGAAGGGCGCATCCAGAACGCAACAGCAGCGGGAAAGGACACAGACTGTGTGTCCAGAAGCTTCTGCCCGAAGCTGTCGGTTGCGGAGGACCCGGTCTGTGGATCTGCGCATGTACAGATTGCGGACTATTGGGCTGCAGTGCTCGGCAAGGACAGCATTGATGCGTATCAGGCTTCCAGGCGCGGTGGATACCTGCACTGTGAGAGGCTCGGCGATGAACGTATGGCTATCAGCGGCGAAGCAGTGCTTGTAGGAGTCTCCGAACTGGCAGTGGATCTGCAGAATATACAGTAAAGGGAGAAATGATGATTGAAGATCTGACCCGCAAGCCGTTCATCAATGGATCTACATATCGTGAAGGCAGGGTGTACTGCCGGCCGTGGAATACAGAGATCAAGGTCATGCTCTACGAAGAGGAGACCACGGTTGAATATGCCGAGAAGTGTGCTGAGGCGATGAACAATATGCCGGAGGCACTGATTGACGCAATCTGCCGCGCTGCCCGGCTGTTCTGCACGGAGTTCTGCGATGAAATCAGCGATGACTGGCGGGAAGAGCTGAATCTGACCGTGCCGGTCGATGAGAATACACCGCCGGAAGAGATGATGAAGTGCTTCCGTCCGACAGTACTGATCGTAGAGCCTCCGAAGGACCCTTCACGGACAGGATACCAGCTGGAGTGTACCTGTGACTGGGAAGAAGAGCACGGTATGGAAATCGATATCCTGGATGACCGGCTGGTATTCCTGAGCGAGTTCACCGGTGATTCTCCCTGGGCAGACCATACAGGGCAGAGCTGGAACTACGCAGACCGGATCCGGCAGTATACAGCAAAGGAAGAACAGATATGAGGGCGTATCATAGTCTCCCGGACGGATACCGGGAAGTACTGCAGATCAATATGCAGTCGGACAGAAAAACAGCACTGAAGATCAATGTAGGTGCCGGGATTGTCAATGTACTGGTGCTTGTGGCCGGGCATTTCATAGTACCGTATACAGAGTTCCTGAACATGAGTCCGGTGAGCGCTGTCTTCCTGCGCTTTGCAGTGATGATCATCGCCTACATTGTGTACATGGCCATGCACGAGCTGACCCACGCGGCCGTCATGAAGGCAGTGGGCGGCGGAAAGGTCGTGTTCGGCTTTACCGGACTGTATGCGTTTGCCGGCAGCCGCGAGGACTGGTTTGACAAGACAGCCTACCGCTGCATCGCACTGGCACCCCTGATTGTCTGGGGCATCGTCTTCGGGTTCCTGGCATTCGTCGTTCCCAGGTCATGGTTCTGGGTTGTCTGGTTCCTGCAGGCCGGGAATATCGGCGGTGCCGCGGGAGATGTATATGTAACCGCAAAGCTGTGGCATATGCCGGACACCATTCTGGTGAGGGATACCGGAGTGGATATGACGGTCTACGGCAGGCAGGAATAATACTTGCGAATATACAGACAGGTCGCTTCCCGGGCGACCTTTTCCATTCCGTCTGCCGGTATAATGAAAGCGCAGATATACAAAGGAGGACAGGAACGATGGGATACGGATCAGTATATGAATGCAGAAAGTGCGGATACCGCGCAAGCGGGCTGGAAGGCATCGGATTTGCATATCCGGAAGTATACCGTAAGGTGCAGAGAGATGCAGCGGCAGGCAGATACGGAAAGGAAGTGCAGCAGTTCCTCCGTGAACATCCGCACGGTCAGATCAGTGCGGAGTACATCATGGTTGTCTGTGAGGACTGCGGCCACATTGAATCAGTCCTTGAACTGAGCATGTATATACCGGAAGACGGCTATGATCCGGAAAAGGATCCGGATTATCATGGGTATCTGATGGGGTATGAATTTGCGGAGCATTACACACTCGTAAAAACCTACCGGCATACATGCAGACGCTGCGGGGGAGAGATGAAGAGACCGGATCCGGACCAGAAGGAATTCCGCTGCCCGGTGTGCGGTGAAGTGCTGGAAGAAAAGGGTCTCATGTGGGACTGACAGGACGGTGGAAACACCGTCTTTTCAGTACGGGTTCATAATGGGCTTTCTCTTCGGTATAATGTTGTAAACCGAAGGCAGAAACCCGGATGAACCGTACAGAGATCGGAATCACAAAGCAGACAGCCGCAAGATATCTGCTGATGAAACAGGGCCTTTTCGGTGACTATACCTTTGAAGGAAAATCCGGAGCGTACGCCTACGTACGGCAGGCCGGGTGCATCCAGTTCGATCCGGTGGATTCCGTCGGCAGGAACGCAGA
>JAFOIY010000070.1 GCA_017420505.1 Solobacterium sp. | reverse complement strand
TGACAGCCTGCGGCGGATTCGCCAGTGTACCGCCCTTCACCGGCTCCATGATGACGACCGGCTTTTTGTGCTTCACACAGATCTCATAGATTTCCTTTGAATGTACGGAAGGACTGTTCCAGTCCGCATAGTTGATCTGCAGCTGGACGAACTCCACATCCGGATGTTCCGTCAGAAGTTCCTCAAGAAGTTCCGGATCATCATGGAAGGAGAAACCGTAGTGCTTGATCTTCCCCTCTTCCTTCGCTTTCTTCGCAAAGTCCCAGATGCCCCAGCTGTCATACTTTTCCTTGTTGTTGCGGGAGAGCGCATGCAGCAGGAAGAAGTCGAAATAGCCGGCTCCGGTGCGCTCCAGGCTCTCCGCCAGCTCCGCCTTCGCCTTCTCTTCATCCAGACCCGGCATACCGGCATTCAGCTTTGTGGCGAGATAGTAGCTGTCCCTCGGATAGCGGTCCACCAGAAACTGCTTCGCTGCAATCTCCGATCCTTCGTAGACATAGGCTGTATCGAAATACCGCATGCCTGCCTCGAAGAACATATCCGTCATTGTTTTGCACTGTTCAACATCGATCGTTCCGTCCTCCAGACGGGGAAGACGCATGAGTCCGAAGCCGAGCTTCGGCATCTCCTTCGCAAATGCTTCTGTAATTGCCATCTCCGTTCTCCTTCACACTGTCACAAAACTATAGGTACAGGCTTCCTCCACCTTCAGTTCCCTGAAATAGGTCTCCTCCAAAGGAATCCACCTGTCAATGAACATCTGCAGACGGTCCGGGTTCCTGCGCTCCAGCCTCTCCAGCTGCTTTTCATAGGGAATGCTCAGGAACACACTCAGATCATAGAACTCCCGCAGCAGCGGATGCATCGAATACGCACCCTCAACGATCACCCTCGGCGAGCGGATCTCCTTCTCATCCGCCAGCTCCATCGCATCGCAGTCAAAGCGCCGGAAAGCACCCGCATCACCGCTTTTCACCTGCTTCAGAACGTCATACACCCGTTCCCGGTCCACATTGCCGCCCGGTTCCGCATAGCGCTCCGGCGTACGCTGCTCCGGCCGCAGGAAGAAATCATCCATGTGCAGAACCTGTGCGTCCAGCTGGGCACTGAGCCGGGCAGCCAGTGTGGTCTTTCCCGACGCACACCGCCCATCCACGGCAATGATGAATGACGGCATACGGTCCAGCTCCCTCACCAGAATCCGCAGATTCTCTTCCGTCAAAGGCTTGCGCAGGACCATATTACCGTCCCTCCATCTTCGCTCCGCAGTGCGGGCAGACAGGCTTCTCCATGCTTGATGTATAGCCGCATACCGAGCACTCACATTCCGGCAGCCAGATGAACCCCTTCACCGAGCGGGCATCCTCACGGGTATGATGGATCCAGTACGGTTTCGGCATGACGGCCTCGATCGCCTCCATCACGGATTCATCCTTGCGGATATGTATGCTCTTCATCTTCATGTAATTCCGTTTCGGCATTTTCGTGTCTCCCAATGAAACGATCCTTCAGGATCTGCACTGCCATCCGGTCTGCCGGCAGCCAGTCCACATGGTCTGCGTCCTGCCAGCTCACCCACCGGAAAGCAGAATGCTCACGAAGCACGGGCACACCGGAAACGATGCGCGCGGGACAGCAGTCCATGACCAGCCGGAAGTCCGGATAAGGGCATTCCACCCGCACCGCTTCCCCTGTGACGGCAATGTCCAGGGACATCTCCTCCTGAAGTTCGCGCACGAGGGTCTGTGCCGGGGTTTCCCCTGCTTCGCACTTCCCGCCCGGGAACTCCCATCCGCCGGCGAACGCACCGTTGGCGCGCTGTGCCGCAAACACTTTATCGCCGTCCATGATCACTGCGGCTGCTACATGCAGTCTTTTCATTCCTGCTTCTCCGTGAACAGTTCTATTTTACCACTCCGCACGAAAATCCGTCACCTGTATCAGCACTGCCGGAATACAGCTGTCCGGGCATCATAGTGATACACATGATCGCTCAGACGCTCCGAAGGATCCACAACCCTCCGGTTGACATCCCGTACCAGTTCCTCCAGAGCGCCTGATATATCCTCTCCCTCATCCTTCACAATCAGTACTTCATGGATGGAGGAAGGCAGTACATAGTAGCTGCCGCCGGATTCCCGGGCGATCTTCTCCATCATTCCGGGATAGAACAGCGCCGAAGCACCGTTGATGCCCCGGCTGTTCGTCACCACCAGGAACGGCTCACGGTTCACAGCGCAGGTCAGCTCCGCGCCCAGCGCCTCCCTGAGCCGGCTGATGCGTGCCGGCAGGATCACAGCGCTGCTGGCGAGCGCGTCCGCAAACAGCGTCTCCTCCGCCGCACCGTATCCGGCCAGCAGATCATGGCGTACCGTAACACTGGCGAAGACATCGCTCCGTTCCGGCAGATCCACCAGTACATGGCAGGTCAGTGCCAGATCCTCGATGCACCGGTGCGGGGCCGTACGCAGGTAGGCAGCGTTCATCTCCCGGCTGCACACCCGGACAAACAGCCGGTCCTTCACCTGTCCGTAGGCACTGAGCCAGCGGATGTCCGGAGCTTTCCCTTCGTGGTCTACGAGGCTGTCCGCGATCTGCCGGAACATCTCCTCCTCCCTCATGCCGCCGCAGTAGGACCGGTAATAGTCATCCAGGTCAATGCTTACGCTGTGCGGTACGCCTTCCCGGAACACCGACAGTGCCGTGTACTCCGCTCCGATCTTCTGTACTTTGTTGATATGCAGTTCCGCGCTGTTCCAGGAAGCCGGGAGATATCCCGGCAGCTGTTCAGCGACATAGTTCTGGAATTCATTGAAATCCATGGCTGTTCACCCTCCTATGCCCTGTAATACGCAGAAAAAGGTGAAAACCAGCAGATTCTGTACCACAGACCACCGTTCTTCCGCTATACTTCATTGCAGGAGAAAGCCATGGAAACCATACTGCTGGAAGGTGCGCGCAATGTACGCGACCTGGGAAATACGAAGAACCGGTACGGGGAAGTGATCCGGACCGGCATCCTGCTGAGGGCGGACGCACTGCATTCCCTGACGCCGGAGGACATCCGCCGTCTGCAGGACGACTATCACCTCAGGACCATCATCGATATGCGTACCAGCCGGGAGATCGCGGAAAAGCCGGACCGGATCATTGAAGGTACAGAATACCGGAACATCCGGATCTTCGAGGAAGCGCGCACCGGTGTAACCCGTGAACACAGAGCTTCCGGACCGGAGCGCTTCCGGCACATGCCGCCGATGACGGACATCTACCGGGAAATCGTGACCGGTGACTATACGGTGCAGCAGATGCGCCTTGTCCTGCAGTGCGCGATGCAGGAAGACAGCGGTACCGTAATCTTCCACTGCACAGCAGGCAAGGACCGTACCGGACTGGCCGCCATGTTCCTGCTCGCACTGCTGGACGTAGACTACGATACCATCAAGGAAGACTACATGATGACGAACACAACGGCCATCGAAGACGCAGGAAAATTCGCTGACGCTGTCTATGAACAGCTCCATGACCAGCAGATCGCCGACCACATCCGTACTGCCTTCATCGCCAAGGAAGAATACCTGGATACTGCACTGCGGTGCATAGAGGATCAGTGCGGTACGCTGGACCGGTACATCGAAGAAAGGCTCGGCATCTCTGCCGAAGAGAAGGAAGCGTTCCGCAGAAGAATGCTTATCAGACCATGATCAGAATCAACCAGATCACCTGTGAACCAGGACACATTGTGGACAGTGAGGATATCGCCCGGAAGCTGCGCTGTACGCCTTCCGATATCCTTTCCTATGAAATCGAACGGGAATCCATCGATGCCCGCAGGAACGAAGTGCGTATGAGCTACGCCGTCCTGGCAGAAGTGCGCAATGAAGCCCGCTTCCTGCGTCTCAGGGATGTACAGGAAGCAGCACGTACGGAATACAGCCTGATACAGGCCGTTTCCGAAGAAAGACCGGCCATCGTGGGATTCGGTCCTGCCGGTATGGCAGCCGGCCTGATTCTCGCTGAAAGCGGCCTCAGACCCATCATCATCGAACGGGGAAAACCCGTGGAGGAACGGTCCCGGGACGTAGAGGCTTTCTTCCGGCACGGCATTCTGGACCCTTCCAGCAATGTACAGTTCGGAGAAGGCGGTGCCGGAACCTTCTCCGACGGAAAGCTGACCACCCGCATCAAGGATCCCCGCGTACATAAGCTTCTCGAAGAATTCGTGGAAGCCGGCGCGGATCCGGCCATCCTGTACCAGGCTATGCCCCATCTCGGCACCGATGTCCTGCAGGACATTGTCCGCAATATCCGGAAAAAGATCATCCGCCTCGGTGGAGAGATCCGCTTCTCCTGTACGCTGCAGCGGTTGATCATGCAGGACGGCCGCGTCACGGGAATCATCACCGATCAGGGAACGCTCCCCGCCCGCTATGTCCTGCTCTGCCTGGGGCACAGTGCCCAGGATACCTGCCGCAGTCTGCTGGAGCAGCAGGTCTATATGGAACCGAAGGACTTTGCGGCCGGGGTGCGTGTGGAACACCTGCAGAAGCTCATTGATGACAATCAGTACGGCAGCTATGCGGGACACCCGGCACTGGGCGCTGCCTCCTACCGCCTGACGCACAGAGCCTCCAACGGCCGCGGTGTCTACTCGTTCTGTATGTGTCCGGGCGGTACGGTCATCCCGGCATCCACGGAAGAAGGTACGCTGGCCATCAACGGCATGAGCCGCTCTGCCCGGGACGGTGTGAACGCCAACAGTGCCATCCTCGTCCAGGTATTCCGCAGGGATTTCGACCAGGGACACCCGCTGGACGGCTTCGCTTACCAGCACAGGTTGGAAGAGCTGGCCTGGCGGGAAGGATTCGCTGCACCGGTGCAGAATATCCAGGACTGGCTGGAGGGAAGGATATCCGAAGAACTGGTCCTTCCTTCCACCTTCCCCCGGGGAACCCGCTTCTGTGAGATGCATGGCCTCTTCCCGGCGGAAGTGAACTCAGCACTCCGGGAAGGCATGCTGGCCTTTGAAAGGAAAATCCCCGGGTTCACCGACCAGGGCATCATGCTCGGTACGGAATCTCGTTCCAGCTCCCCGGTGCGCCTGAAGCGTACAGAAACCGGCGAGAGCGTCTCCGTCAAGGGTGTCTACCCCTGCGGCGAGGGTGCGGGATACGCCGGTGGAATCGTCTCCAGCGGCGCAGACGGCATCCATCAGGCCGAGAATGTCATCCGGGCCATCCTGCAGCAGAAATAAAAAGAAGGGTCTACCCTTCTTTTTTATATGTCTCCAGTATGCGCCGGGATGCCTCTATGACTTCCTTGTTTTCGTCAGGCGTCATCACTTTTTCAACGTACGGGATCAGCCGCTCGATCATCGCCAGCACTTCATTCCGGAACGGGAAGTCCCCTGCCAGACAATCGTCCAGGCAGGCCAGCATGCGCACGATGTTGCGGGGCTCTTCCGTGAACAGCAGGTCATCGATCCACCACGGATCATTGTCCTTCAATGTATCCGCAACGGCTTCCTTCTCCGGCCGTCCGTACGGCTCAAGGTACGGGTGATCTTCATCGATCACGATAATCTTTGCAATGTCCTCCGGACGGAACAGCCAGCCGGCAATGTTCAGGGATTCGGAATCAATCCCGAGCTCTGCTTCATTGTACTCCCTGCCGAAGTACTGGCACGCACCTTCAAAGTATTCCCCGCCGATCAGGACGATGCGTACACAGAGATCATCATACTGCTCCAGATTCATTCCGTTCACCTCCCTGCATCCATCATACAGCAAAAACTACGGTTCATTCACCGTAGTCTTCTGTTTCAATGATCTGGGCCAGTCTGCCGAAGTAGTAGCCGTGCACTTCATTGAATTCAGCGTTGTATGCTTCATCCTGTCCGCTGTGCAGACGGTACAGATAGTCGTGCGAGCGGTCCAGCAGATCCGGATATACACGGGCAAGGATGGAGAAGCCGACATCGGAGCAGCGGTCGGAAACACTCTCGACCTGAGTGACCAGATCCATGAAGTTCGTTGCGGCATAGACGCTGCACTTTCCGTCCGCAAGCCGTTCCAGATGCCTGCTCTTCATCGCTTCCGTCAGGTCATCGACGGTTTCCTCGAGCGGTTCGATATGCCTTGCGGCTTCGACATCACGCTTCTTGAAGGCCTGTTCGGTATATTCCATGACCTTGTCAATGAGTTCCTTCAGGACCACCATTTCCCGTCTTGCGGTATCCGAGAACGATCCGCCTTTGTTCTGCAGATCTTCGACGGAATCCGCAATGTCCTTCGCACGGTCACCCATCTGCTCGAACACTTCCACAACCCGGTAGTACTCGTTCAGGATCGATACATGGTTCTCTTCACGAAGATTGGCGGACAGCAGTGCGAGATAGTCGCCCAGGCGGTCAGCGACGTGGTTG
The DNA here is from genome assembly GCA_017420505.1 of Solobacterium sp. GTDB lineage: Bacteria > Bacillota_I > Bacilli_A > Erysipelotrichales > Erysipelotrichaceae > Bulleidia. Next base: position 1,998 of record JAFOIY010000070.1, on the reverse strand, counting down.
ATGTCATCCTCTTCCCTGCGGATCTTCTCTACAACATCCTGATCATAGTGATCGACCAGGGACAGTCCTGCATCGATGTTGTCCCGGACAGCGTAGTACATCTCCAGCAGCAGTTCATAGCAGGAGTTCAGCGCCAGCGCCGGTGTCTTGACGAAGTTCGGGTTCAGTGCGTCCAGCTTCTCGGAGTACTTGTTCACTTCCACTGCATCGTCCTTGACAAGCTTGTAGGAAGCGTTCTCGAACACCTTGAGCATCGGGAACAGTGCAAACGCACAGACGATGTTGAACAGGGAGTTGGTATTGGCGATCAGACCGGAGGTGGCTGTCCTGTCCCACAGACCGTTCAGCAGACCGAACTTGTGCAGCAGCGCTACAGCGATGAGCACCGCAGCCGACTTCATCAGGTTGTACAGGATATTGATGATGCCGACACGCTTGGCCGGAGCGGGAGAGCCCAGGTAGATGACGATGGCTGTTGTCACACAGTCACCGAGATAGACACCGACGATGATCGGATACACAGCATGGAAGGTCAGCGCGCCGGAGGCAGAGAATGCCTGCAGGATACCGATGGTCGCCGAGGAACTCTGCAGGATGAAGGATACAATGACACCGGAGAGATAGCCCAGTACAGGGTTGACGCCCAGCCGGGTGAAGATCATTTCGAACAGACCGGTCTGTCCCAGGGCATCCACGGCGTTGGTCATGTTCAGCAGGCCGGTGAACAGAATGCCGAAGCCGATCGCGATATTCCCGATCGTACGCGCATTCTTGACTTTCACGCCCATGATCATGACAATGCCGATGATCAGTGCAACCGGTGCGAGTGTAGAAGGCCGGAACAGCTGCAGAATGCCGGAAGCGCCGGAATCCAGGTCCAGCAGACGGATGATCTGGCCGGTGACCGTGGTACCGATGTTGGCGCCGATGATGATGGGAACGGACTGTGTGAGGCTGATGATGCCTGCCGCAACCAGACCGGATGTAATGACGATCGTCGCTGTAGAAGACTGGATGATCGCTGTGACAAGGACACCCAGAATGAACGCTTTGAAAGGATTGTTTGTTACACTCTCCATCGCTGCTTTCAGCGTACCGGAGGAGCTTTCCTTAAGTCCGTCCCCCATCAGGCGCATGCCGTACAGGAACATGGCAAGTCCGCCGAAGAGGTTCAGAACACTGAATATATCCATACGATTCCCTCTTTTCTAAGAAAATCCATGGTCATTATACTAAAAAAGCATACCTGTATAAATAAAATTTTGGTATGCCAAAACAACATTTATCAATCCGATAAATGCAGGTAATGTAAGCGTTTGCTCACTCTGTCTCGCAGCTGATGACCAGTCCCTTGCGCTCCATATAATAGCTGCACAGGCCTCTGGCCGGCAGGATGTCGATCTGTGCTTCAGGGTATTCCGACTGTACATAGGCTTTCAGCCTGCGGGCAGCCTCTTCATTTTCGACATGGGTAATGATTGCCCTGCCGCCCTTGTAGCCGGCTTTCTTCATGTCCGCCAGGAATACCTGGAAGATTTTCTTCTCTCCCCTCGCCTTGCCGGTGACGCTGATGCGCCCTTCCGGGGACGCAGTGCCGGTGACAGCGATCTTCAGTACATTCAGGGCTGCGGCAGCGACTTTGTTCACCCGACCGTTCTGGGTCAGATTGTGCAGGGAGACGAACCCGAAGAACAGACGGGTGTGCTTCTGGTAATCACGGATCAGTTGATCGGTTTCTTCGAAGCTCAGACCGGAGCGGATCAGTTCAGCAAGCTTGTACAGGATGAGTACTTCTTCCGCACCGGTGGACAGGGAATCTATGATGGAGATCCTGGCGTCCGGGTGGTCCTTCAGGTACATTTCAGCAGCGTTTTCTGCACTGTTGTAGGACCCGGACAGTGCACTGGTTACGGTAACCGCAAAGATCTCTTCGGCACCTTCAAAGGCTTCCAGCCAGGTGCCGATGGAAGGACAGGATGTATAGGAACGGCCGTTGTA
>JAFOIY010000069.1 GCA_017420505.1 Solobacterium sp. | reverse complement strand
GTACCGGCAGAGATTCTGGTGAGGATGATGCACCGGTCCATGCCGGAATCACTGCAGCAGATCTACCTGCAGTAAAACGCAGACCCTTGAAGGTCTGCGCTTTTATTCAGTTTCCGCCCGGACGATGCCCGCCAGGGCGCTGGCCCTGCGGAGGCTGCCCGTTCGGATTTTCACCGGGCATCTGTCCGCCCGGAGCTCCCTCCGGCATCTGTCCTCCCTGAGGCATCTGCCCCTGCATGCCGCCTTCCATCATGGATTCCGTGATGGTGGTTACCTGGGTTCCGTTAACAAGAACCGTTCCGCCGTTCAGGATGCCCTGACCTACATAATCGAAAGCGAACTGTGCCGTAATGTCAACTGTACCGCCGTTGATGATCAGATCACCGTTGGAGTCGAGCGCATCCGTGTCGCCGGCAGACATCGTGATCTGCAGTGTACCGCCGTTGATTTCGATCAGCGGAGTATATGCCGTGGATTTCTGACCGGCATTGATGCCGTCATCGGATGCCTGGATGGCAATGTCACCGCCGTTGATTTCAACGACAGTAGCTTCCAGAGCCTCATGTGCCTGGATATCCAGTGTACCGCCGTCGATCTGCAGTACTGTTGTCGCATGGACAGCGTCATCACCGGCTTCGATGTTCAGCGTACCTCCGCCGATGTACACATAGCCGACGGTATCGTCTTCATCGTCTTCACTGTGGATGCCGTCCTTCGGGGTATGGATGGTGATGTCTCCGTCCGCAATGGCGACGGAATCGTGGGCTTCCAGTGCATCGGACACCGCTGTGATGTTCAGGGTACCGCCGGTAATCTTCAGATCATCCTTGGAGGATATTCCGTTGTCACTGGACACTATGTTCAATGTACCTGTTCCGTTGAGCACCAGATCATCCTTGGAGAAGATGACTGCGTCGGTTCCCGTATCCCCATCGTCTCTGAATGCCCCGGTGACTTCCAGTGTATTGTTGGAATCAGTAGTGGTAATGAACACCTTGTCTGCACTGACGACGTAGATGACCGGGAAGTCCGTATTGGTGACATCAAGACCGTCCAGGACCAGCTGGACCTTGGCTTCCTTGGACGCTTCGACCCGCACGGTTTACTCTGTGGCTGTACCGGACTGGAGATAGATGCCTTCTTTGGAGATGGTGATCTCCTGATTGTCCTCCACGTCCAGAACAATGGCCTGCGATAGATCGGCAGTCTGTTCCAGATCGCGGTCAGTGAATACACTGTCCGCAGTGATGGTTCCCGCTGCTGTAGAAACGATGCTTGTTTCCTGGCTCTCTGCAGGATCGCTTGTGTCCACTGTTTCTGCAGGAGCGGATTCCTGTGCCGGACCGGCTGCTGTGCAGCCGGCAGAGAGTATAAGGGACAGTACTGCTGTACATTTCAGTAAACTGTATTTCTTCATAGTTGAACCTCCTTTGACAGGAGAATACAGGGCCAATGTGAACTTTAGCCGAACATTGGCTGTAGATCCGTTGAAAAAACCGGATTACTCCGGTTTTTCTGTACTGTCTTCGGCACCCGGCCGTTCATTGATGCGGAACTTGTACTCCCCGGTGACTTCCAGACGGGATCCTTCATCCAGCCGGATCCGTCCCTGAGCAGCGCTTCTGCGCTTTCCCAGTGCATCCGTGATGTGGATGCCGTCATCCCTTACCGCGGTTACGTAATAGGTACCGGAAGGGATATTGCGCGGTACAGAATAGCTTCCCGGCATGATGGTCATGGTGTTCTCGCTGGACAGATAGATCAGATTGTCCTTGGCGGAGGACAGCAGCTTGTTGAAGAAGGTCTCCCGCATGAACATCAGATCTGCGTGCGGCACCTGATAGGTATAGGTGTTCTGGGAACTGACAACCTTCAGAGTGGTTGTGGAACTGTTGGCGCGCACAATATCGTTCAGCCGGTGGGCATTGATGAAATGATCACTGAGGAAATACAGAGCGTATTCGGTCTGGATCAGGGTTCCCTTGACTTTGGTTCCGTCCGGGAAATCACCAAGGTTCTTAACAACGGCTGCCCGGATGTCCAGAATGTTGTCCGGTGCCAGAGAGCCGGGAACGGCTTCCGGATCGACCTTGATGGACGCTTCTGTCAGATTGATGCAGTGTTCTCCTTTGTGCATCATGATGGGCGGCATGGGATAGTAGCGGGCAATGCAGTCAGCAGCTGACATCCGTTCCAGATGGTCGCGCATGAGCATATCGCGCCTCTGCGGCTCGGCAGTGACCAGCTTCTGGAAGATATCCGACTGGATCGGCAGTCCATAGCTTTCAATGATCCTGCGGCAGTCCGCACAGATATAGTTTCCGTCCCGCATCCTGCGCAGATGGCCGAACAGTCCTCTGTTTTCCACCAGACAGAATTCACATGTCTTTTTATCTGCCATATCAATCTCCTACACTATACTTTTATCACAGACTGTCCGGGGTTTCACCCGTAAATTATCACGCAGTGAGTTTGTCGATCTCCCGCTTGGCGATCCGGAAGTAGTCCTTGGCATAGCGGTACTGCCTGCGGGCATACTCATCGAACTCAATGCCGAGGTGGCTTTTGTACTCGCACCAGTTGGACCACAGCAGGCCGCATACGGCGATGTAGCAGTAGATCTTTGCCCGTACAGCAGGGCTGCACGGTTCCTTGCCGAAGTAGATGCGGATCAGCCGGTCGATCTGCTTTTTGCTGTACATGCTGTAGATGCAGAACATTGCAATGTCAACGTGGG
>JAFOIY010000068.1 GCA_017420505.1 Solobacterium sp. | reverse complement strand
TCTTGTCACGCCTGATAAAGAACAGATTTCACCGACACTGTATGTTTTTTCCTTCGATGCATTGTACTTCATGATCGGATACACGATGCTATGTTCAACGTACTGCCGTTCCGCAGGGAACGGTCAAGCCGTTTCATCATCCTGATCCCATCGTAGTGTTACGGTATCCGGATTGATATACCCATCTTTTTCCAGGACTTTACTCCTTTCTGCGTTTATCCACCGCTGCATAGTACTGCCGGGCATTGACCGGTCCGGCTCCGCTGCGATAGTCCTGTTCGTTCTCGTATATGTGCGTGATATCGATGGTGTTCACTGTGCCGCACGCGGTGCACTTCCACTCCGGCAGGCGGTCATCAAATCCCTTCTGTTCATCCAGATGCGCACCGCAGCCGTCACAGTACCAGGCAATGCCCGGGAAGCGCTTCCCTGTGTCATCACCCCAGTAATAGGGTTCGTAGTCTTCCGGGTGAAGCAGGTAATCCACTTTATCCGCCAGGGATCGTGTGATGCCTTCTTCCCGGAACAGGGGTGTCCAGGCACTGTCGTAGATCCTTGTGATGCGGCCTGCTTCGCTGCGCAGCAGACCGCCGCACAGCAGCCACAGCCAGGCATTGGCCAGTCCACCGCCTGTACCGGTATGCAGTTGGTATACCGCATTGTAGACAATCCGGCTGTAGACTTCTTCATCCATTGGAAACAGGGTGCTTTCCCCTTCCTCCACAGTTATCAGACCCAGCGCGTAGCCGAATACAGCTTCATAGAACCGCTGGATCTGCTCATTGTTCATCTCTGTAAGATGAGCATAGACATTGTCCAGCAGACCGGCTGCGGTACTGCTGTCCTCCGCGATCTCTGCCGCAAGCCGTTTCTGGATCCGTTCTGCTGTCCGGCGTTCCTTCTCCTTGTTGGAGGAAGCGGTACCGATCAGTCTCCCGGTAATCTGGGCAATCCGATCATTGTCACTGGTATACAGCTTTCCGTTCACACGCACGGCATGGATTCTGTCTTCCCGGTCATCATACCGGGCCGCAGTCCTTGTTTTATCATCGCTTGTTTCCTCTGTAACGATCATGCCGGGAAACCATTCCTCCAGCCTGTCCAGAGCTGCTGGCTTCTTTCTTCCCATCACCGTCTCATAGAGATCATCAACGTATCCATAGCGCAGTTCCTTCTCCATGCATTCCTACCTCGCTGAAGACAGTATAGAAACCGAACACTGCAGAAAAACGATCACATTCCTTTTTTTCCAAAATGCATATATAATACTCATGTTTTCAGATAGGAGATAGTGATATATGCAGATACTGAAACTGGTTATCGTCTTCGCTGTCATGATCGGCATTATCGTACTGAAGCAGCCTTTGATGGTTGCCGCACCGATTGCAGCGATTGTCTGCTGGATCCTCAACAGTGTACCGCTGCAGACAGGTATCAACGCCATTATCCATGACCTGACAGCCTGGAGCACCATACAGCTGATCATCATGATGTACCTGATCACCTTCATGCAGAGCATGCTCAAAGCCCGCAACGGGATCGACCGTTCCCAGAAAGCCTTGACGCGCCTCTTCCATAACAACTGGATCACCTGCACGATCGCCCCGTTCATCATCGGCCTTCTGCCGGCTGCACCTGCTGTATTCATCTCCGGTGATGTTATCAGCGAAGCTGTCGGTGACCGTCTGACCAATGAACAGAAAGCGACAGCTGCATCGTTCTTCCGCCATGTATCCGAAGCCTTCATGCCTACCTACGCAGCCATCCTGACCGCACTGGCACTGACGGGGTTCGCTGCAGGCGAGTTCGTCCTGGGAATGCTGCCGATGATGATCATTCTGGTACTGATCGGCTGCTTCTTCCTCTACAGAGGAAGGGTTCCGGTCAAAGCAGAAGGACCGAAATCCTCCAATAAAGCCAATGACTTCAAAGAGTTCGTTCTGGGCATCTGGCCGATCCTGGCAGCGATTGTTCTGATTGTCGGATTCGGCATGAATGTTGCCCTGACCATCCTGCTCGTTACGATTGCCTACGTCTTTACCGGCCGGTTCAAGCTGGAGGAGATCAAACCGTTCTTCATCAGTTCCCTGCAGCCGAAGGTCATCGGCAATACCCTGGCTGTCTATGTCTTCAAGGCGATCCTGACCTCCACGGATTCCATCTCCGCTTTGCCGGAGTTCTTCTCGAAGCTGCCGATTCCGACTTTCCTGATCTTCATGCTGATCTGCTTCTTCGGCGCCATCATTGCCGGCTCGCTCACCATGACAACCACAATGATCCCTGTTGCCTTTGCGGCCATTCCGGGTTCCGGACTGCCGCTGCTGTGCCTGCTCATGTGCGCGGTCTACGCAGCCATGCAGATCTCTCCGACCCATGTCTGCCTGACACTCTCCTGTGAGCATTTCGGTGTATCCCTCGGATCGCTGATCAAACAGACCATACCGATCATTGTTACCTTCCTGTTCGTTGCCTGCCTGTACTATCTGGGCTGGACAGCACTGATCGGCTGATCCTATATCTGCATTAACGGGAGGAAACACCGGTTTCCTCCTTTTTTGTTTCCTTCCCGGAGTGCATCGTATACAATATCTGCAAGGAGGAAATAGACATGCGTGATTATCCGATCATCGACCTCTGCCTCGACATGCCCATGCAGGCAGACGAATGCGTACAGATGCTCACCAACATGTGCCTGGATCCCAATTACCGCGGCTACAAAACAGCGTATGCGCCAGGTATTGCGGAACAGATCGGCCTGAACATTGACGATCTGGACAGAATCCTGGAAACAGAAGGTGAAGACGCCTGGAAGAAGACCGTCGAAGATGCTGCGAAGAAAAACGCCATGACACCGGACAAATTCGTGGAATATCTGGATTCCATCAATGTTGCCTGGGGCATTACCTGTGACAGCAGACACGACAACAAGAAGACAGCGGAGATCGTTCACGCTCATCCTGACAGGTTCAAGGGGTTTATCTACGTTGACCCGAACAAGGGAATGGAAGCTGTTCGTGAACTGGAGAAGTGTGTCAAGGACTATGGTCTGCACGCGCTGTATCTGACGGCATTCCGCACCCATCTCGCTGCCAACGACAAGAAGAACTATCCGCTCTACGCGAAAGCCTGTGAACTTGGTATTCCTGTACATATCTACAGCAGTCTCAACCTGTCCAAGGCGGTTCCGTATGACATCGGACATCCCCGCTACATAGATGAAGTCGCCCGGGATTTCCCGGAACTGAAAATCATGGCAGGTGTATCCGGCTGGCCGTGGGTACTGGACTTCATTGCCCTGGCCTACCGTCATCAGAATGTATACCTGAACTTTGAAACCCATGAACCCCGCAAGATGAACATGCGCGGTTCCGGCTATGAACCCTATCTGTTCTATGCCGAAACCCAGCTGAAGGACAGACTGTGCTTCGCGTCCAACTGGACCACACAGTCCATCTCCGTGGACGATCTGGCCAAGCAGGTGGAGGATCTGCCGCTGCAGAAGGATACGATCAAGCGGATCCTGTACACCAACGCTGCAGAGTTCTACAAAGACTGAACAAGCAGAAAGCACACTTCACAGTGTGCTTTTCTTATTCTGAATGCTTCACTGAACATTTGTTTTTCAGCCGGCATCACGGTGTCCGGCAAAATATACACACTTGTGCACCTCTTTCCTATATCATAGAAAACAGGAAGCAGGCGCATCAGACCGCACCTGCAAGGATGCACAGAGCCCTGGAATCCGGCATCGCTTCAGGAAGGAGTCCATGATGAACATTGATGTATGCAGAGAGATCCTGCACAACGAACAGCTCACCTGCGTAATCGCAGATGAGAACGAAGTCCTGCTCAGACGCAGCGGGAAAGGAATCCTGCCGATGCTGGAGGTGCTGGATCTCTATGAGGAACAGAACTGCCGGCCGCTGTACCAGGCAGACAAGATCATCGGAAAAGCAGCCATCATCATAGCCGCCCATTGCGGCATCCGGGAGATCTACACAGATGTCATCAGCCGGACTGCCCTGGAGATTGCCCGGCGCAAGGGAATCCGGATTGAATACGGGCAGATGGTAGAGATGATCCTCAACCCTTCCAAGCAGGTCGAAGGTCCCTTCGAAGCTGCTCTGCACAACATAGATGAAGATGATTTCGGTCTGGTGCTGGACACAATCCACGCAACCCTGGACAGAATGGGAATCAAATACAGGTAATCATACAAGGTGGAACATGATCAATCATTACAACGCTTTTATTTCCTACCGTCACGAGAAGCGTGACATTGAAGTAGCGAAGGAAGTCCAGTCGCAGCTGGAGCATTTCCGCATCCCTGAGAGCCTGAAGGAATCCGCCCGCATTGAGCGGATCGAACGGGTTTTCCGGGATAAGGATGAGCTCCCGCTGACCAGCAATCTCAGCGATGATATCGAGACGGCCCTGCGCCAGTCGGACTATCTTATCGTCATCTGTTCGGAACATACAGCAGAATCCCAGTGGGTGCAGCGGGAAATCAATCTGTTCCTGGAAACCCACAGTCAGGAGTGTGTCCTGACCGTACTCTCCCACGGAGAACCGGAAGATGTCATTCCTGAACGGTTGAAGTACCGGATTGAAACCGAAGTGGATAAAGACGGGAATATCCAGGAAACCAGAATACCCCTGGAGCCTTTGTCCTGTGATTACCGTATGCCGTTCAGAGCGGCAAGGAAGAAGGAACTGCCCCGGCTCGCTGCGGTGATGATCGGCTGTTCCTACGATGAACTGGTGCAGCGTGCGGAGCAGTACCGGACGCAGCGCAGGAGAATGATAACGGCCGCGGCAGGAACAGCCGGTGCAGCAGCGATCTCCTACCTGCTCTGGTCCAATGCCCGGATCAATGAAAACCTGGAGCTGGCACTGGAGAATCTACGCCAGTCCCAGATCCATGAGTCCCAGTACCTGTCCTCCGAGTCGCTGGAAGCGCTGAATGATCAGGACAGGATTCTGGCGGTGCAGCTGGCACTGGCTGCTCTGCCGGACGGTGAGACCGACCGGCCGGTGATCGCTGAAGCAGAATACGCACTGGCCTCTGCCATCGGTACCTACCAGATTCCGGAACATCAGTCCGATTACTTTGCGGTACGGAAATACAGTTCGGAAGCCATCATCCGGGATTTCATGATCAGTCCGGACGACAGTACATTGGTCCTGGTTGACAGTGACCGGAGAATCAGCCTGTTCAGCCTGAAAGACAGTACAAAGAAGTGTGAAATCCAGCTGGATACAGGCACAACCGTTATTGACGCAAAGGCACAGGGAATTGCCTGTGTCAGCGGGAATACCGTAACCATGCTGAGCTGGAAGGACGGCAGCGAACTGTACCGCACGGAGCTCTCCCACTGGATCTCTGCTTCCGGCTGCGGTTCGGATGCCTGCGCATTTGCCGGGGACAGTACGCTGACGATCCTGAATGCCCAGGGGCAGATCACGCATACAGCTGAATGCCCGGAAGAAGGCCGGTTCGGTTCGGTCAAACTCTCTGCGGATGCCGGCAAGGTGCTGCTTGAACAGCGGCAGGAAGACACAATACGCGTCTGGTTCTACGATACCGAACAGGAATCCCTGCAGAAAACCGGACCGTCCTTTGCCTACATCATGGATATGGCCGTGACCGACAGCGGCGATGCGGTTGTACTCGAGCTGGTCAATGGTACAGACAAGACAACCTACGGCGTAGAGAACGCTGTGTTCTACTACGATATGACGGCACGCCTGGCATGCTACAGCAGCGGAAGCGCATCCCCGCGCTGGTCACGGGATGTTTCCTTTATCCAGGATTCGAATGGAGATATTGTACTGACTTCGTACAGTGATGATTACGGTGATCATGATGCGGTTCTGTGCTCGTCAGCCAATATCCAGACTCTTGTGGACCTGTCTGACGGAAGGCTTGTCCGGCGGGCGGAATACCCTTATCCTGTACGGTCCATCCTGAACGGTGTGGACAATACCTGGCTGTCCTTGCTGCAGAACGGAGACATTGCACTGTTTTCACTGAGTTCGGAGTTCTGTACAACCTTTGCGGCTTTCCCGGAGAATACGGCCAAAGGCGCCCGGTTCTTCAGTGATGACTCTGTAGGCATCATGATCCTGCCGCGTACAAGCCGGTCCGTCATACGGTATGAGATGGACTTCGCCAATCCGAATTACAGTGAACTGCCGGGCATTGTACCCGGATACGGTGCAGGGACAAAGGTCGTTGGACCTTTCCTGCTGATCTCCGATCAGGAACTGTTCGCCGATACGGCAACCATTACGGTCTATGATCTGGAGTCCAAGCAGATAGCTCACGAAATGGTTGTAGAGAGCAGCCGGAGCATCCAGCACTTCGGTATGGCAGCGGATCTGGAGACCGTCTACGCAGTCACGCAGGATGCCGTTGTACACACACTGCATCTGCCGGACGGAAAGGAAGGCACCTACCGGCTTGCGCCCGGTACGGACAGTCTATCTGCGGCCTATGCTGTAGATGACGACCATGTATACGCTTTGATCAACGGACTGCAGGATACGGTGTTCAGCTGCTACGACATCCCGAACGGTACGGGAGAGCTGCACAGCATTGCCGTTCCGGAGACCAGCACTTTCAGTACCCTTTACTTCCGTGATGATCATCGTTTCTGTGTTTCCGAGGCAACCAGCGGCGGGAAGAGGATCCTGTATCTGATTGATCTTTCTGAATACACAGCTGTTCCGGTTTATGAATCGGAGAACATGCTGGCGTTTGATGTGTCATGCGGCGATACCTTCCTTGCCGTAAGGGATGAACAGTGCATCCGGCTGATGGACTATGAAGGCACTCAGCTGGGTGAGCTGCCGATGGATATGAACAATGTACTGTCATTCCACCTCTTTGATGATCAGCTGTACGTTCTCAGCAACAACAGTCTGCTGGAAGCCTACAGCCGCGATGGGGAAAAGACTGCCGGGTATTCCGTCTTTGTCGCTGAAAACAGTGCGTACAACAGTATGCATACCTATGAATGGCACCGGATTGACAATACCCTGTTCTTCGGGGACAGTACGCTGTGGAATGTTCTGGATCTGTCGCAGAACCAGTCAAAGCTCTACATTACGAGCGTACTGGCCTTTGACCCGGAACGGTCGCAGATTCTGGTGAAACGATGGAGTCCCGACAGTGTCGGCGCCTTCCATCTGTGTACTACGGAAGAACTGATCGCAGCCGGGAAGGAAGTCACAGCCGGGGAAGAGATGAGTGCGGAAACCAAGCAGTACTACGGGCTGAAATAAAAACCTCTTGTTAGCAATTTCACACAAATTAACACAATCTGCCGATAATTCAGCCAAATAGTTTTTATATATTGTAAGTGCAGTAGGAAAACTGCATATCGAACTACCCATCCCCCTTTGAGTAGGTCAATATTATCCCTCGAATATCATTGAGAAAAGCCCCTCCCCCTTGGGGCTTTTTTCCTGTGCCGGGTACTGAAAAGGCTCTGCGTGATGCAGAGCCTTCCTTTACAGTTTCTTCAGTTCCTCGCTGATTGCAGCAAGGATGATCCTGGTCTTTTCCGGATCCAGTTCAATGGAGCACTCCGCCGGGTCTTCGATCAGCTTCAGCGGTGTACCGATTTCCAGGTCCTTCATGAAATCCAGGCCGATCGGCGGGAGATCCAGGTCCTTTTTGCCGGTGACGATAGCATAGTTGCAGGCAGCGATCAGGTAGTCACCGTAGATTGACGCGTGCTCTCCGTCCTTCCAGTACAGTTCGATTTCCGGATTCGTCTTCTGCAGTTTCTGCCAGATCAGGCCGACCGGCGACAGGAGTGTATCCGTCTCGGCCGCGAGCTTTGTATAGCAGTCGATCATCTTCTGCTGGTTTTCCGGGAAACGCTTCTCTGCCCAGGTCATGACGATGACCGGCTTTGTTCCGGCGGTCCGGCACATTTCGATGATCCGCTTGCCGTTGGTGAACGTGCTTTCTACTTCCGGGAACGGATGGGCACCCTGCTGGATGATGCAGTAGTCGTAGTTTCCGTACAGGATGTTGAACCTTGTCGGGAAGTATTCCTGCATATGCCAGTCGAGGTATTTGCCGGGGTATGCCAGCATGGTTACTTCCGGCTTTTCTCCGTCCAGTTCGCAGAAACGGGCAAATAGCTCCGGCATGTCGTTGAAGAATGTGTGGCTGTTTCCGATAAACAATACTTTCATAATCCCTCCTGTACAGTTATCATTTCCAATCACTGCTGATTGTATTCATCATACACTTGCGCAGCCAGTACAGGCAATGTGCCCCTGCCGGTTTACCAGGGTGTCTCCACCATGCTGGTTCCCAGCCGGAAGGCTGTCTTTTTCTCTTCCGGGAAGACGGTTTCGTGGCGCTCCTTCTTCTCGGCCGGGTCGAACATTGTCCAGTGGAACCGGCTGTAGTCATTGACCTGCAGGGTGTTCCCTGCGGTCAGTACTGTGGTATTGCCGACAAAGGCTTCCAGGGACCTGCAGTAGCCCTGGATCATCTCTTCATAGCCGATCTGCGGGTACATTTCTGCCGGGGCATTGCTCGTCATGATGAAGAGCACCGGGATCCTGCGGTCATTGTAGCTGCGTGGTTCCCGCTGATAGGTCAGCGACTGGAAGATCAGCCGTTCATAGAGTGCCCGGAAGCCTGCGGTGACATTGCCCAGATAGTTCGGTGATCCAAGAATCAGCCCGTCCGCACTGCGGATGGCATCAAGCACCGGAGCGAGACCGTCCCGGCAGACGCACTTCCCTTCGTTCGGCGGGAGTTTGCAACCGAAGCAGGAAACGCAGCCGGTAAACGGTTCCAGCCGGTAGAGATCGATGATTTCCACTTCAGCTCCGGCGGCTTCCGCCCCTGCCGCAGCTTCACGGATCAGCGTGCCTGTGTTCCACGCCGGCCGTGGACTGCAGTTGATTGCGACGATTTTTTTCATGTCTGTTCCCTTTCCGTTGATAATCTGTCTGTATTCAGAGTACATCGATTCCGTTTTCCCGGCATCTGCTGCTGAGTTCCGGAATGACTCTGGTCTTTTCATCTGTATAATCATTCAGCGACAACGCATACATCGGGAAGGATACGGTATATCCCCTGCCATCGAAGGCTTCCACGGACAGTTTGACCGGTCTGTAATCATCCGGATCCTTTTCCGCCAGTACCTGGTTCACGAGCTTTTCCAGTCTGCTGATATCTGTTCCGGCAGCGACCTTGAACTCCAGAGGACGGATATACCCTTCTTTGGGAAGATCTTCGATCATGACCGTATTCATGGTGGTATTCGGTATGGTCAGCAGTGTTCCTGTCTTTGTTTCAATGATTGTGTGGCGGAAGGTCATTTCCCTGACTGTTCCGGCAATGTGCTTCTCCTGGAGATAGATGACGTCGCCGATTTTGAACGGTTGGTGAACCGCCAGGAAGAAACCGGCAATATAGTTGCCTAAGGTCGTCTGGGAAGCGATACTGACACCGACGGCGAGGATGCTGGAAGCGCCCAGTACGGTATTGCCGAGTACGCTGAGCGGTTTGAACTGCTTCATGATGATCGTAAGGCCGATGAACCAGATCAGGAACCGGGTTGTCCGGTTGAGGTACTGGTTGGTGGTAATCCAGTCGGCATGGCGCCTGTTGTAGAAATCAATCTTTTTGTTTGCGTACGCTGTCAGCAGGCTGCAGGCTGCCAAGGTAATGATTGTCAGCGTCAGAAAGCTGATAAACCCTTTCTCGAACAATAGATCCAGATGATTCGTGTTTATACTTGATACCTCGCTGTACTGCTTCTATTATTGCGCAGATTGCGGTATGAGGGTACCGGTAGATTGTGTATCCCGTATGCCGGATTGCCTGGTAAAAAGGCATGGTTTCCCATGCCTGCACGGTATCATTCCCACCTGTCTACGAGCCTGTCCAGTTCCTTGAGGAATTTCTCCAGTTCCTTGTTCTTTGCGTCTTTCCGCTTCTCGATGAGATGGATCAGTCTGTATCCTTTCTTGATCAGTTCATTATAGTACTTGTTCTGGGTGTAGATATCCTGTTCCCGGTTCTGATCCTGGCGGATCTGCTCTTCCCTCTCTTCTGCATTCAGTACTTTCTCCGGTTCTTTGGTAACCAGATACTTGTTCTCCAGAAGATCAAAGACGTAGCCGGAATACGGTGCGGATGCTTCATATCCGTAGGTTGTCTTCAGCAGTTCTGTATATTCATCCGCAACTGTGTCTTCGCCATGTACGACGAATACATTCATCGGCTTGTCCGGGTTGTCCGTCAGCCAGTGGACCAGACCGTTCTGGTCTGCGTGGGCGCTGACATCCTTCAGCTGGACGATTTCCGCTGCGACATGGATTTCTTCACCGAAGATCCTGACATCCTCCGCACCGTCCACGAGCTGTCTTCCCAGTGTGCCTTCTGCCTGGTATCCGGCAAAAGCGATGGTGCACTCCGGACGCCAGAGATTATGCTTCAGATGGTGCTTGATGCGTCCGCTCGTGCACATGCCTGCAGCAGAGATGATTACAGAAGGGGTATCTACGGTATTGAGCAGTCTGGACTGTTCTACTTCAATGACCATCTTCAGATTCGGGAAGACAAGGGGATTCCCTTTTTCCTTGATGATCTTCATGGCGTCATCATCGTAGTAGCCGAAGGTATTCTCTTCAAAGATCTGCGTCGCTTCGATTGCCAGAGGGCTGTCGATGAATACATCAAAGTCTGTATTGGATATCATGTTCCTTTCCAGCATCTCCCGGATGTAGTACAGGATTTCCTGTGTTCTTCCTACCGCGAAGGCAGGGATGATGACATTGCCGCCTCTGGCAAAGGTTCTGTTCATGATCTCTGCGAGCTGGATCACCGGATCAGCTGCCTTTTCGTGAGTTCTGTTTCCGTAGGTGCTCTCTGTGATGACATAGTCCGTTGTTTCTCTGGGTGTGGGATCCTTGACGATCGGGATTTCGGTGTTGCCGAGGTCACCGCTGAATGCCAGTGTTCTGGTTTCCCCGTTTTCCTGCATCGTCAGGTAGATGATCGCGCTGCCCAGGATATGTCCGGCGTCTTCATACCGGGCGCTGACGCCTTCTATTGGTTCGAACGCTTCGCCGTAGCCGACGGTCCGGAAGAACTCCATGGCAAATTCCGCATCCTTGACGGTGTACAGGGGGCCTTCCTGCTTTCTGCCGCTTCTTCTCGCTTTGCGGTCGGCCCACTCCGCTTCCGCTTCCTGGATGTGCGCGGAATCCTTCAGCATAACTTCGCACAGCTGCTTTGTAACAAAGGTGCTCCAGATGGTTCCGCGGAAGCCGTCAGCGACCAGTTTCGGCAGCAGTCCTGAGTGATCTATATGCGCATGGGACAGCAGTACTGCACTGATCTCCGAGGCCGGAACCGGGAGATCTTCATTCACGTAAATGTCCCTTCCCTGTTCCATGCCGCAGTCAAGCATGATGTACTTTCCGTTGACTTCAATGACATGGCAGCTTCCTGTTACTTCGTGGTCTGCACCGATAAAACAGAGTTTCATAGCAATGCCTTTCTATGGTGCAGTATGCACTGGGTTGTATTATTGTCGTTTCTGCCGGTGCTGTGCCGGGGATTCTTTCCTGTCCGGGCATCGTTTGTCTGCGATGCTTGTATGCGTTGTCTTTACTATATTGTACACCCTGCTGCGGTCCGATTTCTGCAGGCAGATGCAGGAATCCGCGGCAGTATAAAACAAACCCGTCCATAATCCCGGGTTTGTCTTGTTACTTCCTGATGATTCCTACAGCAGGCCGAGGCTGCTCAGGGCAGTGATCCAGCCGAACATGGTAAAGATGACCCCGATGGTCGTAACCATGACGCATTGGGCTGCCAGCTCGCTGTCCAGCCCCATCTGCATGGCCATGGAGAAGGACGCAATGGCTGCCGGTCCGCCGAAGAGAACCATCAGTCCCGCAAGGTCGGCACCCCGGTATCCCAGCGCCGCAGCCGTCGTCAGTGCGATCAACGGTGCAGCGATCAGCCTTCCTGCCGCAACTATGCCGAGCAGTTTCCTGTTGCCGCGTACAGACACCAGCTGGAAGCTGCCACCGAGCACCAGCAGGGACAGGGGTGTGGACATCCGGACCAGCTGGTTCAGGATCGACGCGAGGATATCCGGTGTATGTATGCCGGAGAATTTATAGAGGAACCCGAGAATGGTCGCGATGATCAGCGGGTTGGTCAGGATGCCCTTGATGGTCTTTGCCGGGTTTCCTTTTGTACCGGAATAGTGCTGAAGGACAATGACGGAGACAATGTTGAAGGCCGGGACGACGAACGCAATCAGCAGCGGGACAGCACCGATATTGCCGGCACCGTAGATGCTTTCTACAATCGGCAGGCCGAGGATGACGAAGTTGGAGCGGAAGATTGCCTGGACCATGACGCCCTTCTGCCTGTCATCAATGGTTGTCCGGCCGAGCAGGATCATCGGCAGAATGACGATAACAGCCAGTACGGAGTAGGCGAACAGGACGATCCTGGGTTCCGTCAGCATTGCGGTATCCATGGACTGAATACTGTTGAACAGGGATACCGGCAGGCAGATATGGAAAACAATCCAGTTGAAATCCCGGAAGGAACTGTCCTTGATGATTCCTCTGCTTTTCAGCGCTGTGCCCAGCAGCATCATGAACGCGACAGGCAGTACGGCGTTCGCTGCAATCAGTATACTGTTCATATCATGTCTCTCACTCTGTCCCGGGAAATAGTATTTCCGGCTGATGCACTATACAGTCATGATAGCATTTCCTGACCTGCAATGATAAAAAGGCCTGGGTTTTCCATATCTTCCGCGGCATGGTAATATCAAACTGCAGAAGGATCGGCATCATATGACGGGACATGCGTTTACAACCAGGAAATACATCGGAAAGAATATCATCGGTAAGCCTGCTGTTGTGTATGAGCTTCTTGACAACGGAGCGGTGGTATATACGCTGACGTGCGGGCTGAAGGAAAACGGAGAAGAGTATCCGGAAGCGGAGAAATCGTTCTGGGAAAAGGCGGATATCGTCATGGACAGGATCGAAGCTGCCGGTAAAAATGTTAACTGAGAAGAGAACACCGGCGTATAGCTCAATTTGGCAGAGCGCTTCGTTCGGGACGAAGATGTTATTGGTTCGAATCCTTTTATCCCGACGGAAAAAGCGGCAGTGAACTGCCGCTTTGTTTATTCACCTGTGCCGATGCCTGTATGGCAGAGTGGTCTCTCAGTTGACGACGTTGATAGGCCTGCCGCTGCGGTAGGCTTCAATGTTCTGCCGGACAATGTCTACGAGACGTTTCCGGCTGTCCGCGGCTTTCCAGCCGATGTGCGGTGTCAGGATGACGTTGGGTAGTGTGAAGAGCGGACTGTCTTCCGGCAGCGGTTCCGTTTCCTGTACGTCCAAGGCTGCACCGGCAATCTGACCGCTGCGCAGGGCTTCATACAGTGCTTTTTCATCGATCAGGGCACCTCGGGAGGTATTGATCAGACAGGCACTCCTTTTCATCTTCTTCAGTGCGTCCGCATCGATAATATGCCGGGTGGCTTCACTCAGCGGACAGTGCAGGGAGATATAATCGCTTTCTGCCAGCAGTTCGTCCAGGGATACATGCTGGACGCCGGTACGGTTCTCCTTCGGTGTGCGGGTGCAGACCAGGATGTTCATGCCCAGGCTGAGCGCGGTATGGATGACCTGGGATCCGATATGTCCCTCTCCGATCACACCCAGTGTTTTCCGGTAGACTTCATTGTGCGGGACACGGAGATGGTCCGTGAAGTTTGATTTATCGCCCCGCTCCAGCATGGCTGTCTGCATCTGCATGGAGCTCGACAGCATCAGCAGGAACATGATCGTCATCTCCCGTACGCTTTCGGAAGAATAGGAAGGGACGTTACAGACAGTGATGCCGTGTTCCTTGGCTGCCTGGATGTCCAGGTTGTTGTAGCCGGTGCCGGCTTCGATGATCAGCTTCAGCTGCGGGGGAAATGCTGCAATCAGATCTCTGCCGACCGGATTCTCCTTGGTGATTAGGATGTCTGCATCCTGTATGCGCTCCGCCATCTTTGTTTCATCTGCGTCATCGTAGACAACGACTTCTTCTGACAATGCTGAAAAATCAAGCAGTTGGTCGTAGTTCATCTTCTTTCCGCACAGAACGACTGTTTTCATGGTCTTTCTCCTTTGGTACTGTCTTCATAGTAACATCCGGACTGTGGCTGCGGGGAGATTTCTGAGTACACCTGTACGATCGTTTCCATGCAGTCTCTATTGTGGCAAGAAAGGCATGGAATCCTTCTCCCGAAAGTGTATCCGTTCAGACAGATGCCTGCCCGTATGAGAAATCAGGAACTATATAGTTGGTCAGCTTATTATGTGCAGCTGGCAATGCCGAGGTAAATGATGGTCCGGGTTCAATTTGAATGCGGTATTATAATGTAGATATGTGTGACAGGAGGAAATCAATATGAAAAAACTGCTGTGGGCGGGCATGTCTGCCCTGCTGATCTGTACCATGAGTGCATGTA
>JAFOIY010000067.1 GCA_017420505.1 Solobacterium sp. | reverse complement strand
GAATCCGCGAACGAAGTACCGGACAAGTTCGCCAGAGCCGGCTTCCATGCCACAAAGAGCGAATACGTGGACGCACCGCTGATCGACGAGCTCCCCATGGCACTGGAATGCCGCGTCAAGAGCTTCAACGACGGCATCCTGATCGGGGAAATCGTAAACGTATCCGCAGACGAGTCCGTGGTCACGGACGGAAAGATCGATCCGAAGAAGCTGAAGCCGATTACCTTCGACCCGGCCAACAATACCTACATCGGCCTGGGTGAGAAGGTCGGGGATGCCTTCAAGGACGGACTGAAGTTCAAGCAATAAGAAAAGATGCGTGCCTTCCAGCACACATCTTTTTTTATAGTCCCTTGTCTTCTTCCGTACTTTCTTCCGGCTCCGGTTCTTCCGCGGTTTCTTCCGGCTCCGGGATTTCTTCCGGTTCCGGGCTTTCCTCCGGCTCAGCCGGCAGTTCAATGCCCAGTTCCTTCAGCCAGCGGTTGCCCAGCGTACTCTGCTGGAAGACCCGCAGGCCGGGAAGGTTCTCTTCCGGGATTCCTTTCCCTTCATTCAGCGCAATCCGGGTCAGGAAGGCTTCCGCGATGCTCTTGTAGATGCCGATCAGATGCTTGTTGTAGCGGTAGCCGGGATAATCACCGTCCAGCAGCTGCTGAAAGAACCCTGCACCGAGATCATCCGTGCCTTCATAGAACTTCTTCGCTTCCCTGCCGAGCTTCACCACCAGCATCTGGTCCAGGACTTCCGCATGCTTGTCCAGCACATCGTACAGCGGAGCGATCAGGTCCACGGATCCGGTGTGATACAGTTTGTTCGGTATGGCCAGAAACAGATAGAACCAGCTGTCTTCATGTTCATTGGGATTGATCTTTCCCCCTACGTTGTACAGAGCGTCCACCTGCAGTTTTTCCAGATCCTCCTGAAGGAGGTCTCCCCTGCGGAAGTAGGCATCACCGAACATCTTCAGCACCAGGGCTTTGTTCATGTATTCCGGTGTATCGCAGCCCTGAATGATTTCTTCCGCGTGATTATAGAAGGCGGTTTCATCATCCAGATGATCCATGATCGTCAGTACGGTACGGAGGCGTGATCCGTGTTTGGTCACGAAGAATGACCTGGCAATCAGGTACAGCAGCATGATCAGGACCAGTAGCATTATTCTCATAGCAGTATTCCTCCCTCATCCGGACTGATTCCATAATACAGTATTTCCGGGCGCCTGCTGTAAAAGAAAAAGCGGAATTCATCTTCCGCTTCCCTGATTCAGAATGTATAGGTTTCCGGTGCTTTGGTAAAGCTGGAGAAGGTTGCCGTGGCGTTTTTGAAGTAGTAGACCGCTGTGTTTCCGTCTCCGGGCTTGTACATATGCGCCAGGCTGGGATAGGCTTCCAGCATGCTCTCCTGGGCTTTGATCCGCTCTTCTTCCGTATCATCCTCCACCAGCTCACCGGTGACGCGGATCCAGTCGCCGTTGAGGAAGGCGCAGATCTCTGCTTTCGGATTGGCTTTGAGCTGCTTCGCGACCGGTTTGACATTGCCGGTCTGGATGTACAGTTTACCGTTGTAGATATGAATGGTGCCGAAGGGACGTACGCGGGGCTGGTCACCCTCAACCGTAGCCAGGAAATACGTACCGGCATCCTTGAGGAACTGACATACTCTTTCCATAGGGGAACCTCCTTGATCTGTCTCTATTATAGAATCGATTTCAGCAGGATTTCCACACCGATGACAATCAGGATGACGCCGCCCACTACCGTCGCTCTGTCCGCAAGGTGTTCCCCGGCTTTCCGGCCGATCTGCAGCCCGAAGAGGCAGATGAAGAACGTCACCGCACCGATGATCAGCACACAGACCAACGCCTGCAGGAACGGATAGGTACCGATGGTGAAGCCGACGGACAGGGCGTCAATGGAAGTCGCAATGCCCTGCATAAACAGTGTTGCGTGGGATACAGCTTCTTCTTCGGGATTGCCCTTGATACCTTCCATAATCATCCGGATCCCGAGGAAGGACAGCAGTGCACAGGCAATCCAGGGCAGATACGGCTGCAGCTGGTGGAACAGGGACAGAAGCACCCTGACGCAGAACCAGCCGAGCATAGGCATCAGCGCCTGGAAGAAACCGAATACACCGGCTACTATGCACTGCCGGGACAGCCGCATCCGGCTTTCGTGGAGGCCGTCCACCAGGGATACCGAAAAAGCATCCATGGCCAGTGCTCCACCCAGCAGAACGGAATTGATCAGAAACAGCAGATCCAATGCACACCTCCGAAAACAGAATCATTGTGTCACTGTATGCATGAGTTAGTCAAAGATAACAGAGCCGAAGAAAATACAGGATCCCGGAGGATCCTGCATTTCTTGAGGTAATCAGACAGATCAGAGGGTGAATACTCTGCCCGGCTTTCTTTCCTTGTCTGCCGGTTCTTCCGCGGCATAGCCGACGATCAGATTGCCGATACCCTCGTATTCGCCTTCCACACCGGCCTTCTTCAGGAAAGCCTTGCCTTCTTCGGTGTCGAAGACTTCCTTGGCTCTGTGGATCCAGCAGGAGCCCAGTCCGAGCTCGTGTGCTGCGAGCATCATATTGCCCATGACGAGGGAACCGTCATAGACATGGATCGGGTTCTCCTTCGGTGCGAGTGCGACCAGGACATACGGTGCACCGTAGAACGGATCGCCGGGTCTGCCCATGACAGCCGCGTTGAGTTCAGAGAGACGGTCACGGACCGCTTTGTCGGTTACGATCAGTACAATGGGACCCTGGCTGTTCATTCCGGATGCGGCCCAGGTGCCGGCTTCGGCGATTTCCTTCAGGGTTTCTGCGGGAACAGGCTTGTCTGCGTATTTACGGACACTGCGCCTTGTGCGGATGGCTTCCAGTACATTCATGAGTGTTTTCCTCCTATTTGATTACGTGAATGTTGTGTACAGGTTCGAATTCTATGGTCTTGTGTTCCAGGATCCAGTCAGCGATCAGTTCTACATAGCTGGCCGGGAATCTTTTTACAGTGGGTGCTTTGCGGATGGCGGGGAAGTCACCGCCCCCGGAAGCGCGGTAGTCCGTGATGCAGAGGGTGAATTCCATATCATCGCTGACCGGCTGTCCGTTGGAGGTGAGATCGATGATCCGGCTTCCCGGGGCATTGGAAACCTTGATGGTATACTCAATGCCGTCCACCATGTCGTAGTCAAACGGCTTCGGTTTCGGCTCCAGATACTGCCGGGCAACCGTAATGGCATCATTGCGGATGGTCCAGTACTCCGCGTTCTTCTCCAGGTATTCCCTCAGGATTCTCCCGTTGATCTTTTTGACGACCGGGGTATTGGGATAGACGTAGGTACCGACGATATCGCGCATGGTGATATCGTGCCGGAAGCCGGTCGCGTCCAGGAACAGAGCACTGGCTGCCAGATCCGCACCGGTGATTTCCCGGGAAACACGGTTCAGGAAGGTAATGATCTGGTGCTTGTGGAAACGGGCGTCGTCCTGGTCATCGACGCGGAGGTCCATCGCTGTGGTGCCGAGCGGCTGATCCAGCCACTTCCGGCATTCATCTTCTTCCGGCTGTACCAGTTCCATGATGCCTTCGTCCGCGTCCATGTCCGCGTCCAGCAGCCGCGGCTCGATCACCCCGGTATCGGTGTAGATGTCGATGCAGGCCAGCTGGGCAGCCCGGCTTTTTGTCTGAGTGTAGACGGTACCGTTCCGGCTGCCGAGGTAGGCAATGTGCTGGTGGCCGGCAATCAGGACATCAATGCCCCGTACCTGCTCCAGAAGCGCAAAGCCTTCATTCTCTCCGGTCTGCTCCTCCGTAGGCACTCCGGTTACAGGGTCCTTCTCGAAGCCGCCGTGGTAGACACAGACGATGTAATCCGGCTTTTCCAGGTGCCTGATCAGGTCCACGGTCTTCTCCGCGGTCTTTACCGCACTGAGGAACTTCATTCCCTGGATG
>JAFOIY010000066.1 GCA_017420505.1 Solobacterium sp. | reverse complement strand
CGGGAACAGAACGTACATATGCTCACCGTGGGGCACCAGCGGATGATCCTTCATACCGGCTTTACGGAAGGTATTCCTGGCTTCCTGCAGACGGAAGACCGCATGGCGCATCAGATAGGGATACGTCCTGTCCTCTGCCAGCACACCGTACATCCGTTCCAGGATCCGGGTATGGATATCTCCCGCAACATCGCCGAAACAGGCCGGTATATTGCCCTTCACCAAGGTACAGTACACTTCCCGCCGCTGATGATCCACTTCCTCTACCACCCAGACTCTGCCGGCAATGGCAATCCGTTCGCCCGCAGGCGGCGGTTTGACAATCGTTCCGAGTTCTTCGGATCCTGCATGGACCGTGTATTCAATATTCTCCTGGAATACAGCATAGAACTTATAGTTGTTTACAATCCGTTCCCCGCTCAGGCCGACAATCAGTCCGCCGTTCTCTGTCCGGTTGATATGGTCCGTCTCAATGAGATGCCTCAGCATCACCCGGAAATCATCCTGCGGGATCCTGTGGAACACAGACAGCGGCAGGACGCGGGAGGCCAGCGCCGCCGGCGTCATTTCCCCCATGGAAGCCAGTGTACTCATGGTCTGATGATACAGCAGGGAGAACGGCAGTCTGTCCGTTCTCGGCGGTTCTACAAACCGTTCCTCCATGTACAGCTGGACCAGGGCAATGCCCTGGATCAGATACCAGGGAATCTGTTCCGGCAGTACCGAGCGGGCTTCCGGATGATCTTCCCGCATAACAAACCACATTTCGGAGGGATTGCCTCTCCGCCCGGTTCTGCCCATACGCTGCAGAAAACCCGATACCGTAAACGGCGCATCGATCTGGAAAGCCCGTTCCAGCCTGCCGATGTCAATGCCGAGCTCCAGTGTCGCTGTTGCGCAGACGCTCATCAGCGAGTCGTCATCCTTCATCTCTTCTTCTGCGCTCAGCCGGTAGGATGTGGACAGGTTTCCGTGGTGGATCAGGAAGCGGTCCGGTTCCCGGTTTGCTTCACAGTACTGCCTCAGATTCTGGCAGACCGCCTCGCACTCCTCCCGGGAATTGGTAAAAATCAAACACTTCTTCCCCCGGGTATGTTCAAAGATATAGCCTATACCGGGATCAGCCGCCTTCGGTGCAGCATCCGTAGGCGCTTCCGCTTCCGGTGTATCTACAATGATCGGTTTGCCTTCGTCCGCCTGCGGATCACTGTTGAAGAAATGTTCCATGGACAGCCGCCAGACTTCCTTGCCGCCGTCAAAACGGGGAATGACGGTATTCCTGCCGCTGCCTGCCGCAAGCAGTCTGCCGGCAGCCTCCGGATCACCGATGGTCGCTGAAAGGCCGATCCGGCGCGGGCTGCAGCCGGCTAGCCTGCACAGACGCTCAATCAGGCAGAAGGTCTGCCCGCCCCGGTCTCCCCGAAGCAGCGAGTGGATCTCATCAATCACGATGAAGCGCAGATCCCCGAACAGGGAAGGCACTTCCATATGCCGGTGGATCATCATGGCTTCCAGGGATTCCGGTGTAATCTGCAGAATGCCCGCCGGCTTCTTCATCAGCTTCCGCTTGTGGGACTGCGATACATCGCCATGCCACTTCGTGACGGGAATCCCCGCTTCTTCGCACAGCTCATCCAGCCTGCCGAACTGATCATTGATCAGTGCTTTCAAAGGAGCAATGTACAGTATCCCGACTGTGGAGGACGGGTCTTCCTCCAGCAGGGTCAGGACCGGAAAGAAGGCCGCTTCCGTCTTGCCGGAGGCGGTGGAAGCACACAGCAGTACATTGTCATCCGTGTTGAAAACAGCATCGCCTGCGGCATTCTGCACCGCCCGCAGCGTCTGCCATCCCGACCGGTAGATATACTCCTGGATAAAGGGTGCATACCGTTTGAACACATCCATGGCTGTCCCTCCTCAGATCCTGAATTCTGCGTACTCTTCTTCTGTACTGCCGGATACTGCACCAGACTCCGCATAGGTGAACGCATCGGATTCCAGCAGTTCCCCTACACTCATCTGCGGATTCTGGTACAGCAGATCCAGCAGTTCGATAAAGTCACGGATGACTTCCCTCGGTGTGATATTGAGGTCTGCCCCGATCCGCTCGTATTCGATGCGGATGAATACCGCCAGGTCTTCCGTCGTCAGCGCCTTTGTGTAGCCGTAGAGATCTGCGTGCATCTGTGCCAGCTTCTCGCACAGGATCAGCATCTCTTCGGCAGAGAGCGGTTCCAGACGGATCACTGGAGCCAACAGATCCCGGGCTCCCGGTTTCGAGAAGCGTCCTTCCGCAAGCCGGGAACGCAGCGCTTCATAGCTGTAGATGCCCCTTCTGCGGTCCTCCAGCGCCTGCGGGGTCGCCCCCATCAGGATCCCCAGATACTTTGCCTTGCCCTGCAGCGTGTCATTGTACATCGTCAGGATCTTTTCATAGTTGTACTGCCGGGTGATGCTGTTGGGGATCTTGTAGATATTGACCAGTTCATCGATCATGATCATCATGCCGGCATAGCCTGCCAGGCGGAAGAACACCGCAAACAGCTTCAGGTAATCGTACCAGTCATCGTCCGTGATGATGATATTGATGCCCAGTGCTTCCTTCGCCTCGCTCTTCAGGGCATACTCTCCCCGGAACCAGCGTACAACCCTGGCGCGGACTTCATCCTCACCGTTCACATAGGCATGGTAATAGGCCGACAGCAGACCGGCGAACTCGAAGCCGTGGACCAGTTCGCTCACGGACGAAGTCACTGCGTAGATCTTCCGGTCCACCAGCGCGGTCAGAGCAGGATCACCCGGTGCCAGGCCGCTTTCCTGAAGCGCTTCGTTCTGTACGGTACTGATCCAGCGGTCCAGCACCAGTGTCAGTGCGCCGCCTTCCGGCCTGGTCTTTGTTGAGAGATTGCGGATGAGTTCCCGGTAGGTCGCAAGACCCTGCCCGCGTGTTCCCTGCAGACGGCGTTCCGGGGACAGATCCGCATCCGCAACGATGAATCCCCGGTCCATCACATAGTTCCGGATGGTCTGCAGCAGAAAGCTCTTTCCCGATCCATAGCGTCCGACGATGAACCGGAAGGAAGCACCGCCCTCCTGGATGATGTCCACATCATGCAGCAGCGCCTCAATCTCACTCTTTCTGCCTACCGTGATATAGGGCAGTCCGATCCGCGGAACGACACCGCCCTTCAGGGAATTGAGCACGGTCTGCCCGATCCTCCTGGGTACCTTTCTGTTCATCTCACTCATCTGTATATCCCCCCAGGATGCGCATCACGTCATC
The DNA here is from genome assembly GCA_017420505.1 of Solobacterium sp. GTDB lineage: Bacteria > Bacillota_I > Bacilli_A > Erysipelotrichales > Erysipelotrichaceae > Bulleidia. The sequence goes on along the minus strand of JAFOIY010000066.1, from coordinate 12,082 downwards.
CCTGTAGTCTTCCACCAGTACAATCGTCTGTCCGTCGCACTCCACCGCCGTATCTCCGATCTCTTCCATCAGTGCTTCGTTGAGACCGTCGGCGATGATTTCCGGCAGTCCGTGCGCTTCCTTGATCAGTCCGGAGACATCCTCTCCCTTAAGAATCTTCCGGAGGATGCTCTGCTGGAAATCATCCAGCGGCACCGTCAGTTCCTGCAGCACCGGTACTTCCTCCACCGGCATCATTTCCTCTTCCGTCAGCAGACTGTCCCTGGTCTGTTCTGCATCCCTGCGTATCCGCTCCAGATCGGTGAAGTCAATGTGGATCTTCGGGCGGGATGCCTCCAGCACTGCCTTCCTGTCTGCTTCAATGACTTCCTCTATATACGGTTCTGCCCAGGCGTTCCCGCTCTTCTGCTTCAGGGGATGCCCCGTCTTCAGATAGAGCCGGAAACGGCGGTCGCTTTCCTGCAGGAGCCCTTCCAGCAGCTTTCTGTCGAAGTAGAGCTTCAGATAGCTGTGTTCATACCAGGCTCCGTTCCGGTACCGGTAGTTGCGGCTTTCATTCAGTTCACAGTCCACCGGATCCGGTGCCTGTGTACGATCGTAGACGGCGTTCTCCAGTGCGTGCCAGCGGCGGGGACGCTTTTCGCCGAAGCACAGGGTGAACAGGGACTTCCCGTCCCTGCGATAGGCCCCGGACGCTCTGCGCCAGACTTCCGCAAACAGGTGCACACCGGTGCCCGGATCTTTCTGAAGAACCGGGGAGGAAGCGGTTCTGCCGCCTGCGAGGATGCAGAGGGCTTCGAACACTTCCGGGTCTGTATACTGCTGGGGATGATGAAGCACAGCCAATGCCTCATCCATCTTCAGCATCCCTGGATCAACATATTCCTTCACCTGCTCCGGTGCCAGTCCGTTCAGTACGGCGTATTCCAGCATCCACCGGTGCAGATTCCTGCGCATCCCGGTATCCCCGATGCCGGAATCCAGCCAGCATGTTTCGAATTCCTTCATCTTCCGGAGACTCTCTCCGGGAGATGCCGTACCGATCCCGTTCAGCAGTTCATACAGATACAGATAGGCCAGCGAAGTACTGATCCACTGCCAGTTTCCCCTGCGTACTTCCGTACGCCAGGTGAAGTATCCGCGCAGCTGTTCCGGCGTCAGTTCCTGGTACGTCGTGAAGTACTGCTTCAGTGTACCGTCCCACGGTGCAGCGTCCGTGTAGTCCTCCATGAACTTTGCCTGTACATAGAAATTGCGGCACCGCTCCTGGAAACCGCCGCTTCCGTACCGGTAAAGACGCCGCATCTCCCGGATTCTTGCCGGGACGGCCTTCCGCAGATTCTGCACCGGTCTGCGTCCGGCAGGGAGCGGTGTGTCCTGCCAGGCATTGTCTGCAGGACGGCTGCTGTCCAGGACAATGGTGAATCCCTGGGACGAAACAGTCTGCATCGCGCTGTCCAGCAGGCGGAACACTGTATCCGGATCATGGCACAGCTCCATCCGGATGCCGATCCAGTTCTCTCTGTGCATGCGGAAAGGCGCGCACAGCCACGGTGCAGCGTTCTGCGGCCTTTCCCCGCTGTACTTCATATCACAGGCTTCGATGATCCTGCCGCTTTCCGGATCCCTGCGGCGCATGAGCAGCGCTGCCCATTTGCCGCTCTGCGGCTCTGCCAGAACAGAAAAACCAGGATAATCAGCCCATTTGAACTGTTCCCTGATATGGTATTTCTTCTCTGCGTACGCTGTCAGCTCTGCCAGTTTCATCGCCGGAACGGAAGAATCCTCCAAGTACCTTCATTATAGCAAAGCACCGGTACAGCCCGAAGAAAAACAGCCTTTTCAGGCTGTCTTACTGATTCAGGAAGGCTGCGAAGGGATTGGGTTCTTCCTTCGGCGGCTGGACCTTGACTTCCAGATCGAAGTCCTCCAGCAGCAGCGTTGTCATATCCGCGGACGCATCCTTCATGATCCGCTCGGACTGAGCAAGAATTGCATCTTCTACGACGTTTCTGGCCAGACGGCCGTTGCCGGCTTCCGCTGCATTGATCGACTGGACCTTGTCAAAGTACTCTGTCAGCGGCTGGGTGACCTCATCCGCCAGCACATAGCCCTTGCCTTTGGCCTGCAGCACAGCGATCCGGTACAGCTCTTCACCGGTGTAGTCCGGGAAGTTGATTACGTTCGGGAAGCGGGACTTCAGACCGGAGTTGGACTCCAGGAAGGTGGCCATCTCTTTCTTGTAGCCAGCGAGGATGACGATCAGATCATCCCGGTTGTCTTCCATGGCCTTGACAATGGTATCGATGCACTCCAGACCGAAGGCATCGTCCTTGCCGCGGTACAGAGAGTACGCTTCATCGATGAACAAGACACCCCCCATCGCCGATTTTATGACCGACATGGTCAGCGGTGCGGTCTGGCCGACATACTGCGCAACCAGGTCCGCACGGGTAACTTCCACCAGCTGGCCCTGGGACAGTGCACCGATGGCCTTCATATAGCGGGAAAGCAGACGGGCAATCGTCGTTTTGCCGGTACCCGGATTGCCGGTATAGATCATATGCATGGATACAGACGCTGTCTTCATGCCCTGTTCACGCCGGATTGCCTGTACCTGGATATGGGACTGCAGCTGTTTGATGTAGTCCTTGACCATGTTCAGACCGACGATGTTGTCCAGCTCTTCGTTGACCGCTGCCAGTTCCTCTGCGCTTGTCTTCGATCTGGTCAGGGTAATGCGGGTATCACCGAATACCGCAACCGGACGGTCGTCCGTTACCTTCAGTACGGTTTCCGCACCGGTCCAGACACTCTTGTCCAGCACGACCTGGCTCAGGTTGATGTAGAAGTCATTGAACAGTGACGCAATGGCATCCATACCGTTCGTCTTGTCATAGTGCTTCTTGATCCAGTCAATGAACTCCGGTTCATAGCTGATGCCCAGCGCCAGATTCTGGGTGCACTTCTTCTCCAGTTCTGCCCACAGTTTCTCGATGACTTCATCCACACCGGCTTCATCCAGCGCTGTGAACGTAATGGTATCCAGTACGTGGTACAGGAAGCTGGCACCGAAGGCATCCTGCAGGGCGCCGGTGCCCTTGGTTGTAAAGAACACCAGGTACTTGCCGTCCGCGGAGAAGGAATCCACCGCGTCCTTGACCAGACCGGTCTGGTTCTCCACCAGAATGCCCTTGTTCAGCACATAGCGCTTCGAAAGGATGACCTTGCCGTCGCATACCAGCGAGTTGACCATCCGCAGGAAGGACGGGAATCCTGTTTCGAAGTTCTCGAAGCAGAGCACTTCCCCTCTGCCTGTCAGTCCCTTGTACAGGTCCTGCAGGAAGATCTGTTCCTGAGCACCGCTCTGGTACAGGCTCATATCCACAGTGTAGACTTCATCGCTCAGCAGCACCTGCCTCTCATACAGGCATCTGACCGCTGTACTCAGCGCAGCGTGCCTGCCGCTGCCCTTCGGACCGGAAATGACCAGTACATTGCGTGCCTTGCCCGGCTCCGTGCCCATGACAAAGGGACGGCGGAAAGAGATCATCAGCTGGTCTGCCTGCTTCTGTCCGATGACAGCCCGGTCGATCAGATCCACTTTGGCTTCTTCAAAGACCTTCTCGTCCGCATTGACAGGTTCATGTTTCTGCGGCACTTCCGGCGTCGCTACACCGTAGTCCTTCTCCAGTTCCCTGCGCACTTTCTCAATGTCGCTCTCATACGTACTGTTCATACCGTTGAGCGCACTGAGCGTCTCCAGATCCTTCTGCTGCTGCTCCAGGATCTCGCGCAGCGCGTCCATCGTTCTGTCCGAACGGGACATGGTATCCGCCAGTTCATCCGTCTGTGTCTTGAGGTCCTGCGACAGCGTAATCATTTCATCGGTTGTCAGGGTTTCACCGGTGCGGCGCTTGCCGAGAACTTCATTCATCAAACGTTCTTTTTCTTCCTGTTTTCTGTCACGGTTGTTCATTGTTTCTTCTCCAGGGATTCAGAAATATCCATACCGCCTGTCAGCCCCTCCTTCTTCAGCAGGGCTTCCAGGGTTGCCATATCAGCGGAAAGATCCGTAAAGTGGCTGTCACTCATGGTCGGAATGATCGTTTCCATCGCTTCATTGATGGAATTCACAGTGCCTTTCAGCTGGTTCACGTTCTTCTCATAGTTGGAGTCGCTCTTGATCGTCTGCAGATTCTCGAAGTTGTCGAGGATCTTGACCAGATACGGCAGATAGTAGTCATACATCTTCTGCATCTTGGCGCTGCTCTCAGGGAATTTCTTTTCCAGCAGCTGGATCTGCTTCAGCAGAGCGCAGGTTTCATACAGACTGTTGGTAATCTCTTCGTCGGGGATGTTTGCATTGTTGTCGTTGATCTTGCGGATGAAGTAGGCCGACTTGGTCTCCTCGGGCTCCGCTTCCTTCTTCACTTCCGGTTTCTTCTTTGCCGTGTCTGCCGGAGATACATATTCTGCGTCCACAACTTGGGATTCCGTACGTCTGGTGCTGTCCTCTGCCATGGCAAGCAGGGTATCGAACATCGTATCGTACATCGTCCGGTTGGAGTTGCGGAATTCGTTGATCGTGCCGTAGGATCTGCCGTTGATGTAGACATCGAGGTTGCTCAGCGTGTTGTAGCGCTGGGTGCGCAGAATCAGCTCCAGGCCGTCAGCCATGACCAAAGTACTGTTGTCCCGGAAATGCTTGCGCAGGTAGACATTGATCTTGGCCAGATCCGATGCCGAGTGCGCGTTTCCGTTGACCCGTTCCGTATAGCCGTACCGGTTGGTACGCCGGTTGTTTACAGAACTCTGGCTGTTCTGGCTCTTGTTGGCAGCCTGTACCAGGGCATAGGTGATCGCCCAGATACCGGCAAGGATGAACATGAGGGGCAGGAACTCTCCACCGCCCAGAATCAGAAAGAATATTAACCAGAACCACAGGTTCCCTGATGACCTACGACGCATGCAAAAACTCTCCTTTTTCAGAATATGATTATATCATAACAAAAGTTCAGATGAACTGCATACACACAGACATGTACTATATAATCTTAATATCGGAAGGAGTGACCAGTATGAACAATACCATCATCAACGTCATCGACGAACACGCAGAAGAACTGACCTCGCTTGCCAAGAAGATCTGGGACAATCCGGAGATGGGCTGGACGGAGTTCAAGGCCGTAGAGTGGACATCGGAAGTCCTCCGGAAAAACGGCTTTGAAGTCGAAGTCGGCGCCTACAACATGCCTACCGCCATCCGTGCTGTATGGGGAAGCGGAAAGCCTGTCGTCGGCTTCGCGGCTGAGTACGACTGCCTCCCCGGCCTCTCCCAGAAGGTATCCAGCCATCCGGATCCGATCGTGGAAGGCGGCATCGGCCATGGATGCGGCCATAACCTGCTGGGTGTCGGCTGTCTGGGTGCCTGCATCGGTCTGAAGGCAGCCCTGGAAGAAGCCGGTGCACCGGGAACCGTTATCTTCTATGGATGCCCTGCAGAAGAGCAGCTGACCGGCAAGGGATTCATGGCGAAGAACGGTGCGTTCTTCGAGTGCGACTTTACCTATGCATGGCATCCCAGCACGGAGAGCCGTTCCACACTGGGTGTCTTCACCGGCGTAGAAGGCGCCATCTTCGAATTCACCGGCAGAACCGCGCACGCTGCGGGTGCACCGCACCTGGGAAGATCCGCGCTGGACGCTGCACAGATCATGAACATCGGTACAGAGTTCCTCCGGGAACATGTTACGGACGATGTACGGATGCACTACATCTATCTGGACGGTGGACTGGCACCGAACATCGTACCGAACCACGCTTCTGTAAAGTATTTCGTCCGTGCGCTGAGCCGCAAGGCCGCCGTGGATGCTTACAGCAGGGTTGTGAAGTGCGCTGAGGGTGCTGCCCATATGACGGATACCGAGCTGAAGATCACCAGCCTCGGCGGCATCTACCCGACAAAGCAGAACACCGTGCTCGCCCAGGCTGTCCAGGATGCCCGGAAGATCGTACCGCTGGAGGACTTCACTGAGGAAGACAAGAAGTTCGCTGATGAAATCAACCGGAATTTCCCGCAGTACACCGAGAAGACCGTACCGCTGGACTATGAGAATGAAGAATTGGTGCATGTGAACGTATTCGGTTCCACCGACTACGGTGATGTACAGCACATCTGCCCGGGCTTCATGGTCGTTGAATGCACGGAAGCCAGTCTGGCACCGGGACACAGCTGGGCAGTCACTGCCTGTGCCGGAAGCCCCATCGGTATGAAGGGCATGATCCGGGTTGCCAAGCTCATGGGCATCGCTGCCTTTGACATCATGACCCACCCGGAGAAGCTCGAAGCGGCCAAGGAAGAGTTCAAGCAGAGCATGAACGGCGAAGTCTACGAATGCCCGATCGGCGACAATGTCGAGTGGCCGTACAAATAAACAGTACTGACACAATAAAAAGCGGACAGCCCGGCTGCCCGCTTTTCCTATGCTTTACAGTTCTTCCACCTTTGAGGGAATGCGCCACATTTCACTGTAGCTCAGGAACGATACCTCATCAGCGTTCAGCTTTGCCTGGTTGCGCTGGCGGTGAACATTGCCTTCATGTGCCTTGTTCAGAATGTCCTTGTTGACCATGTACTGAACATACACTACTTTCTTGAGCAGGAACCACTGTATTACATACTCGTAGATCAAAGCTGTCCGGTCTTCTATCCTTTCCAGCTTCTCTGTCGCTTCTGTCTTCAATTGTTCTGCCGCTTTCAGAGCCTGCTCCTTCAGATCTTCATAATGACTGAAGTGCATGTGGTCCAGCCCGCGCTGAACAGCGCCTGCCTTCTTCTGAAGAAGATCTTCAAAAGTCTTCAGGATGATTCCGGCATTTTCAGCACATACAGCTACGATTTCATTCTGGCACTGAGCACCCAGTCCCCCGGGTTCGGTCATACAGTAATAGTAGCCTTTGGCAAGCAGATAACCGTTCTGCCCGGCAGGAGTGATCAGCAATGCGCGGTCTTCTTCATCCTTGCGGGTATAGAGCAGATACGGGAAGCGGAGCGGTCTACCGACTAGTTTGAACACGTCTTTGTAGCGGATGATTTGATTACTGATAGCACTGCGGCTGATGGTGCTCAGCAGTCCTGCGCAGATTCTGCATTCAGGATCCGCAGCGGCTACAGCATGGAAGGCTTCTTTCAGGATCGGATCAAGGTCCTCCTCATTGCTCAGATAATCTTCGAGGTAACCGTTAAAGTCACAATCACTGCCACCATGACGGCTGTCGAGCATCTGAGCAAGAATCTCGAAAACAGCCATAATTCCTCCATTGCGATATGAATTTATTATACGGATAAAAGCCGTGAATTCATCAGGACACAGCACAAAAAAGTCACAATCCGGAGCGCAAATGTAAATTTTTCCGAAAATGACTGACAGTCATGTTTTTCAGTATGAAAACGATGTGTAAGTACAAGTCATATGATACAAAAAGCACAGTTCTGTATCACAGGACTGTGCTTTGGTCTTCTGTCAGGACGCCCGGTAGATTGCCCGGAGATCCCCGTTTCCTGCCGGCTGGATTCCTGTCAGCCGGATCTCTGCATTCTTCTTCTGAAGGAAGGCACAGGTACGCTGCGCCTGGGCTTCGGATCCTGTTTCTGCAGTACGGATGCCTTCATCGGTACTGAGATCCAGGTAGATATGGCTCTTCTCCCTGCGCAGGGCGGCTTCCCGGATCTCCGGGTACTCCTGCACAGCCAGCCGGTTACCGTCATAGCACAGCCACTGGTTCTCCGTCAGAACACACCTGCCCAGCAGAATACCGTCATTCCATACCGAAAGGTCACCCAGCTGCTTCAGCTGCTTTCCGAGGCGGTACTTATCATAGCGGTACTTGACGATTACAGCAGCGCAGAGCAGTCCGGCTGCCGCAAGCAGCGCCCGCCGGATTCCTGTCGGCTCCTTCATGTACAGAACCAGTACAGGGAACAGCAGCAACGGGCAGACCGTCACAAACGGGTAGTATTTTACAACGATAAAGGATTCCAGATACTTCCTGATCATACTATTTGTACTCGGTTCCTCCGGATACGCCGAAATACTCTTCAAAGGAACAGAACACATCGACATTGTAGATCGCTGTTGCCGTATCGACACCGACATAGCGGAAATGCCACGGTTCGTAGGAATAGCCGGTGATATCAGCCTTCCCTTTCGGATAGCGCATGATGAAGCCGTAGTAGTGGGCGTTGTCGCGCAGCCAGATACCGCTGGCAGAGTATTCAAAATCCGACGTGAAATCCGCTCCTTTTCCTTCGATGAAATCCAGGGCCAGTCCGGTCTGGTGATCCGAATAGCCCGGACGGGAACTGATGCGGTCCGCACGCTCAACGCCGTACTGGGCAACATAGCCGTCATACAGCTGCTTCTGGTAGCTCTCGCTCCGGTACGCGCTGCTGAACATCAGAGTGACACCATCCGCGGCAGCGGCCTGTGTCATTTCTGCGACCGCGTAGGCAGCTTCCGCCCGCATGTACGGTGCAATCGTGCCCCATCCACCCACATCGTTGACGTTGATCAGATCTGCAGGTGCGTAGCCTTCCGGCAGTCTGTGCGTCTTGTTTGCGACAATCAGCAGACTGTTGACATCCGTAAACACCGGATCTTCGGTATACACCGGCTCCGGCTGTATGCTTTCCACCGGTGCGCTTTCCTGCGGCTGCGGGGACTCTGCCGGCGTTTCCGGCACGGCAGGCTCCGGATTGGTTTCCGGGGTTTCCGCCGGGATTTCTTCCGTTGTGCTGCTCTCCTGCGGCTGGGGGCTTTCCTGCGGCTCTTCGCTCTGCTCCGGCTCAGGGGTCACCGCTGCCACAGGCTCCTCGGTATTCTCCGGCTCCGGCTTTGCGGCATAGAACCGTCCGAGCAGGCCGATGGCCAGCAGAAGCACCAGAATTGTCAGAATCAGTTTAGAAAGCAGACCGCGCATGGTTTTATCCTTCCTTGAATATCTCTGTACGGGCCAGCCACTTCACCAGGAACCAGCCCACAATGACCGAAATCAGTTCGCCTGCAGCGACTTCCAGGCCGCAGATCAGTGATCCGGTGAGTACATTGTCCGGGAACAGCATGAACCCGAGCTCTGCACCGACGAAGAGGAAATTCCAGAATACCGGCTGAAGCAGGCTGAGCACCGGAATCCCCTTGACTTTATGATCGCGCAGTTTCCATGTCAGGACAGCTGCGATAAAGGTAGCGAGTGAGCCGACCACCGCGTCAATGTAGCCGGCAGGGTTGGCGCCGGTCATTGCGCCGATGACGTTGGTGATGCAGCAGCCGAGGGTAAGCCCCGGGATTGCCGGACGGTAGATGAGCGGAAGCACGGTCAGCGCTTCGGAAATACGGACCTGCAGAGGACCGTAGGCAAGCGGGGCAATCACCAGCGATACGACGGTATATACGGCCGCGATCATCGCTGTCTTTGCCATTTGTTTTGTAGTCATACTGTATCTCCTTATTTTGGGTATACGTCAGGTAGCCGCTACTGACGGGACCGCAGGGTCCAGTTTCCAAGTATACTACAAAACAAAGTCATTTCCTACAGAATCATCAGGGCTCCACGATCCTGGCAAGGAAGGCATCGATCTGTTCATCGCTCATCCCGGCTCTACGGAGATAGTCCCTGGCACCGGCAGAGAGATCCACCGCTGCCGGATCTGCGTTTTCGTCACCGATGACATATCTGAGCATGGCGTCCAGGTTCTTTTCCAGGATCGTTCTGTACTTTGCAGGTTCGGATGCCTCTGTGATCCTGTAGTAGTTGGCGTAGGTCAGCATATAGTCATCCGCAATCTCCTGGTACTCTGCGCCGGCAAGGGCTTCCACCAGCATGCATACAAAGCCGGTGCGGTCCTTGCCTTCCGTACAGTGGATCAGATACGGTCCTTCCGTTTCCGACATGGCAATGAATCCCTGGGCGATCTTCGCAGCGAAGTCATCCGACAGCCAGTTCATGTTCAGTGCCAGGGGGATGACGTGATCTGCTTCATACAGGGAAAGGAAGTACGGAGAGTCAAAGTCATCCGCCTGGATGTATCTTTCGATCTTTACTTCATTGTCTGCCAGATTGAGGATGCAGCGGACCTGGGCTTCTTCGATCAGCCGGTCCACATAGGGTGCCCGTTTGTGCTGATTGTCACAGGGTGAAGCAGACCGGTACAGTACCCCTTCCCGGATGTTTCCCATACAGATGCTGCGGAAGTTCGCAAATGCTTCATCGCTTGGATAATCCGTACGGAAATCGGTGTAGCTGATATCCCGCGCTTCCTGGATATCCGCGTACTTCCCGTGCTCGCGCAGGATGATGCTGGCTGTGGAGTGTTCATCCAACGATGCCTTCATCCAGATGTTCTCCTGCCGGATTGCCTTCAGCTCTGCTGTATCCCACAGGTCCTCACCGTAGTTGACCGCGGCTTTGATGTAATCATAGCCGGGATAGGCGATCAGCAGCGGCTGTCCTGCGTCTACGTAGTAGCCATTGTAGTAGGGAATATCCTCAAGGGTATACCCGCTGGAGAACACGACGTCCACACTGTCGCCGTACTCAAAGCCCAGGGCATTGAACTCATCAATCGCAATCTCTATGTATACACCGCCGAATTCCTGCTCATGCTGCACAGAGAGTCCTTCTACAGACAAGGACTTCTCCGCCGGTGCTTCCTTTGCACAGGATACCAGTGCCAGGCAGGCAATCATTCCTGCTGCGATTCTCTTTGTGGCTGTCATGGGATACCTCCTGGATCTACAGCTTCATTATACAGAAACAGGCGGCAGCACTTCTCATTATGTGCCGGGTATTTCTGCTACAATGATATCAACCATACAGGAGAACAGATCATGAACTATGAAAAGAAGATACCGTTGATTCTGGACGGTGATCCCGGCCACGATGATGCCATCGCCTGGGTCATCGCCGCCTCGGATCCCCGTTTCGAAATCAAGGCCATTACTACGGTTGCCGGCAACCAGACCCTGGCAAAGGTCAGTGAAAACGCCAGGAAGATCGCGGCGCTTCTGGGACTGGACGTTGAGGTTGCCAAAGGCCGGGAAGTACCGCTGATCGCTGATCTGATCACCGGCGGAGACTACCACGGCACCACCGGACTGGACGGTCCTGTTCTCCCGGATCCTCAGCATCCCTACAGCAGTCTGTCTGCTGTGGAAATGATGGCAAAAGTGCTGCAGGAATCCGAGGAACCGGTCATTATCGTCGCAACCGGTCCGCAGACCAACGTCGCCGCACTGCTGCTGACACACCCGGAGCTCAAGGAGAAGATCCGGCTGATCTCCACGATGGGCGGCGGACTGCGCAACGGCAACTGGACCAGTACCGCGGAGTTCAACCTGCTCAACGATCCCGAAGCAGCGTACATTGAATACCATGCCGGTGTCCCGCTGCAGATGTGCGGACTTGACGTTACGGAGCAGGCAGTCATCTATCCCGAAGAATGGCAGAAGATCCGGGAACTGCACAATCCTGTAGCAGAGACTGTTGCCGGCTGGCTGGACTTCTTCTCCATCAAGCTGAAGGAACTCGGCTGGGACGGTGTGACCCTGCACGATCCCTGTGCTGTACTGTCCCTTGTCCATCCGGAGATCTTCACCATGAATGACTACTACGTGGAAATCGTACTGGATGGTGAATATACCCGCGGTATGACCATGGCGGACTACAAAGGAACAACCAAGAACAAACCGAACTGCCGGGCTGTCACCGGCATCGACAGAGAGAAGTTCGTTGAGTGTCTCATCGAAGCGTGCAGCCGTTTCGGAAAGGAGGAACAGGCATGAAGAACCCGGTATGGATTGACAGTGACGCGGGCATAGATGACGCAATGGCGCTAATCCTCGCAACCAAACTGGATACCATTGAACTGGTCGGCGCTTCGGCTGTTGCCGGAAACGCACCGCTCCCTATGACCTTCCGCAACGTGCGCAATGTCCTGGCACTGGCCGGACGGAAGGACGTAAAGGTCTATCCCGGAGCGGAGAAGCCCTGGCTCATCCCGCTGAATGCCGCACCGGACGCT
>JAFOIY010000065.1 GCA_017420505.1 Solobacterium sp. | reverse complement strand
TTTATCCTGAGCCAGGATCAAACTCTCCATTTGTTCTTAGCTCGCTTCATCCTTGGATGAAGTCTTTTCCATAAATAAATTTTGACGTCTTGTTGCTTAATTCCTGTTTGGTTTTCAAAGATCGGTGCACGTTTTTTGTTTTTCCCGTGCAATCATAGATACTAAACTTGTTTGTTCGGAATGTCAACACTTTTTTATTCCGGTGTTCCGTATCTTTTTCCAGGATCATTTTCAGTGCATAATAAACCATCCTGATGGACTGTTTATACAATTGACACTTACGGTGAATCCTCACCGCCTTACAGCGGTAAAGGTAATATAGCACAGGGATAAAGGCTTGGCAATAGTTTTTTACAATAAAAAAACAGTTGCAGATTCAACTGTTTTCACGGCTTTTCCGGCTCGCATCCATGCTGCGGTAAAGCGCGTAGTAATGCTCGATGCAGGTACTGTTGAACGGGTCTTCCTCGGCTTCCATCGCTTTCAGCAGACGCTGCAGCTGATCATCGACAACCCGCATCAGCCGCGCTGGATACTGCATCTGTCCGGCATGCAGTTCGTACTCATTGCCGTCCAGGATCTGATAGGACCAGTCCGGATACAGCTTGACGTCCAGATCGTAGTCGATGTTCTTCAGCGCCTCTCCGTCATAGATGCTTGGCGAGGCAATATTGCAGTAATAATAGATGCCGGTCTTGCGGATCATGGAAATCACATTGTACCAGCGGTCGCTGTAGAAGAAGCAGACCGCCGGTTCACGGGTCAGCCATCTCCTGCCGTCCGCTTCGATCACCCACGCTTTGTTCGTGACCGCTACTGTGTGTTTCTCATCCGCTTCTACTACAAAACCCTTGCACCAGGTACGGTGCAGGTCTCCGTTGTGCTTGAAGCTCTGAATATAGATTTCCTTGCCGCTCGCAGGTATCAGCATACCCGTCTATTCTACTACTGCCGAACGCAAAACCGCAGTCGATCTTCTACATATGTACAGCCGGGCGGATCCGTTCGGTCAGAACAGGAACCACAATCAGGCAGACGATCATGGTCGGTATCATATAGAACGCGTTGTAGGTGAAGCTGCCCCACCAGGGTGTGGCCCAGAAAACGGTTCCGGCAATGACATGAAGCGCCAGCCGGATCAGATTGGTAACGATAATGCCCGTCCACAGTTTACCGGCATTCGGAAACAGCGGGGCCAGCCCGTAGATCCCGAAAGCCAGGGGATATTCCATCAGGAACTGGACAAGGATCATAAACAGCGGAAATCCATCGCTGTGCTGTACAATGTACATCTGCCCGGTCATGAACTGCAGTACGACGGACAGCAGGCAGACGGCGGTCCCCTTCTTCCATCCCAGGTGGTAGGCAGCCATCAGAAGCGCAATGATTCCGAGACCGAGCGTACCGCCCTGCGGCATTTTGAACAGACCGATCTGGTTGGACAGCCAGTCCAGCACGACGAAGAGCGCTAGATACAATGCCATGTAGGCCATATCCTTAACTTGATTGTTTTTCATGAAAAAACACCTCCATTCACGAAGGCGCAAGGAATCAGAAACTCCCTACGCTAGTGCAACCTAGTTCAGGTTCAAAGGGTATTTCTCAGCACCGGAGTGCACCCCTGTTCCTACTACTATCTTAGATTTGTCTATGCTACAATGCAACCATGAATACATTGTTTCTGGAACAGCTGAACGGCTTTCTCGACGAACCGGATGCCATTGCGGCACTCGCCAACACAAGTGCACTGATCAACGAAACCTATGACCGTCTGAACTGGGCAGGATTCTACCTGGTACGCGGGAACGAACTCGTTCTCGGACCGTTCCAGGGGAAGACTGCCTGTACACACATCCCGTTTGACAAAGGTGTCTGCGGCGCATGCTGGAGGGAAAAAAGAACGCAGCGCGTGGATGATGTACTATCGTTTCCCGGTCATATTGCCTGTGATTCTGCAAGCAGAAGTGAACTCTGCGTCCCTGTGATCATCGATGGTGCATGCATCGCTGAAATCGATCTGGATTCTCCCGAACCGGCACGCTTCGACGATGGGATCACAGAGACAATGGAAAAGGCAGCCCTGGCAATTGCGGCTGCCTGGACTGCCCGTAACTGGCATATCTAGCGGTACAGATCAAACACAGAAGTCTGCGACAGATACTGCGTCGCTTCATCGACTGCCTGGGAGGCAGAGAACAGCATGGCATGGCATGATCCGATCATCGTTTCGGAAATCATGCCTTTTTTGCGCATGATCTCTTCTACTGCCGGGAAGAACTCTGCATCCAGATCCAGATTCAGGTACTTTTTCCACCTGGTTCCTTCTTCCGTACGGATGCTCGCACCTTCCATAATGATCGGCCGGGATTCTGTCCGGTACTCCGCCAGATGCAGGCAGGTGCACTTGTCAAACCCTGTCCCCAGCAGCAGTACGGATCCCCGCAGCTCGTACAGCCTCGCTGCCGGTGATTCCTCGGCCAAAGGAAAATGCATGGACTGCCGGTTGCACAGAAGGCTGGCATACCTGCCCTTCGCTGCATAGGAAAGCGTGGGATGATTGGAAATCACCGTACCTTCCCTGCGGATGAGATTCTCCGCAACAGCACCCATCTCCTTCAGATCGCTGTGTTCCGGATCATACGCCGGCATCTCACTGCGGATCATCTGCCAGGCAGACGGCTCAGCCGGCGGATTCACCCAGCTGCTCGGTTCCGAATTATCCGTTGTATGCACAGGCATCAGGATGGTTCCTTCTTCCCCGATCAGCTCCAGAATCGCATCCACGACCGTCCGGGCACCGCCCAGCACCCAGCCCATGGAAGACAGGGAAGCGTGCACTTCCACCAGCATTCCTTCACGGACACCCAGAGCATGGAGCCCCGCTATGATCCTTTCCTTTGTCAGAATATCTTCTTTTTGAATGTTCTCAGTCATGGTTCTTCAATGCACAGTAGGCTGCAGCGATCTTCGCACCGACCGCTGCGTTGTTGAACACCAGACGGATGTTTGCGTCCAGCGAACGTCCGCCGGTAATCTCGGCGATTCTGGCCAGCAGGAACGGGGTCATTTCCTTTCCCTTGATCCCCTTCTCCTCTGCTTCCTTTACAGCGTCATCGATGACGGCGTTGATTTCAGCCGCGTCATAGGAGTACTCCTCCGGGATGGGATTGCAGATCAGCACACCGCCGTCCAGTCCCCAGTCACGCTTGGCTTTGATGATCCCGGCCGCATCCTGCGCGTTCTTCAGCTCATAGTCCAGCTGCAGACCGCTGGTACGGGTATAGAAAGCAGGCAGTTCCTTTGTCTGGTATCCCAGTACCGGGACACCCTTGGTTTCCAGTACTTCCAGGGTTTTGGGCAGATCCAGGATTGCCTTGGCGCCGGCACAGATGACGGTCACATTGGTCCGGCCGAGCTCTTCCAGGTCCGCTGAAACATCAAATGTCAGCTCTGCACCTCTGTGAACACCGCCGATACCGCCGGTCACAAAGAACTCAATGCCGGCCTTTGCGGCAAGGATCATCGTCGTTGCGACGGTTGTTGCGCCCCACATGCCTTCTGCCATAACAACCGG
>JAFOIY010000064.1 GCA_017420505.1 Solobacterium sp. | reverse complement strand
TGCGCTTTTCGATCACCTTCTGGTTCCATTGGTTCAGCTTCAGGATCTCGTTGTTCATCCGGATATGCATTGTCTTCGAGAGGATGGCCTTCTTGAATCCGAAGTCCTGGTTGCCCATGCGGGTATTGTCATACTCTGCGCACAGGGTCAGGTTGCCGAGCATATTCGCGTATCTGGCATATTCATCCTCATCCCGCAGTCCCGTGGCCTTCAGCCAGTATTCATTGGGGCTCTGCGGCATGATGTGCTCGATGTTCAGATCGCTCATATCCACGGCTGCACTGGTCCGGAACAGCTCAATCCGCTCCAGTACTGTACGGATGCCCAGCAGGGAGTATGCGTTGATCTCCTTCAGCTGGGTGCGCAGCTGTTCATCCGTCGGCATGGCCAGTGCCTTGCCCCGGTTGTAGTTGATCAGGGCGACCTTGGTCAGTTCATATACATTGCGGCTGGTCCGGGACGCACCCGTCTTCACCGATCTCAGAAGCTGCGGGAAGTACCGGTTCAGCTGCCCGTTGTCATGCCCCATCAGCGCTCTTCTGGTGAGATAGGTATCGATCAGCCGCACAATGTTCACCAGTGTACGTGCATCCAGCCGTCCTTCATCATACAGTGCGTACATCTCCATCAGGAACGGTGCAGCAGTCTTCACACCGCTTCTGCGGAAGTCTGCCAGCGCTTCCTCCACGCTGTCTTCATCCGCCGGTCCTTTGTAGATGATGGTGTAGTACGTACAGTAGCGGTCGATCTCCTGCAGTTTCTCCTGGTTGGAACGGTCACCCTTCCAGTAAGCCTGGAACCCTTCATAGACATCCCTGCGGTTCAGCAGATCGAACGTACGGCAGGCCAGATAGTACCGGAAGAACTCTTCCAGATTCCGGGAATCCTGCAGGACCCGCTCCAGCGGCTGCCAGTACAGGCGGTAGTTGAGCTCCTGCACTTCGTTCGTATCGTTCATCAGGATGTAGTTGCGGATCAGGTCCGCACTGGTGAGCGGTGCACCGGTGGAATTGATCGACTCGAAGATCTGCTGGGCATTGTCAAAGTCCGAGAGCGGGAATGCCAGCACATCCATCCTGCCCAGACAGCCGAAGATCTCCAGGAAGGAATACGTCCTGCTGAAGAGCTTGATGCGCTGGTAGATGGTGTCGAAGTTCCGGTAGATCGAGGATTCCTTCTCCTGCTTGGTCAGCCGGACATTGATGTTGTAGTACAGCCGGGCAAACACATCATCGCCCGCTACGGCCGGCTTCAGGCGCAGACGCGCTTCCTCGATATAGTGCCGGTTGTACAGGAAGTAGTCATCGACCATGCCGATGATGTCCTTCTCCCCCGCGTCCGCCGCGGCTTTCTTCAGCGCCAGCAGGAAGATGAAGGACGTTGTCAGACGCTGCTGTCCGTCCACGATCTGGATCTGCTTGTACATGGACGCGACTTCCGTCTCCATGTAGATCAGAATGCCCAGAAAATGGCTCTCGATCCTGCCGGCCAGCAAGTTCTCCAGATCATCAAGAAACCGGGCGGTTTCCTTGCCCGGATTCCACGTATAGTTGCGCTGGTAGACCGGTATGACGAACTGCGACCCCATATTGACCTTGATGAAGTCCGCCATCGTCGTCCGCACCGGCTGCTTTACCATACTAACGGTCCGCACGGATCAGTATCCTCAACGCTTCGATCGCTGCCCGGATCGCCATATCGGTATCATGGACCTGCGGATTGTCCAGGCCCAGCTTCGCCCGCTCCTGGTTCGCAACCGTAAGCAGCACCGTCCCCGCACGTACATGAAGATAGGCCGCCACGGTGAACAGCGCCGCGCTCTCCATCTCCGAAGCCTTCACACCGAGCCGGCACCACGCATCCCACTTCCGGAGCAGTTCCTGCCCGTTCGGCAGCGTCTCGGGACGGTGCTGGCCGTAGAATGCATCCTTGCACTGAACGACACCGGTATGATAGGGCGCGCCGATGGCGGAAGCTCCCTCCACCAGCGCGTTGGTAATGTCCAGATCCGCTACCGCGGGGAACTCGATCGGAGCGTACTCCTTGCTGGTGCCTTCCATACGGACGGCACCGGTCGCGATCACCAGATCGCCGCTCTTCACACTGACATCCATACCGCCGCAGGTGCCGACACGGATGAACGTATCCGCACCTACCGCGGTCAGTTCCTCCATCGCGATCGAGGCGCTCGGTCCGCCGATGCCGGTGCTGGTCACCGATACCTTTTCCCCTTCCAGATAGCCGGTATACGTTACATATTCCCGGCTGTCCGCAATGAACTGCGGATCATCAAAGTACGCCGCAATCTTTTCACAGCGCTTCGGATCTCCCGGCAGAATGACATATCTGCCGACTTCTCCTTCCGCAACACCGACATGGTACTGCTTTCCGGAGCCTTCCGAATAATCAATCATATCAATAATTCTTCTCCTTCAACGGATTCAGTTCGGAGTCGATCGCCATGCCGGCAATCCTCCAGGTTCCGTTCACTTTCAATAAGGACATCTGGTATCCCGCGTGCCACGTACGGCTGACTTCCGAATTGGCTGCGTAGTAGTCGAACGTCACATAGCCTACAGCCGTCTTCTCATCCTGCTGGATGATGTTGAAGGCTTTCACATTGGAGAAGTTCGACACACTGTGTGCGGAGAACCAGGCGTTCTGCATCGTGCGGATCCGGCTGTACCAGTCGGAAGCCGTCACGGAAATCGCACCGACCTGTCCCAGTGTCGCTTCCTGCGCAGGGAAACGGGCCAGTGTCTGGGCATAGGAAGACATGATCTGTGCCAGACCGGCATCCCCTTCCTTGCCGACATAGATCGTACCTGTACTGACGTCCCGCAGGGTCTTGTAGCCCTTGCCTTCCTTCACGGTGATCTCCGGCTCACCGAGCAGGTTCTCGATCACGTAGACATCGCACTTCGGAGCGTCCGTCCAGTCGTTCATACCGTGGAAGTTCTCCGAGCGCGCATCGTTGTCCACGCAGTATTCCTTGCCTACAGCGATGCCGTTGACCATAAGCGTCATCCCGTCCGGGACCTCAATACGGTAGTTGTTGTCGCCGCTGAAGATCGTGGAAGCGTGGTACAGGCCGTCCTTGCCCTTGGCCAGCTTCAGTTCCGCTACCTTTACATGATCATAGACCAGTGCATAGTGGATTCCATCATCCGCTGCCGGATCCTCCACAAAGCTCAGCATGTCCAGATTCACATCATCGTAGATATCCTTCAGGGCTGTAACATAGTCTTCCTGGGAGTTCAGATGCGGACTCACCAGCAGGGAGTCTTCGTAGATCCTATCGAAGTTCCCTTCACGGATGTCGGAGAGATACGTACTGATGGCGCTTTCCGGCAGATCCGCTTCTGCCTCGCGGAATGCCTTCTTTCCATTGTTTACATACAGGAAACTTCCGGCTGCACTCGCCACCGCTACAGCCGCAATCACCAGGACCGCTGCCCCTGTTCTGACCTTTGCCATCCTATTCATCCCCCTTGACCAGGAATACCGTCGGCAGATGCCGTGATCCGTACATGGAAACCGTGGTATTCACATACTCGCCTTTGTAAATCATCGCTGTAGAGTTTCCGCCGTCCAGGTTCGCCGCTGCCTGGGCATCATAGGAACGCATGATCT
>JAFOIY010000063.1 GCA_017420505.1 Solobacterium sp. | reverse complement strand
TCCAACATACTTCTATCCTCCTATTTTCTGAAGTATTTCCAATAGATCCCGTAGATCCTTGATGATGTAGTCAGGTTCTGTCCGCTCCAGGTCTTCCTTCTTTTCTTCCTTGGTCGGATAGGCTACCGTTGCCGAGCCTGCTGCCTTCCCTGCGCGCATGTCCCCGGCACTGTCGCCGACGTAGACGGAGCGGGTGCACTTCAGGCCGTTCATCGCCTTCAGGATCCCTTCCGGATCGGGCTTCTCCTTCTCGACATCATCATGGCCTATAACAATATCAAAATACCCTTTCATGCCGAGAATTTCCAGTATATTCACGACGGAATCATGCTTTCTTGTGGTGACGATCCCTGTGCGGTATCCCCGGCTGCGGATCGCTTCCAGTGTCTCGTTGACATAGGGCATCGGACGCACCCATTCAGCGATGTGCTCCACCTGGTAGTCCCGGTAGGTCCGGATTGCGTCCTCGGTCGGTATATCCGGGAAGAACTTCTTCATTTCTTCCTCTATGGACGGTCCCAGCACTTCCACACGCCGTTCCGGGGTGAATTCAGATACATCCAGGTAGGTGCGGAATACATGTTCATAGCTCTTGAGAATCGCCGGCTCTGTATCGGCTATCGTACCGTCCAGATCGAACAGTACCGCTGATTTGTCGGATTGCTGCTGTTCGCTGTCTTCCCGGTTCTTCTGCAGCAGGCTGGTCAGGTTCCGGCGGAACTGCTTCGCACTGTCGTTGCCCTGTTCCTTGGACATGTAATTCGCAACCGCTGTTTCAATCAGTACGTAGGTGGAACGTCCGCTCAGTACCGGCAGGACGATCAGCGGCAGCTTGACATCCAGTATGGAGGTCGTCTGTTCATATTCATCCCCGATCCGTACGAACTCTTCCTCCATCTCGGAACGGTTGCCGACCAGGCGGATCACGAAGTCGATGTTGGAACGGGCTTTGAAGCTGCTGTCTCCGAACATTCTGCGGGCATCGATGATGCCGATGCCGCGGATCTCCAGCAGTCCGGTCAGGATCTCAGGCGCAAAGCCGACCAGGTGATTGTGGAAACGCTGGATATCCACCCGGTCATCCGCAATCAGCGCATGGCCGTCCCGGATCAGTTCCAGGGCCGCTTCCGACTTGCCGATGCCGCTTTTGCCGGTGATCAGGACACCCTTGCCGTAGACATCCATCAGGACACCCGAGACCGTCGTCTCTTCTGCCAGCATTTCATCCAGGTAGGATACCAGGTCGACCGAAAAGCGCATGGTTGCGGCTGTGGTGCTCAGCACCGGATAGTTGACCTCCGATGCAATCTGCAGCAGCACCTCCGGCGCCGGGTTGCCCGCTGTCACAATAACAACCGGATTATTGTCATTGATCAGCTGCTTGAAGCGGGTCCGTTGTTCCTCTTCGCTCATGCTGTCACGGATGTAGTAGCTTTCTTTATTGCCGATGATGATGATGCGGTGCGGCTGGTTCGGTGTTTCTACACCGACCAGTTCCAGGCCGGGGCGGTTGATGTCCGGCACATAGATGATGCGTTCCAGGGAATGCTCGTCCCCGGTCAGCTGTACCAGGTCGAAGAATTCCTTGACCTGCTTCAGCGGGATTCCTTTCTTACGGATTGTCATTGTGCCCCCTTTCTGCCGGTGAGCGCTTTCTTCAGATACTGTCCTGTCCAGGACTCCGGAACTTCTGCGACTTCCTCCGGTGTTCCGCAGGTGATGACCGTACCGCCGTTGTCTCCGCCTTCCGGGCCCAGATCAATTACCCAGTCCGCGCACTTGATGACATCCAGGTTGTGTTCGATGACCAGCACGGTATTGCCGCTGTCCGCGATCTTCGCCAGTACATCGATCAGGCGCTTGACGTCATCGGTATGCAGGCCGGTCGTCGGTTCATCCAGGATATAGACGGTCTTTCCGGTCGGTTTGCGCTGCAGTTCACTGGCCAGCTTTACACGCTGGGCTTCGCCGCCCGACAGTGTCGTGGAGGACTGTCCCAGCTTCAGATAGCCCAGGCCGACATCGTTCAGTGTCTGCAGTTTGCTGTGGATGCGGGGATGATTGGCGAAGTGGCTGAGTGCCTCTTCGGCAGTCATCTCCAGCACATCGTAGATGTTCTTTCCCTTGAAGGTGACCTGCAGGGTCTCTTCGTTGTACCGCTTTCCCCTGCATACCTCACAGGGTACGTAGACGTCCGGCAGGAAGTTCATCCGGATGACGCGTACACCGTCTCCCTGGCAGGCTTCACAGCGCCCGCCTTTGGTATTGAAGGAGAATCTTCCCTTATCATAGCCGCGCAGCCTGGCTTCCGGTGTATTGGCGAAGACCTCGCGGATATCATCGAATACCCCGGTATAGGTTGCGGGGTTGGACCGCGGTGTTCTGCCGATGGGATCCTGGTCGATCTGCACCAGCTTGTCAATATTGGCTGTATCGGTAATCCTGTCGAACCGGCCGGGCTTTACCCGCTTCATGCGTCCGATGGACTGCTGTACGGCTTTCATGAAGACTTCATTGACCAGTGTTGACTTGCCGCTGCCGGATACACCGGTCACAACGATGAACTTCCCGAGCGGGAATTCTACATTGATGTGCTTCAGGTTGTTCTCTGACGCACCGTAGACCTTTACGCTCTTTCCGCTTCCCTTGCGGCGCTGCTTCGGTACAGCAATGCATTTCTTCCCGGAGAGATACTGGCCGGTGATGCTGTCTTCACACGCCATGATGTCCTGGGGCGTACCCTGGGCAATCACTTCACCGCCGTGGATGCCCGCGCCGGGGCCGATATCCACGATCCAGTCCGCGTTCATCATGGTCTCCTCATCATGTTCTACAACAATCAGGGTATTGCCCAGATCACGCATGTCCTTGAGGGTGTGGATCAGCTTCATGTTGTCACGCTGGTGGAGTCCTATGCTCGGCTCATCCAGCACGTACAGTACACCTGACAGGTGGGATCCGATCTGGGTCGCCAGACGGATGCGCTGGGCTTCTCCGCCGGACAGCGTACCGGCAAGGCGGTCCAGTGTCAGATATTCCAGACCGACATCCTTCAGGAACTGCAGACGCTCCCGGATCTCCTTCAGGACCATTTCCGCGATCTTTGCCTGTGTTTCACTGAGCTGCAGCTCATTGACCCAGCTGAGGGCGTTCGTAACCGACAGGGCTGTGTATTCCATGATGTTCTTATCGGAAACCATGACGGACAGCGCCTGTTCGTTCAGACGCTTTCCACCGCACTTGGGGCAGGTGCTCTCCACCATGAAGGAATGGTACCAGTCCTTGGACCAGGCACTCTGGGTTTCCCCGTAGCGGCGTTCGATCAGATCCTTGACGCCTTCGATGTAGTCATTGCGGGAATACTGGTTGCCCGAAGATGACGTGATGGAGTACTTGATCGGCTTGTCGCTGCCGTGCAGGATGATCTGCATCTGCTTTGCGGTGAGCTTGTTCACCGGTTTGTCCATATCGATATGATAGGCACGGCAAAGCACACCGAAGGTCTGCCATTCAATGTTGTCCGAACCCACCAGGTTCCTGTAATAGCGTATCGCCCCTTCGTTCAATGACAGACTGTCATCCGGAATGAGCAAATCAATGTCCACTTCCTCGGTGATGCCCAGACCGTTGCACTGGCTGCAGGCGCCCAGAGGCGCATTGAACGAGAACAGGCGCGGCTCCAGGTTCGGTACCGAGAAGCCGCAGATCGGACAGGCGTAGTTGCTGGAATACAGCGATTCCTGCTCCCCTGCCGCTACGATGACCTTTCCGTCTGCCAGATCCAGCGCTGTCTCGATGGAATCGAATACTCTGCCGCGGTTGTCCTCCCGCTTCACAATCCGGTCTACGATGACATCAATGTCATGACGCTGATTCTTCTCCAGGACAATATCGTCCTCCAGAAGCCGCATTTCACCGTCCACCCGTACCCGGACATAGCCGTCCTTCTGCAGCTTGGTGAACGTTTCCTTCCAGGTGCCCTTCTTTTCCCGTACGATCGGTGCCAGGATCATGAGCCTGGTACCGTCTTCGTTCTTCCATACTGCGTCCACCATCTCGGTTACCGTCATTCCGGTGATGGGAATGTGATGGTTCGGGCAGTAGGGAACGCCTGTGCGGGCATAGAGCAGACGCAGGTAGTCGTAGATCTCCGTTACCGTACCTACCGTGGAGCGGGGATTGTTCGACGTTGTTTTCTGGTCTATGGAGATGGCAGGAGAGAGCCCTTCGATGGACTCCACGTTCGGTTTGTCCACCCCGCCCAGGAACATACGGGCATAGGCGCTCAGGGATTCGACATACCTTCTCTGTCCCTCAGCGTAGATCGTATCAAAGGCCAGGGACGTCTTTCCGCTACCGGACAGTCCTGTCATGACCACCATACTGTTCTTGGGGATATCCAGGGAGATGTTCTTCAGGTTATTTTCCTTCGCTCCGTGGATCCGGATCTTTGTCTGTTCCATCAATGATCCTTTCTGCTTTCTTCTGCCAGGTCTGCCAGCATCTGCCATGCCTGGCGGGGAGAGAGGTCATCTATACTGACTTCCCTCAGCTGCTTTATGATGCCGGCAGAGACGGGATCTTCCCGTGTCATCTCCACCAGCTGGAAATTCTGCTGTACCACCCGTTTGCGGGACTCCAGTTCCTTCTGCAGCTGCTTTGCGCGGTCAATGACCGCTTCCGGCAGCCCGGCCAGCCTGGCGACGTTGATGCCGTAGGAACGGTCTGCGCTTCCTTTCTTCACTTTGTACAGGAAGGTGACCTTCTCTTCGTCTTCCTTCACGGCAACGTGTACATTGCGCACTTCATCGATGTTGTCCGCCAGCATGGTCAGTTCATGGTAGTGGGTGCTGAACAGGGTAAAGGCATGGATGCAGGCAGCGATGTACTCGATCATTGCCTGGGCAAGCGCCATACCATCGTAGGTGGATGTGCCCCGGCCGATCTCATCGAACAGGATCAGGGAGTGCTCCGTTGCGTTTTCCAGTGCGTGGTTGGCTTCGCTCATCTCCACCATGAAGGTGGACTGTCCCGACAGGATATCATCGCTCGCACCGATGCGGGTGAAGATCTTGTCGATCAGGGGCATGCGGCATTTCCTGGCCGGTACGAAGCAGCCGGTCTGGGCAAGGATGACAATCAGGGCTGTCTGGCGCATGTAGGTTGATTTACCGCCCATGTTGGGACCGGTGATCAGCAGGATGGAATTCTCCCGGTCCATGACCAGGTCGTTGGCAATGTAGTGAGGATCCTTCATCATGACATCCAGGATCGGATGCTTGCCGCCGAGGATCTCCATTTCGTCTTCCGAGAATTCCGGCCGGATCCAGCCGTACTTTGAACTGATCTCGGCCAGTGCCGCAAAGACATCCAGCTCTGCCAGAACAACGCTCAGGCGCTGCAGGGGGACCAGCTGTCTGCGGACGTCATCCAGCAGCTGCGCGAACAGCATCCGTTCGATCCTGGCCGCGTTCTCTTCGGCGTGCAGGATGGCGTCTTCCTTCTCCTTCAGTTCCTGGGAGATGAACCGTTCATTGTTCACCAGTGTCTGTTTGCGTACATAGCCCCATTCATCCTTGACCTGGGACAGTGCGCCTTTGGAGATTTCAATATAATAGCCGAAGACCTTGTTGTAGCCGATCTTCAGGTTCTTGATGCCGGTGCGTTCCCTCTCCTTCGCTTCCAGGGACGCGATGAACTGCCGTCCGCTGCGCTGGATCATCCGTGCTTCATCCAGCTCTGCATTGTAGCCGTCCCGGAAGATGTTTCCGGCGCTCATCTGCGCAGGCAGTTCTTCGTTCAGCGCATCATTCAGCACTGCACAGAGATCCTCCATCCGGTCGGTATCCGCGTATTCCGCAAAAGCGGCGTCCTGTACACAGTCCAGAATGCCGGGCACTTCCTTCAGGGTTCTTCCCAGCCGCTGGCAGTCCACAGCGGTCGCTGTATTCATTGCGCAGCGGGCAATCAGACGCTGTACATCATAGATCCGGTTCAGATGATCCCTGAGCTTCTGCCTGGTGCGGAAGTTCTTCATCAGTGCCTGCACCCGGTCATAGCGCTGTTCGATCTTCTCCCGGTCCACCAGCGGCTTCATCACCCACTGCTTCAGCTTGCGCGAGCCCATCGCGCTCCGGCAGACATCCAGAAAGGACCAGAGTGTCTCCCCGTTGTTCTGAGGATGCAGGGCTTCCGTCAGTTCCAGGTTCCGCTGGGTACTGTAGTCCATGTACAGTACGGATTCTTCCCGTTCGATGTACGCCGGCTGTACATGCTCAAGCAGATGTTTCTGCGTCTCTTCCAGGTACACCAGCATTCGGCCGTAGGCCGCCCTGTCCTGTTCCCTGCGGATCTCATACGCAAGCGCAGTGTAGTCTTCCTTGATTTCCGTACTGTCGCAGTAGGATACCGCAATGTGCATCTCCCGCAGCTGCTGGATGACTTTCGGATCAAAGCCGGTACCAACAACGATCTCCCGGACGTTGTTTCGCAGCAGTGTCTGCATCAGTTCGGTGAAGGTATGCCGGCAGTCCCGGATCATGGTCTCGCCGGTGCTGGCTTCCGCCATGGCCAGTGCATAGCTGTAGCCGCAGTCTTCGATGGATGCCAGCCAGACACTGTTCTTTTCGTTGTTCGTGTCATCCATGATCGTGCCCGGTGTGATGATGCGCACGACATCGCGCCGCACCAGTCCCTTGGCTGCCTTCGGGTCCTCGGTCTGCTCCACGATGGCAACCTTGTAGCCGCGCTGGACCAGGCGCTGGATGTACGGTGTGACGGCATGGTACGGTACGCCGCACATCGGTGCCCGCTCCGGCGTGCCTACACTCTTCCCCGTCAGGATCAGATCCAGTTCTTTGGACGCTGTCTTTGCGTCTTCGTAGAACATTTCATAAAAATCACCGATCCTGTAGAACAGCAGTGTGTCAGGATAGTCCTTTTTGATCTCAAAGTACTGTTCCATCATCGGTGTCAGTTTCTCACTCATTGATATATCCTCAACCTGTTCATTATATCAGACTTATGCAATAGAGTAATGGACTCTCACGCTGATTGTCCGGCAGATCCTCTGCGATCGGTGGAACTGTGTGCAGTTTCCGGAAAAACAGCCTGCCGGACTGACCAAAAACCGTTCTGTTCCTCTATAATATTGACCATGCATATCAACATCATCAGAGATAAAGCGTTCTATATCAGAGTACTCGGGATTATGCTGCCGGTCGCACTGCAGCAGGCCATCAACATGGGTGTAAACATGCTGGATACCATGATGCTGGGGCAGTTCGGCGAAGTGCAGCTTTCCGCGTCCAGTCTGGCCAACCAGTACTACAATATCTTCACCATCATCTGTATGGGCATCATCGGCGGATCCAGTGTGCTCGCTGCCCAGTACTGGGGCGCCGGCAATAAGGACAAGGTCCACGAGACCTTCAGCATGGCTCTGCGACTGTCGCTCGGCGCTGCCGTCCTCTTTGCCCTGCTGACCTGGTTCTTCCCTTCGAACATCATGGGCATCTTCACCAACGAAGCAGAGGTAATCACCCAGGGGATCCGCTATCTGAAGATCACGACCTTCATCTTCGCCCTGCATGGTACGGGCCTGGTCTATGCACAGCTGATGCGTTCCGTCGGGCAGCCCCGGCTGGGACTGGTGGTATCGATCATTTCGTTCTTTGTGAACCTGTTCTTCAACTGGGTTTTCATCTTCGGCAAGCTCGGTGCGCCGAGAATGGAGATTGCCGGCGCTGCCCTGGGCACCCTCATCGCCCGGCTCGCCGAATTCCTGACAACCTTCATCTATATCCTGTTCATCGACAAGGAACTGGGGCTGCGCCTCAGGCATCTGCTTCATTCCCCCTCTTCGGAGTTCTACGCCAAGTATTTCCGCCTCGGTGCACCGGTGCTCATCTCCGACTTCATGCTCGGCATGGGCAATACAGCCGTTTCCATTGTACTGGGCCACATGGGTGCAGCTGTGGTGGCAGCCAACGCAATCTGCCAGGTCGTAGACCGTCTGTGCACTGTCATAATCCAGGGTGTATCCAACGCTTCCGGCATCATTACCGGCCAGACCATCGGTTCCGGCAATAAGCACAAGGCCCAGGAGATGGGACAGACCTTCTATGTACTCAGTGTGGTGTTCGGTCTGGTGGCTTCCCTGCTGGTATTCATCTTCGGTCAGCTGAGCATCCGGATG
>JAFOIY010000062.1 GCA_017420505.1 Solobacterium sp. | reverse complement strand
GTAACTTCAACAAGGCCATCGCGAAGGCCGGAGTCCGGAAGATCAGAATCCACGATCTCAGACACTCCCATGCGAGTCTGCTGATCAACAACGGAGTCAACATCGTAGCGGTCAGTAAGAGACTCGGCCATAGCAATATCGAGCAGACTCTCCAGACCTATACCCATCTGCTGGAGAAGACAGACTCCCAGATGCTGGAAATCATCTCCGGGCTGCACAGCTAAAACAAAGAGGAAGCATCCGCTTCCTTTTTCAGTGGTATAATCTCTTCAATGCAGTCTATTGCAGACAGGGATCCTCTGACTCCCCTTCACCGTGACACTAATCGTGACACTAAAAATCTGAAAAGTGGTTGAATGAAGGGGCGCAAAACGGCATAAAACACGCGAAAATAAGCCGTATTTGACCGCATTTCATGCACGAATGAAATCCCTGTTTCTGCGCCATTGAAGGACTGCTTGTGCAGTCCTTTTTTACGGAGGTTGTTCCTATGAAATCCTGGTTGCGCTCATCCGGCAGAATAAGCGATATCTTTCCGTTTGCCGTTCTGCTATCCATCGTAGTCCTTATCCTAGGCAGTATACTGAGTACCCTTCTGTTCAAGCTTCCGGGCGTATACGCCTTCCTCGACAGCATCACCCACAACGCTGCTTTGACATCCTTTCTCAACGACTATCTGTCCTTCATCGGCATCTGGTTTGTCATCGTGGTGTATATGCTGGTCTTCCCGGCCAACCGGCCCATGCTCGGGGCGTTCGGTCCCAACCGGACCGGCAATACCGGAAAAGGCCTGCTGATCGGTCTGTTGCTGGGCTTCGGCACCAATGCTTTCTGTGTCCTGATGTCTGTTCTCATGGGAGACATCAAGCTCTCCTGGTACGGTTTCCGGCCGCTGCTTCTGCTGGCTTTCCTGATTGCTGTATTCATCCAGTCCGGTGCGGAAGAACTCACAGACCGGCTGTACCTCTACCAGAAGCTGCGCAGAAGATACCGCAGCCCGCTCGTTGCCATCATCGGCAATGCCCTTATATTTACCTCACTGCATGTATTCAATCCGGGATTCACGGTCATTGCCGGCACCCAGATCTTCCTCGTCGGCATCGTCTTCTCCCTGCTGGTCTACTACTATGACAGTCTGTGGGCAGCCATCACTTTCCATACAGCCTGGAACTATACCCAGAACCTGATCTTCGGACTGCCCAACAGCGGCATCGTCTCTGCATACTCCATGTTCCACCTGGAAGCGGCTTCCGCCCGCAACGGTCTGTTCTACAACGTAAGCTTCGGTGTGGAAGGCAGTATCGGCGCCTGTGCTGTACTCCTGCTGTGCGCAGTGATTCTGTTCGTCATCAACAGAGGACGCGGGGAATGCACCGATCACTGGGCAGCCATGGAACAGTCCGCAGCCCTGCCTACGGATGATGGCTCTCTACAAACCACTTGTTCTTCTCCAGATACAGATTCCGGATCACCCCGCGGATAACACATTCATAGTGGATCCCGCATCCGCCGGTCTGTGATACCCGGCGCTCGGAACAGAGAATCCGGTCGATCTTGTACTTCTGTCCATCGTCCCAGCACAAATACAGCGGGATGACCTTTCCGTTCTTCTTCTGCATCACAATGACATCGACATAGTGCTTGTAGAGTTCCATATCCCCTGTTCCCTGCAGTTTCATCGTAGCCCGGAATGTTGCACATTTCAAGTATATATGCATCATTTGATGCAACAGTTTGCCAAACAGTCGCATGAATGCTATGATTCCTGTGAGGTGGACACTATGGAACTGAAAGAAATGATCCGTGACTACAAGAACAAGACCGGCATGAGCGACAGCGAGATTGCCCGCCGTGTCGGTGTGACAAGATCCACGGCTTCCCGCTGGAGCAGCGGCAGAGTCAAGCATGTCAGCGGTGAAACGCTGGCCCGTCTCAATGAACTGCTCGGCTACAACATCGAGCCGATGCTCAAGGGAATGGACATCACCATGAAGCTGCCGGTGCTGGGCTACGTCAAGGCGGGCTACAACCTTGCGGCGGAAGAGAACTGGCTCGGGGAGGAGGAAGTCTCCCTCGCCGAGAAGAAAACCGGCGACTTCTATCTGCGCGTGGAAGGCGACTCCATGAACGGTGCCGGCATCCTGGATGGATCGCTGGTGCTGGTGCAGCAGTCCGGAACCATTGACAGCGGAAAGATCGGTGTCGTCCTTGTCGGCGACGAAGTGACGGTCAAGCGCGTGGTATACAAGAAAAACATGATGATTCTCGAAGCGGCGAACCCGGAAGTGGAGAACCGCTACTTCACCGCCGACGAAGTCCGCAGCCTGCCTGTGCAGATACTCGGACGCGTCGTATCCTGCAAAACCTACTTCTAGAAAGGTCCGTACATGAAAACAAGTGATTTCGATTACGATCTTCCCAAGGAACTGATTGCCCAGACACCCCTCTCCGACCGCAAGAGCAGCCGGATGATGGTCGTGCACCGCTGCAGCGGCACTACGGAAGACCGGCATTTCTACAATATCGTTGACCTGCTGCACGAGGGAGATGTCCTCGTCCGCAACAATACCCGCGTCATCCCGGCCCGCCTCTTCGGAACGAAGGAAGGCACCGGCGCGCACGTTGAACTGCTTCTGCTGAAGAGAGAGGACGGCGACGTCTGGGAATGCCTGGCAGGCAATGCCCGGGTCATCAAGGAAGGCACGGTGATTTCCTTCCACGACGGCAAGCTGCGGGCTGAATGCGTCGGTATCGGTGACAAGGGAATCCGCAGGATGCGGATGATCTATGACGGAATCTTCACCGAGATTCTTGCGGAGCTGGGCACGGTTCCCCTGCCGCCCTACATCAAGGAAAAGCTCAATGATCCTGAGCGCTACCAGACCGTCTATGCTGAAGTGGAAGGCAGTGCGGCCGCTCCTACAGCCGGACTGCACTTCACCCCGGAGATCTTCCAGG
>JAFOIY010000061.1 GCA_017420505.1 Solobacterium sp. | reverse complement strand
GCCATGATCTGCCGTTTTCCCCGGAAAACATCTGGGCACAGCAGAACGGGGTAGGCAGCCTGATCGCCCGCTACGCGGAAAGGAAAGGGCTGGATCCGGAGGAACTCAACGGCCGGATCGTCTTCGAGAAGGTCAATGAGGGAGATCCGGAAGCGCTGGATGCGCTGAGGGAATACTGCACCGGACTGGCTTCCGTCATCATTTCTCTCCAGACCATTCTGGATGTGGAACGGATTGCCATCGGGGGAGGCATCTCGAAGCAGCCGGCGCTGATCGGGACACTGAGGCAGGTGCTGAAGGAGATGGATGAACCCTATGAAGGGCTGATGCCCTATACACTCCCGGAGATCGTGGGCTGCCGCTTCGGCAACGATGCGAACATGATCGGTGCACTGTACCATTATCTCTACGAAATGCAATAGGATCTGTGCATACCGCGGTGCTCGGCACTGCGGTATGTTATGATGGAACAGGAGGCAGTCATGATCGGGAAAGTCAGAACAGAATGCAATTTGTATGTGCGCAATTATGCGGCGATGGCCAAAGAGAACGTCTGGGGCAATGATGTGGTCCGGATGGCGGCGGCCGGCATTTCCGTCGTGGGACACCGGCCCCTCGACATCAAACGGATCCAGTACTGCGAACAACTGCTGAAAGCCCATGAGAGCATCTTCTCCAGCCTGCGGGGACTGGGATCCTACGTCTACTGTGTCAAGATGGCCATGAGCGATGATCCGGAGGAATGGCTGGATCATCTCTCCGAAGTCCATGCGGCACTGCGCAGGGGATGGTTCACCAACGGTACAACGGCACTGGCCGCGATGAACATCGTGGACATCGTTCCCCCGGAGCAGTACGGCATCATCGTCGAAAGAACCCTGCAGATCTACGAGGCTATGGGCAATGCCCACGTATTCCTGACATCGGAGGAAGACATGGCGTTTGCGGCACTGATGGCCATCATGGGAGAGAGCCCTACGGTGATCCACCGCAAGGCAGAGGAAATGTACAGCATCCTGCTGGATACACTGGATGCCGGCCGGAACACCATCCAGACCATCAGTCACATCCTGTCCCTGTATGACGGGGATCCGGAGTCGATGTGCCGCATGGTGGTGGCTCTGCACGAAGGACTGAAGCAGGCGGGACATCCCATGGGCGGTGAATCCTCCGCAGCGGTGCTGGCTACCTTTGCGGCCAGCCGGCGGGATATCCGTGAACTGGTGGAGGATATAGCGGCAGCGGATGATTTCCTGTACGGACACAAACCGTTCAAGGGCATTTTCGGCCAGAGCGCCAGGCTGCGCAGGATGATTGCGGTGCTGTGCGTGCAGAGTGCCGAGGAGAGCGCGGACAGCGGTCTGTCCGCATCGATTGCGGCGGCGGTATCGGTATCACTGGCCATTCAGATGGCTGCGGCAGCGGCAGCTGCGGCATAGAAGGAGGAAGGACAATGGAGTATGAAATCATAGGCGGTGCGTTCCCGGTTGTAGAATGCTACCTGGATCCGGGAGAAGCGATGATCACGGAAGGAGGGTCCATGGTATGGATGTCTCCGAACATGCAGATGGAAACGACGGGTGCGGGAGCTTTCGGAAGGCTGTTCTCCGGTGAGCGTCTGTTCCAGAACATCTATACGGCCAGAGGCGGCAAGGGCATGATCGCTTTCGGCTCCAGCTTCCCCGGCAGAATCGCGGAAGTGGATCTTTCCGAGAAGGACTGGATCTTCCAGAAACGTTCGTTCCTCGCCTCGGAGATGAGCGTGGAGCTCTCCGTGGAATTCAAGCGCAAGCTCGGTGCGGGAATCTTCGGCGGTGAAGGTTTCATCATGCAGCGTCTGAGCGGCAGCGGCATTGCGTTTGTTGAAATAGACGGTGATCTCAAGGAGATCGAGCTGGCCAGGGGCGAGCAGATCGTCGTGGATACCGGCTATGTGGCCGGCTACGAGGCGACCGTGCGTATGGATATCCAGCAGGTCAAAGGGGTCAAGAACGTCCTCTTCGGCGGTGAGGGACTGTTCAATACGGTCCTGACCGGTCCGGGTGTTGTCTGGCTGCAGACCATGCCGATTTCCTCCACAGCAGCGGCGCTCATTCCGTATCTGCCGTTGAACCAGGGAAAATAAGCGGTGTACCCACCGCTTTTTCATAGTTCTTTCACAGGCATCCACAGCCTGGATGCTATACTGACAATAAGGAAAGAGAGAACAATCATATGATCAGAACCAACGTCGTACAGCTCACTGCAGCTCCGGCTTTTGCGTACCGTGAAAAGTTCAGATCCGGAGGTTCAGGCATTGTCATTCTCCTTCAGGGGCAGAAGCAGCCCGGCATTGCGGCCATCAACAAGCGTGACGGCGGGGCAGTCCCTGCAGCCAACACAAACACAAAGATCTATACACCGGAGATGTTCAAGGAAGCCATAGAGCTCACCAAGGGCATGCCGTACCACAAACTGGCCAGTGTAAAGATTACAGATGATATGTATCCGAAACCCGAGGAACCGGCAGAGGAGCCGGAGGAAATCATCATCGATGAAGCGGAGTACGAGGCACTGGTCGCGTACTATACGGGCAAGGACGGAAAGCTTTCCTATGATCTGCTGAACAAGGATATGATCCGCTTTGCGCACTCCTCCAGCATCGTACGCAGGATGATCGAGGAGAAGAAGAGCGCCGTTACGATCCGCAAGTACACCGTCGGCAACAAGTTCCGGAACATCATCGGCAACGATGATCTGACCAACAAGCAGATCGACCGGATGGTGGAGCTGCTGGATGAAGTCTATCCGAAGGGTGTCTTCAAGGAGTTCAATGATTATCTGCGGAAGGAACTGGGCAAGCAGAAGAAGAAGTAAGCACTGTCCTGGATACCAGCGGGACAGAAGGCAGAGGGCTGCAGAGCAGCCCTTTCTTTGAAAGGAGAGTGCAGTATAGTATGTACGATATCAACGAACAGCACAGAATACAGGATGAAATGCTGGAGGAACGGTTGGAGAAGGTCCTGCCGGCCGTGATGGAGGAAACGGGGACACCGTTCTGGATCATTGCGTCCCGTGAATACAACGAAGATCCGGTGTTCCATCATATCGTTCCTGCGCTGTATCCGACGGCACGCCGGCTGACCATCCTGGTCTTTGCGGAGTATGGAAAAGAGCGCATCAGCGTCAGTATGCCGGACGCAGTGCTGAACCGGTACTACCGGCATGACTGGGACAGGGAGAAGGAGACGCAGATGGATGCGCTGGTACGCATCATCCGGCAGTATGATCCGGAAACCATCAACATCGATATCTCGGACCACTATGCCTATACCGACGGTCTTTCCTCCGGTCTGTACCGGAAGTTCCTGCAGGAGCTTCCGGAGGACATCACTGCCCGTTTCCGGGGGAATGACCAGGCGGGCATCCGGCTGATGGAAACCCGTACGGAGACAGAGCTGAAGTACTATCCGGAAGTGATGGATACTGCACTTAGCATCATCGAGGAAGCGTTCAGCGATGAGGTCATCACACCGGGGAAGACGACCTGCCGGGATGTCATGGACTATATGACGAAGCGGGTCAATGAACTGGGCATCACCTGCTGGTTCCCGCCGGATGTGAATCTGCAGAACGAAAAGGGCATGCAGGAAGAGGATACCGTCATCCAGCGGGGAGACCTGCTGCACTGTGATTTCGGCATTACGTACCTGCATCTCTGCACCGATACACAGCGTCTGTGCTGGGTGAGAAGGGAAGCCGGGGAGGAACTGCCGGAAGAGCTGCAAAAGGCCATGCGGCGCAACAATGCCTTCAAGGACATCGTACGCCGCAACATGACCGTCGGCCGCAGCGGCAACGAAGTCTTCACCGAAAGCATCCGTCAGGGGAAGGAAGCCTCCCTGAGGCCCGTACTCTACACGCATCCGTTGGGACTCTTCGGCCATGCGTGCGGGCCGACCATCGGTCTCTGGAACGTCCAGGGTCCGGTGTATCCTTCCGGTGAACTGAAGGTTCATGAACATACTTCGTACGCTCTGGAACTCAGTACCATCGAGTACCTGGAGATGTACCAGAGGGATACGTTCATGTTCACGGAGGAGAGTGTGGTCCTGGTGGACGGCAAGGTGGACTTCCTCGGGGAAGGAAGGGAGAACATCAAGGTCATCGGGTGATTGACCTGATCCCGCCGTTGTACGATACTGATAGTAAAGAACAGCCTCTGCCGATTGTGCAGAGATCCAGATCATGATTCCTCGGTCACGAGCATTTCATAATACAGATAATGGGGGGGGAGAATGTATGAAGACCTGTCAATACTGCCACGCTGAAATACCGGATGACAGTGAATTCTGTGAGTACTGCGGATCTCCGTGTGCACCGGCGGCAGTGGAAGAAAAGCCTGAAGAAAAAGAGATTATACCTGTGACGGAAACGACGGAAGAGATGCCTGAGCGCACGCTGCCGGAGGAAGAGCCGGCTGCTGAGGAAGCAATCGCGGCAGCGGTGGAAGAGCCGGCCGTGGTGGAAGCGGTGGCTGCGGCGATGGAACCGGAAGAGATCCCGGTGGAAGAAATACCGGCGGATGCGGCAGTGGAAGAGACCGTCGAAGCTGCAGTGGAGGAACCGGCCGTTGAGGAAGCGATCGATGAGGCAGCGGAAGAGATGCCGGCAGAAGAGCCTGCACCGGCGGAAGAAGCACCGGTAGAGGAAGCACCTGCGGCAGAGCCGGAGAAAAAGGCAGAAGAGCCTGCTAAGCCGGCTGCACCGGAGAAGAAGAAATCCAGCAAGGTGCCGGTCATCGTGGCTGCGGCTGTGGCGGTAGGCGCGGGTGCGCTGTTCGGCATTCCTGCCTACCAGAAGAACAATACCTACAAGGAAGCGCTGACGGCGATGAACGAAGGGAACTATGCTGCAGCGATCGAGACGCTGGAGAGCCTGGAAGACTACAAGGACGCGCCGAAGTACATCGAATTCTGCAAAGGACTGCAGTATCTGGACAATGAGGATTACGATGAGGCGCTGGAGACGATTTCGGCTGTAGGCGAGCTGGAAGGCGCTGAGCAGTACATCAGCTACATCGAAGGCATGCAGTATCTGGAGGAAGGCTATTCCGTAGAGAACTATACAGCCGCGGCGGAGAAGTTCGAGCTGGCCGGTGAGGTGCGCGACAGTGCGGACATGAACATCTACACCCGGGCGGTAGCGGCTTTCCTGGCTGACAACAACGCGGAGGCGGATACGCTGTTCCGTGAGCTGATCGAACGGGGTACGATCGATGAGTGGCGCATGGGCCGGGCACAGGACGCAGTGCTGTACTTCGGGGCGCTGGAGCGCTTCGAAGCCGGGGACTATGATTCTTTGAATGTATTCAAGGAAGTAGAGAAGAACGGTGATACGCTCTTCGGCAAGCGGGCATCCTACTACGCGAACTACATCGATGGTCTGAATCATCTCAACAAAGGCCTGTTCTACAGTGCCTATGCCTGCTTCCAGAAGTGCGGACACATTCTGGATTCGGATGATCTGGCGGCTTCCTGCATCCAGGAGCGTCCGGCAACGGGCATCGTGGAGCGCAATACCCAGGCCGGTACCGTCAGTGTAACCATCACCGATACCAAGGATGATGACGATATGTTCATCAAGATCTACGATTCCAACAATGCATTGGTGGAGACCCTGTACATCCGTGACGGTGCGTCGGCGACAGCCTACTTCGGCGGCGGAAGCTACCGGATGGCCGTTGCCTGGGGCGATGGCAGCAAGTGGTTCGGCAAGGAAGAGACCTTCGGATCCTACGGCAGCTACCAGAGGCTGCTGCTGACCGGAAGCAGTGAATACTTCACGTTCCCGGCAGGCAATTCCTATACACTGACCTTCAATTCCTCCAATGGAAACGTCGGCAGCAAATCCTCCAACTACGGTGATTTCTGATCGTGTACCAAGGGTCTGCCCATCAGGACAGGCCCTTTTCTTTCAGCCGGAGTATAATGAATCTATGGGACTGTTCGGAAAAGAAACGGATGAGAAAAGAGTAAAGCGCCTGGCGGGACATGCGGGCGGCATCATAGAGATGCTCAAGGATGCTTTCCGTACGGAGAAGGGTACGGATCTGTTCCCGGTGCTGGTCTTCTCTGCTTCATTGGCAGGCATGGCCTGCCATGAGGCAGTAAAAGCCTCCAAAGGCACCTTCGCTGTGGCAGAAGACAAACAGGGCAGGAAGTACTGGTTCGGTGACGATCTGAACCGCTACCTGCTGGAGAACCGTACCAGCGTTGCGGGCTTCTGTACAGCGGTGGTGCCCCTTAATCCGGAAGAGATCCCGGCCATGGCGGCAGCCTTCGTCAGCAGCATCGGTACGGGTGAGATGACGGTCTGCGGCTTCCAGGCGGAAGAGCTCTGGCAGAGAGTGCATGAATGCTGGGAAGGCATCTATGACAACATGACTGC
>JAFOIY010000060.1 GCA_017420505.1 Solobacterium sp. | reverse complement strand
TCCATGATCTGTGCCTCACCGCCGAGCGCTGCCG
Source organism: Solobacterium sp. (assembly GCA_017420505.1). GTDB lineage: Bacteria > Bacillota_I > Bacilli_A > Erysipelotrichales > Erysipelotrichaceae > Bulleidia. The sequence continues at coordinate 4,581 of JAFOIY010000060.1, read as the reverse complement.
CACAATGCACCGCAAGCTGATTCACTCTGGCGGAGAGGGACAGAAGATTGTCCTGGTTGAAGGAACGGATGTAGCACTCATAGATGACCTCATCCGGCACGGAATTGACCGTACTGCCGCCTTTGAGCAGAATCCCGTGGATCCGGTTCTTGTTTTCGTCCACAAAGGTTTCCCTGAGCATGCCCAGCCCACTGTTGAAGAGCGTGAACATATTCAATGCATTGATGCCCTGGTCCGGATTGACTGCCGCATGGGACGCTCTGCCCCGGAAGGTGATCCGCTTGTATGTAAAGCCGGCCAGTGTACTGCCGATGGCGAAACGATGTCCCTGGTACTGTCCCATGGCATGCAGATGGATCAGAACATCGGAATCATCGAAGATCCCGTCCATGAGCATATTGATCTTGCCGGATACATGTTTTGCTTTTCCGCTGGCAATATAGTCCAGCCGGAAGTCAATGTCTGTGAATTCTTCCGCCGGTGTGAAGTACAGCTTAACCGTACCCCTGCGGTGCTTCATCTCCTCACGCAGCACTTTCAGCGCCTCCAGCTGGACAGCGCACTGGGTACTGTGGCCGCAGGTATGCGCAGCAGAAGTGACAGGATCCGCGTCCGCATGCCCCGGGGTGGGGATGGCATCCAGCTCGGCAATCAGGCCGATGGACGGCTTCCCGTCCCCGATGGTAACGATCAGGCCTGTCTCTCCGTACCGTTCGATCCGGTCAAACCCGTTTTCCTGCAGTTCCTTCAGGATCAGGTCCCGTGTCTCGAATTCCTTGTAGCCGAGTTCCGGGTGGGTGAACAGGGTTCTGCCGAAACGGTACAGATGTTCCTTGTCCGCTTCGATCATCGGATGGAGTGTATACGCTTTATCCATAGAACCTCCTACAGCTGGACCGCTGCGTCATAGCCCTGGCGGACTGCCTGCAGCACCTTGCCGGCTTTGCGGCAGTCTCCGATGGTGAAGAAGTATCTGGCAATGCCGCGGAACCGCTCTGCCCCGTCTGTATCCGCCTTCATTCCCGCTGCAATCAGAACATAATCCGCTTCCACGGTAATCGTGTCCCCGGTGGTGCGGTCTTCACAGACAACTCCTTCTGCGGTGATTTCACGGCAGGCGGTATTGACGAAGGATGCCGTATGGGCGCTCAGTTCCTCCATCAGCGCTGCCCGGGTGATCTCGTATTCTTCCTTGGCAAGCTCATCCTGCATCTCTATGATCGTCACGTCACAGGCATTTTCCTTTGCCAGGTACAGTCCGGTTTCACAGCCGACCATTCCACCGCCGATGACAGCGATCCGCTTTCCGTGCAGCCACTCCCGTACGGTATCGTCGTAAGCCTCTTTGGCAAAGAGAACATGGGACTGGCCGACGCCGGTGATCGGCGGCAGTACCGGACCGGCACCGACTGCCGCAATGACAGCGTCCGGATTGTCCTTTTCAATATCTTCAACATCCGGCGCACAGTTCAGACGGACTTCCACACCGAGCTTTTCCATCATATGGATCTGGTAATTGATGAAGTCACTGAGCCCTTTCTTGAACGGTACTTTGTGGGAGAAAGCAGCGGTTCCTCCGAGATGATCGCTCTTTTCGTAGAGAATGACTTCATGGCCTGCCTGACGGGCTGTAATGGCTGCCTGCATACCGCCCGGACCGCCGCCGATGACAACGACTCTGCGCTTCTGACCACTGCCATGGATCCGGGACAGTTCCAGCTCCCGGCCGATGGTCGGATTGACGGAACACGCCAGTCTTCCAGCCCGTTCGAAATCCAGGCAGTTGAAGCACCGGATACACGGAATGATTTCATCTTCCCTGCCGTCCATGGCTTTATTGATCAGATCACGGTCGGCGATTGTTCCTCTGGCCATGGCAATGATATCGGCCTTTCCTTCCGCGATTACCTGCTCCATCAGTTCCGGCCGCTGGTAGCCGCCGAGCGTGAGTACAGGAATCCGGATGTCCGGACAGGCTTTCACTGCCGCCGCAAGGTAGGTATTGTGCCCGCTCTCCAGGAAGATGGTAGGGTGGGTGATATGATCGGTATGATTGGCAAAGGAACCGGCGGACACATGCGCAATATCAATGTATTCCTGCAGTACCTTCAGTGCTTCAATGCATTCCTCGATGCGGAAGCTGTCTTCTCCGCCGATCTCATCACCGGAAATCCGGTATTCAATGATCAGACCGTTTCCGCATTTCTCCCGGATCTTCCTGAGAATCATCAGCGGAAAGCGCAGCCGGTTCTCCAGACTGCCGCCGAATTCGTCCTCGCGGTGATTCCACTGACGGGAGAGGAACTGGAACAGCGGCAGGCCATGCCCGCCGTGTACCAGAACCATATCAAAGCCGCATTCCATTGCGTTCTTCGCCGCTTCTGCATAGTTGTCTGCGATCTTCTCCAGATGCTCACGCTCCAGCCGGTACCGGACAGCGCCGTCTTCCCCGGTCTCTCCGTTTACGGTGTAGTTGTGCAGCACACCGTCTTCATCCGGAAACATGTATCCGAAAGCCAGCAGTTCCATGGACGCTCTGGCACCGTAGAAGTGGATGGCATCCGTCAGCCTGAGGAACGCAGGGTGTGTTTCCGGCTTCAGCACATTGTCGTTGGAATGCACCGGATCCTCACCGCGGTAGAGGTCCATATTCGTCGCTGAGAAGGTAATGACTGCGGATCCTCCGCGGGCCTTTTCAGCATAGTAGGCGATCACATGATCATTCGGACGGTCTTCACCCAAAGACAGCAGATGGACGCCTGCCGGTGCTGCCCAGATCCGGTTGCGGAAGGTGATTCCCTTGATGGTGATCGGAGAAAACAGATTCGGATACTTCGTTGTATACATAGTACTGGTCTCCTTGTTTTCTCCATTATATATGCATCATCGGGTCTGTTGATAAGAAAACCAAGGTTTGATAGAATCGCATTGTATGACGCAGAAAACGGCATTTGAAAGCAGAACGTCCCTGATCCTGTACTTCCTGGAAGGCTCCAAGAAGTATTTTGCTATGGGCATCCTGATGACCTCCCTGGTCTCTCTGGTGGACTTCATCAATCCCAAGATCATCAGCTATACCGTGGACACCGTCCTCGGTACAGAGCCTTCCTCCCTGCCTGAACGTATCAATGCCTGGCTGGAAGGATACGGCGGACCGGCGTTCCTGCGCACGCATCTGCTGTACATTGCGGCAGCCGTAGTCCTGCTCGGACTGACCGGCGCATTGTTCCGCTTCGGCTCCCAGCTCTTCAACGTCACAGGCGCGGAGAAACTGGTAAAGCGGATGCGCGATACTTTGTTCGGGCATCTGCTGTATCTGCCTTACGCCTGGTATGCCGAGAACCATACCGGAGACATTATCCAGAGAAGTACATCGGACGTAGAGACCGTGAAGATGTTCCTGTCGGAACAGCTCACATCGCTGTTCCGTACGGTACTGATGCTGGTGCTGGCTGTCGGATTCATGCTGAGCATCAATGTTTTGCTGACAATAGTGTCCTGTGCGTTCATACCGATCATCGTCGGCTACAGCTTCTTCTTCCACAGGCATATCGGCTCCACGTTTGAAGTGGCGGATGAAGAGGAAGCCCGGCTGTCCTCCATCACACAGGAGAACCTGACCGGTGTGCGTGTGGTGCGCGCGTTCGGCAGGGAGAAGGAAGAATCCGTCCGCTTCCGTGCCCAGAACGATAAATATACAGAGATGTGGATCCGTCTCATGAAGCTGCTGTCCGCTTTCTGGTGCACCGGTGATTTCTTCATGAACATGCAGCTGCTGAGCGTACTGGCGCTCGGTTCCTGGCTGTGCGCCGCTGACCGTCTGACCGTAGGCAATTTCATCGCTTTCCTGGCTTACAACAGTATGCTCATCTGGCCGGTGCGTTCCCTGGGCAGAGTCATCTCCGGCCTGTCCAGAGCAGGGGTCTCCATCGACAGGATCCGGTTCATCATGAACGCTCCGGTGGAAGAAGATGCCCCGGATGCCCTGGAGGAAGTCCCGGCAGGGGATATCGTTTTCGACCATGTCTCTTTCCGCTATCGGGAAGAAGGTCCGTGGATTCTGGAGGATATCAGCCTGACCATCAAGGAAGGATCCACCGTAGGCATCCTCGGCGCTACCGGATACGGCAAGACCACCCTGGCTGCCCTGATCGACCGGATGTATGAACTGCCGCCGGAGAACGGTACCATTACCATCGGCGGTACGGATATCCGTGACCTCAAGCGCAGCAGCCTGCGCAGGGCTGTCGGCTTTGTCCTGCAGGAACCGTATCTCTTCTCCCGTACACTGAAGGAGAATCTGCTGATCGCTGCGGATGACCCGGATGAATCCAGACTGGCAGAGAGTGTATCAACGGCAGCACTGGAAGAGACCATCCAGAATTTTCCGGAAGGATATGGAACCTTTGTCGGTGAACGCGGTGTAACACTGTCCGGCGGACAGAAACAGCGTACAGCGATTGCCCAGACACTGATGAAGCACTCTCCGGTCGTGATCTTCGATGATGCTCTGTCGGCAGTGGATGCCGCAACGGACGCGAAGATCCGTGCCGCATTGAAGAAGAATCTGAACCATACAAC